>CAVDEO010000078.1:0-10957 GCA_963607915.1 bacterium
ATTGTTACTATACATTTGACCTCGTATAGTGACAACTTTTTTCAGTTCAAGTCACTGACGCGGCTGACTGATTCTTACGGATTATTGGCCTGACTTTGACATATAAATTAAAAAGCACTTAACTCTTGACGCTATTTATTGTATATATGAAAAACTGTCATAACTTTGCATAAATTTCATTTATACATGAATCTTGTCAAACGGGAATATTACATTGAGAAAGTTCAGAGTTATCTGGGCAAAGGGCTTATTGTGGTGCTCACCGGGCAGAGGAGAGTAGGAAAGAGCTGCATATTGCAGAGCGTATGCGACAGAATCAGGGAGCAGGATGCCGATGTCAACACCATATACATCAACAAGGAATACGCCGAGTTCCGCGACCTGAACACGGATATTGAACTCAACCGCCACGTTGACGGCCAATTGCAAGCCGGCAAGAAGAATTTCCTGTTCATTGATGAGGTTCAGGACATCCGTGGCTTCGAGAACTCGCTGCGAAACTATCAGGCGAAACAGTCCTGCGACATAATTGTCACCGGCAGCAACGCCACGATGCTGTCCGGGGAACTCGCGACATACCTCTCCGGGCGCTATGTGGAGATACACATCCAAAGCCTCGACTATCCCGAATTTCTCGAGTTCCATAAACTTCAGGACAATCAGGACTCCCTGCTGGAATACTTCACTTTCGGAGGATTGCCGCAGCTCTCCCATATCGGTCTGGACAACCGCCGGATGATTCTCGACTATCTCGGAGATGTTTATAACACGGTGATGATGAAAGATGTCATATCGAGGGAACGCATCCGCAATGTCCGTTTTCTGGAGGATATGGTGCACTTTGTAAGCGACAACATCGGAAAAAACATCTCCGCCAACAGCATCTGCAAGTTCATGCGTTCACAGGGGATGACGGTCTCTCCGACCCTCGTTTCAAATTACCTGAGCTTTCTGTCAAATGCCTATGTCATCAATCGTGTGAAGCGCTATGACATCCACGGACGCAGGATTTTTGACACGAACGAGAAATACTATTTTGAAGACATCGGTCTGCGGAACTCGCTTGCCGGTATGAATCTGCGCGGGGACATCGAGAAAATCCTTGAAAACGCCACCTATCTTCACCTGAAGAAACTGGGCTACAAAGTCTTCGTCGGGCAGCTGCAGAATGCTGAAATAGATTTTGTCGCAGAGAAAGACGGACAGCGCCTCTACGTCCAAGTCTGCTACCTGCTTCAGAGCGACGGGACAATGGAACGGGAGTTCGGCAATCTGCGCAGAATCAGAGACAATTTCCCGAAAATGGTCATCTGTATGGATGAGATTGCCGCCCGTGGTTCATACGACGGGATACAGTGCGTCCACATCAAAGATTTTCTGGAAGCTGCAGCCGAGTGACAGGACCAGTGCCTGCTCGACTACGAACTCGTCGAACCTGATGCACCCGAGCGCACCCGGAGTTCAGAACCCGTAGTTCAGAAACCGTAGCCGAGTGAGAGGCCGAAACTGTTGCGGAGAATCTTCGAGCCGAACAGCCAGACGGCATCGAGGCTGACTCCGAAGAACTTCACTCCGATTCCGGCCGAGGCGTAGGACGGGATGACGGAGTTGCCGCCGTAGCGGTAACCGAGACGGGCGGTCAGCATCGAATTCCATGTGTAGCCCAGTCCTGCGGCCGCCGAGAATTTCCTGTTGAAAAACACATCGGCCGCCCCGAGGATTTCCAGCCTGTGTCTTGGCGTGAATTCCTGAAAATAGCCGACCTCGCCCCTCGCTTCAGAGGGAAGCCTGTAGCTGCTGCCGTCTGACGCTTTCACTTTTGTGCCGAGCGAATACGCGCCGGCCGTCGCCTTTATCCTGATCCCATGCCCGAGCGGAACATCCGCAGCCAGGGCAATATCCGTCACCAGAGCGCCGTAGCCCGCAGCGGATGTCAGTTTTTCGCCGGCATATTTGACATTGACTCCCACTGACAGGAAGGAAAGCGGCCTGTAACAGAAACCGGCTCCGGCAATCAGCTGACGGGGACGGAACGTTCCGGTGGAATATCCTCCGCTGTTGAACTCTTCGTAAGGCCGGTCGAGACCGTATGCCGCCAGAACGCAGACTCCGAACTTCTTCCCGAGAACCATCCCCGCATCAACGGAAAAACAGGAAGTCCCATAGTAATCGGGAGCGAGGCTCATCCATCCTGCGGAAACGCTCAGTTTCCTGTCCCTCATCACCGGATATGCAGGATTCGAATGCGACAGCCCGGAATCGGACAGGCTGCAGCCCGCGAAACCGGCTTCTGACAAATTGAGGAAAGTCGCAACGAAGGGCATGGCTTCCGACTGTGCCCGGCTTGTTCCGGACGGCATCAGCATTGCGCAGCTTATTGTGAGAAATGTCGCGACATATAAACCTGTCTTTTTCATATCTTCTAAATCTTTGTTACAATCCGGTCATATTCCTTTCCTCCGACAATCACCTTCACCCTGTAGCGTCCGGGCGCACAAGATTTCATGTCTATGACTTCGGGTTCGAAAGCGCTCACCGTCGAAAGGCTCTCGTGGACGACCGTGCCCGACAGCGTCGTGACGGAAACATATGTTTCGACCGGCAATCCCGTTCTGATTGTCAGACAGTCAGTCACAGGTACGGGATACATTTCGACCGGGTTGTCCGGGTTTTTCGACATAAGGTTGAACTCCAGAGAACAGGACGCGTTCTTTGCGTCAGATGCCGTGACGCTGAACTTGCACAGTCCGTATCCGCTTACGCTGATTTTCAGGGAACTGCCGCCAAGTTCCGCCGTTGCCACGGTTTTGCTGCCGCCTGCAACCGAATATCGCAGACTCTCCCCATCGGCGTCATAGAAGAAATCATCCATTTCGAGGACATATTCACCGGTCTTCGATTCGGAATAGATGTTCTCTATGACCTTTTTTACCTCGGGAGCATGATTCGGGAGTATCTCATATCTGAATGAATATTCCGTTTCCTTTCCGAAAGGGTCTGAAGCCGAGATAAGGTCTTCATATTCACCGGCTTTCGCCATTCTCGCATTGATATTCAGTTTCCAGCTTGTGTCTCCGGTCCTTTCAAGCGAACTTGCAGACGAAGTTTTGCTGAAACTGACCGTGACTTCCTCTCCTTCCGGGTCATATATCTCGAAAGAGACAGCAGCGGTCTCGTGTGCCTTCAATGTGAGCATCTCTGTGCCGGAGAGGCATCTTATTACGGGAGAAGAGTTCGACGATGTCCGGATTTGTGAGATTTCCGAGATTCCGGAATAGTTCTGGGCATAGTCGAAGCCGATTATCCCGACATGGTATTCCGTCTCGAAATCCAGGGAACCGAGGCTTGCGGTCATTTCTTCCCCTGCTTTGAGATTTCCCACAAGAGTTTCGGAATGAAATACATCGTCCGGAAGATTTCTCGGATCGGATAGGCCTTCAAGGCTTTCTCTGTTTTCGGATGCGAGCAGCATATAACCGAACGCCGCATCACCGTCCTCATCGGCCGTGACAGTGAAACTTGCATTTATCCTGTTGCCGACGGACGAGAAGGCGGCATCTCCGGGCGCGGCCGGAGGACTGGTCTTTCCGGTGGTGAAGGCTCCGAGGGCGTCAACGAGCGGCCCGATTTGGGCCGTTGCGGGGAGGACATCTTCCCGCGCCCCGTCCAGCAGCCTTTTCTTGAGCATATCCGCCGTAAATCCCGGGCCTCCGAAGTGAGAGACGATTAGAGCGGCGACTCCGCTGACATGAGGACAGGCCATTGACGTGCCTTGCAGCCATCCGTACTTGTTTCCCGGCAATGTGCTCAGTATAAGCGTATTGTTCTGGGTGCTCTGTTCTCCGCCCGGCGCGGCGATGTCCACCCAGCTGCCGTAGTTGGAGTAGTACGCCCTTTGAAAGCCGGGTCCGATGGCTCCGACGGAAAAGACCGGTTCGTATTGGCAGATGGGATCCACGTCCCAGGCGTCATTGCCCGCTGCGAACACGACAAGTCCTCCTTTCATCGGGCTGTCCGCTCTCTGATTGCCGTCATTGTCGCAGCCGGCGTATTTTATGAAATAGTCTATGGCTGTCCGGAGCGGTCCGGGAATAGTCGTGGCCATTGCCTCCTCCCTTGTCTCGAAGTCGAAGCCCCAGCTGTTGTTCGCAATCACGGCGCCGTTGTCGGCGGCCCAGACGAGGGCGTCCGGCTGGTTGTCGGCTTTCTGCCCGATAAAAATCTGACAGGAAAGCAGGCCGACCCCGTCCTGACCGTCTTCCGCATTTCCTCCGGCCACCCCGCATACGCCTATGCCGTTGTTGTTTCTTGCCGCGATTGTGCCGGCCACGTGTGTCCCGTGATCGTCTGCGGTGATCTGACCTCCGGACACGAAATTCTTTCCTCCGACATAGTTCGCCGCGAGGTCTTCGTGCGCCCTGTCAATCCCGCCGTCCAGAACGGCGACGATGACGGCCCTGTTTCCGCAGGTGTAGCGCTCCCAGACCGGAGTGACGTTGATGTCAGCCCCCGCCGAATGGTTCCGGGAAAGACTCCCGTCATTCAGGTAGTGCCATTGGCGCGGCAGGTTCGGGTCATTGAACGGCATTGTTTCCGTCTTCGCCCTCAGGACAGGTGAAACTTCGAGCACCCCGTCCAGCGGTTCGAGAACATCCGCGGCCTTTGTGAGCGGAATTGTCCGTGAATATATAATCCTGTACCACCTGTGAAGTCCGGCCTCCCTGTGACGCCGTTCAAATTCGCCGCCGTCGGAGAATATCCGAGTCATGGACTCCGTGTCCAGAGTCCCCAATGCGCTGTTGAACCCGGCCGACTTTGTCTTCGGCACGCCGCCGTCCCAACCGGCCGATTCCACGATTCCGGCCATTTCTTCAGAAAGGAATATGTCCGCCACGCCGTACTCGGCCGCTGCCGCCGTCTTCCCGGTCTCCGCCGGCGCGATTTCTTCAATCTGAGATGTACAGGAGAACAGGAGCATAAGCGGCAGAAAAAGCAGGGAATGCCTCCCAACCGGATATCTCCCAAACAAATGTGTCATCATCGTCTAACCTTTATGGAAATCTTCAAAATCTTAACGGAAAAGAAGGGGGTGAACAAAAACTCTTTGGTCACCCCCCCCTTCGGACTTCTCAGTCAGCCTCTTCCTGAACCTGTTGTCTGGTCCGTGCTGTTATTCGCTGAGCCATTCCTCCAAATCCGGGCCGCCCGGAAGCGAAAGCGCGCAGTATGCGACAACGCCCCAGCCGCCTACGCCCGGAATATAGTAATATGGATAGAATACAGCCACATTGTCTTCCGTGAGTATGCCGTAGCATTTAGGCTCCGTCGGAACATAATATGCGTATATGGTGTTTCCATTCCCGCTGTAGTCAATGGTCGTACTCCAGGTTTGCCATGCTATATATCCTTCTCCATCCACACTGAACTCTATATATTCGCACGCGGCGCCTCCGCAGCCCAATGCACCGGAAGTTTCATACCCGGCTTCCACAAGGACATCCTGCGGGTAAGGGGCATATACCCTGTACACCTCGAACCCGTCGGCCTTGCTGACCTGAACCGGGGTGACTGCTGCGTCAATAAAGGCATCGTACCACTGACCTTCGCCAAGCGAAACCCAGGTGTAGCCTCTTGCGAGAATCACGGCGCATGAATCCACAGAAATGTGCTTGTCAAGGCAGTTCGTCAACTTCAGCCCGAGCGTGTCCGTCTCACCGAGAACAATGTCAGTGACGTCAATCTTGAGCGTGGTCTCATACTCTCCGTCCGCGAACGTCACCGATGTCACCGGAGCCTTGATTTTTCCCTGATAGGGATTTGCCGTGAGATTGACCGTAAGTTCGCCCGTGTTCGTCTGCCTGCGCACGGGGACAAAATATTCCGTGGCCTCAATGTCGACTTCGGAGTCTTTGATGATGCTCTGGGCGAATGTCGCGACTTCGTTTTCTCCGGAATATGTCGTGCCTATGTTGTCTGAATTGCATGCCGCTGCCGCCAAGGCACAGACCGGAATCAATAAATATGTTATCTTCTTCATGACAAATTTCATTTAATCATTATTCAGCCTTGTTGAGTGCCGGGTCGTCTCCCGTGATTGAAGTGGCATCGCTCCCGACAGGATTCTGGACCATAAGGCTGTTGGCGTCAATTTCCACCTGCGGAATGGTCATCACCCAGTCGAATGTCTCCGGGTCGCTTGTCTTGAGGCTCGTGAGCAGCGCGCTCGTCTGATAGCCCATCGCTTCTGTGCGGACAAAGCCCTGACGGAGACGCTTGATGTCGAAGACACGACCTATTTCTCCCCAGAGTTCGATTCTGCGCTGAAGTATGATTTCCTCAAGGAGTGAACCTGTCTCGTCCGTGGTGAGTTTGCCGAGAGCCGTGCCTGTCTTGCCGGAGCAGTCGTAGCCTTCAAGCCTGTAGGACATGAAATCATTGAGCACGGTCTGGGCCTCGTTGTCATTGTTGTCACGGCAGGCCGCCTCGGCCTTTATCAGATACATCTCGGGAAGTCTCATGAAAATGTGGTCTGCACCGCTCTTCAGGACCGCCGGGTCTTTGAAGAGGAACTTGTACTGCTGGAGGCCGTGAGTGATGTCACCATCGTCGTTCAGGTCCTCATCGACCCACCACGCTTTGCGGACATCTCTTGGGTCAATCTTCGCATAGAGCCATGCGCTGCAGAGCTTTCTCTGGCCATCTCCGTAGGAACCCGCCCTGTAGTCCATCTGAGCGAGGAACTGAGGATTGGTCGTGCCCTGATCCGTTATGATTTCGGCACCCCAGAGCACATCAACGCCGTTGATTGCATCGTTGTAGCCCCATGAGACATTGTTGCTGAGTTTCTTGCTCGTGCTTGCTATCGCATTGTCCGCAGCCTCGTAAGCGGCCTTGAAGTCATTCATCGTGATGGCGATGCGGGCCTTGATGCCGTTTGCCACGGTGTAGTCGATGTGAGAGCAGTGCTTCTGTTTCTTCCCTTTGAGAAGGTCGATTGCCTTGTCAATGTCCTCGCGGGCCTGAGCATAGACCTGCTCGTTGGTTGCCCTTGCCTTACCCTTGGTCTTTGAGGTCGTAGGCTCGGTGTAAATCGGAACGCAGAGACGGTCCTCATGCCCGGCGTAACTTCTCGCGTAGTTGATGGCGAGGTTGTAATATGCATTCGCGCGGAGGGCGTAGGCGTTGCCGATGATGTAATCGACATCGGATTTGTCTCCCTGCATCGAACCGCCTTTGGCGATGATGTAGTTGACCTGGCTGATTATGGTGTAGTTGTAGTTCCAGATGTCGTAAGGACGAAAACTGTCGCGTGTGAACGCTTTTTTCTCCTCGTAGGTGTAATCATACCAGAACCATCCGTTCCCCTGACCGGAGAACACCATGTCGTCCCCCATCGCGTCACCCATGAGGGCATATCCCTGAGGACCGAAAGCCTCGTGGGAGGTCGAGCCAGTACTTGCAGACCACTGCCAGAAGAATCTGTAGATTCCGTTCAGCGCCTGGAGACCGCCGTCCGTCGTTTCGAGCATCGTGTCTCCCGAAACCGCCGTAGTGGGAACCGTGTCGAGCATCTTGCTGCACCCGGAGAGTACAGTCAGAATTGCCAAAGTCGCTATTATTGTCTTTTTCATGTCTTAATCTCCTGTCAATTAAAAGTTCACGTCAACGCCGAACGCTATGACCCTCATCGGAGTGTAGGTGTAGTTTGAACCTCCCCGGAAGTTGTACTGTACGTTCATTCCCTGCAATTTGTTGAACATCGCGAGATTGTCAGCAGTCGCATAAATCCTCAGAGACTGCATTTTGATGGCCTTCGCCCACTTCGCCGGAAGCGTATATCCGAGCTGGAGTGACTTGATTGCGAAATAGGAGGCGTCGATGAGGTAGCTGTCCGTAGCAAGATTGCCGGAATTGATTCTTACGGCCGGAATGTCGGTGACGTCACCCGGCTTCTGCCAGCGGCGGAGGACATTCCTGTTCCAGGTGTTTCCTACATACGACACTTCCATGCTGCTTGCATAAAGCGAATCATATGTCTTGCCTCCGATTGAGAATGTAGTGAGGAATGAGAAATCCACCGGGCCGAACCTGAACTCGGAACCGAAAGATCCCTGAAGCTTAGGCTCGCGGCTCCCGAAATAGTATTTGGATGTATTGGCCTCGGACACGCTCGTCGTCCTGTAGTCGCTGCCTTCAATCTTGTTGCCGTCATCATCCTTCTCATACGCCCAGTAGAGCTGCGCTCCGGTGGCGGGGTCGACTCCTGCGGATTTCGGCATATAGTAGGTGTAAATCGGCATACCCACCTTTATCACCTGGGAACCGTCAGTAATCGTGTCCGTGTCTGTCAGCGCGAGAACCTTGTTCCAGTTCTTGTAGAACATGAGTGTGGAACTTGCACCGAATTTGCTTTTTTCAACCCAGTTGAAGCGGAATGACGCCTCGAATCCCTGATTACGCATTGAACCTACGTTCGCGTCATATCCGGAGAAGCCGGTGGACAGTGCCATCGGGTATTCGAGAAGCATGTCCGTCGTGAGCGAGTTGTAATACTCCACAGAGAAGTTCAGGAAGTGCTTGAACATCGTTGATTCTATTCCGACATTCCACGTGCCTTTCTTTTCCCATGAGACCTCGGTGTTTTCGAGTGAGGCCACCAGTGCGCCCGGATTCGATGCGTTCGCCCATGTGAGGTCATAGAACGACTGCCAGGCGTAGTATGAGTCAAGTCCGTCATTACCGAGCTGTCCATAGGAAAGACGGAGGGTCATGTTGTCAATCCAGCTGACATTCTTCATGAATTTCTCCTCGGAGAGTCTCCATGATGCTCCGACAGACCAGAACTGTCCCCAGCGGTAGTCCTTGTGGAACCGTGAAGAACCGTCAGTTCTCCAAGTGCCCTCGAAATAGTATTTGTCGGCGAAATCGTATGCGAGACGTCCGAAATAGGACTCAATCTTGTAGTCAATCTGATAGGAGTTCGCGCTGTCGAGATTCACTGCCGGTGCAAGTTCCTCGATGCCTGGATAGACTTTTGTCCTTCCTGCCGTGAGGTAGTTGTACCTGTATCTGTAGAACTCGTGTCCGAACTGTCCGAGGACATGGTGCAGGTCATTGAATTCCCTTTCGTATTTGAGAATCTGGTTCCAGGTCCAGGAGAAATCCCGGTTGCTGCCTTTGTTTATTGTTCCCTGCTGGGTCTTGCCGTCTCCGTGGTCAGGGCTTGAGTATGAGGAACTGCGGGTGTTGACGAGATCCGCACCGAAGTTTGACTGGAATGACAGACCCTTCATGACGCCCATTATGTCAGAGTCGCCGCCGAGAACAGCGTACGCACGGACGCTCGCGTTGTCGCGGATTGTCTCGTATTTGTTGAGATACCTGTCTCCCAACGAGTTGAAGTCTTTCGCTGTAGGACGTCCGGTCTCGCCGTAGTCGTAGCCGCCGGCATTGTTTCCGTTCTCATCCTTGAGATAGACAGGATAAATCGGAGCCATGAACTGCGCCGTGTACCAGACGTTGCTCGTGTATGAGCCGCTGCCGATCTGCTGCGCGTTTGACTTGGTCATGGCGTAGGAGGTGTTGGCTCCGGCCGCGAACCAGTCGTTGACCTTGTGGTCCACGCCTGTCCTGAATGAATACCTGTTGAAGTTGGTGTTCACGAGGATTCCGTCTTCGTCAAGAATCCCGAGAGACATGGTGTATTTTGTCTTCTCGTTTCCTCCGTTGAGTCCGAAAGTATATTCCTGACGGAGGGCCTTGCTGTTCGTGATTGCATCCAGCCAGCTTTCATTATATGCAGAAACGGCGTCGTCCCTGACAAGTCCCGTCTCCGGATTGATGATTGTGTCCCAAGTGTAGTTCTTGAACGGGTTGTACTGCTCGCCTCCGAGAGTGCTGCCGAGTTTCTGGCTTGCCTCCGTGGAAGCGGCTTCCCATGTCATTCCGCCGTCCTGGATGTATCCGTTGCGGAGAGCCTCGTACATCAGCTGGACATATTCCTTCTGGTCAACGACGTTGTATGGCTTGTACGCCCTCGACTCGAAACCGACTTCGGCCTTGAAGTTCACGTTTGTACGCCCCTCAGAGCCACGTTTGGTCGTAATCAGCACGACTCCGTTTGCGCCTCGTGAACCGTAGAGAGCCGCTGCGGATGCGTCCTTGAGGACAGTGAGTGACTCGATGTCGCTCGGATTGATTGCCGAAAGGCTTCCGTCGTAAGGGATGCCGTCAACGACATACAGCGGGCTTGAACTCGCGTTGATGGAGCCGATGCCTCGGATGATGATGCTGGCCCCGTCTCCCGGCTGTCCGGAACTTGTGGCTGCGGTGACACCGGGCACCATGCCCTCGATGGCTTTCGTGACGCTCGTGACGCTCCTTTTCTTGAGGGATTCGCTCTTGATTGCGGTCGCGGATCCGGTGAATGAAGACTTCTTGGCCGAGCCGTAGGCAATCATCACGACTTCATCCAGCGCCTCGGACTCAAGGAACACGTCGATGACATTTCGTCCGTCGACCTCCACCTCACTTGTCTGATAGCCTACGCAGGAGAAAACCAGAACACTGCTGGAAGACGCCTTGACGGAGAATTTGCCGTCCGCGTCCGTGTTGATGCCGTTCATCGTGCCTTTCACGTGAACGGATGCAAATGGTATGGGCTCGTCCGTTGCCGAATCCCTGACCGTACCTGTGACAGTGAGCCCCTGCGCGTTTGCGACTACTCCGACTGTCACCAACAACATTGAAAGAAAGATTTTAATCCTCTTCATGGTTGTACCATTTTTAATTAAACATTATAATACCTTTGATGCGATTCAAAAACACTGTTGACAGGCTGCACGGCCCGGCTTTTCAACACTACTTTCCCGTTACGCGCCTCAGCCCCGGGACACTGCACTGAAAAACGGGCGTTTGTTGGTGCGGGGAGAAAAGCCGGAGAAAAAGTCGCATTTTG
>CAVDEO010000079.1:0-10831 GCA_963607915.1 bacterium
CTCTGTGCGGAGATGTTTCCGCAGCACAGTGTCACGACCGCCGAAAGCAGTCCCAAACTCATGATTCGTGTTCTCAGGCTCATGACCGGATTCATAATCAGTAAAAGCGCGGCTCAAAATCAAAGTGAAGCCGGAGCACCCGTGACGCAAATATTGCGCCGTGGAAAGAAAATGATTATCTTTGCCCGTTGGTCGCGAGACCGGAAATCCCCGTGGCCGGAATTCCGATGAATCGGACACACGATACACGCGAAACTTGAATTGATTATGAAACACCGGATTCTTATGCTGTCTGCGCTGGCCCTTTCACTTACGGCCTGCGAATGGGTGGAGCATGTCATGTCCGGCGAGGTCGTGGCCTCAGTCGGAAAGACGAGACTCTACAGGAGCGAACTCGACAAGGCTCTTCCGGGAGGGCTCTCGGCCGAAGACAGCACCCGCCTTGCGCGGCAGTACATCAACATCTGGGCTTCGGACATCATCTTTCAGGAAGTCGCGGAACAGCAGCTTTCCGAGGCGGAGCTTGACGTCACGAAGGAACTTGACGACTACCGCAAATCACTGCTCAAGTACCGCTACGAGCAGCGCTATGTGAATGACAGGCTCGACACTCTCGTCACTCCGGCCCAGATTGAAGACTATTACCGGCAGCACCCGGACAAGTTCGTGCTTCAGGTTCCGGCCGTGAAGGCGGACTTCCTCTGCATCGCCCCGGATTCGCCCTCTCTCAAAGATTTCCGCAGCAGCATGGTTTCCGACGATGTGGCGCAGATGCAGTTCACGGACTCGCTGGCCTGGTCCTCCGCGATAAAGTACGAGAATTTCGGAGGAAGATGGATTGACATGACCGTGCTCGCGAGGGAGTTCGGCATAGAATGCGCCGCCCTCATGGCGTTCCGGAAGGGCGACTGGATTGAGTACAGCGGCGACACGGGGCTGCTCTACCTCGCCTATCTCCGCGAATTTGTCCCCGCCGGCCGCCTTGCCCCGATTGAATACGCAACCCCGCTCATCCGCGACATCCTGCTGAGCATAAGAAAGCGCGAACTGGTCTCCACTCTGGAACAGGACTTGCTTGAACAGGCCCGCGAAACCGGAAAATTTGAAATATATTAGTGAAAATGAGAAGAATATGTCTTTTATCTGCGGCCGCGCTTCTGTTGCCGGCGGTGCTCCATGCCCAGAGATATCAGGACGGCGTGATAGACAAGTCCATAGCCGTCGTGGGTGAGGAGATGATCAAGATTTCCACGCTTGAAGACGAAGTGAAGATGATGAGGGCGAACGGTATGCTTTCCGACAGGAACATGCGATGTGAGCTTCTGGAAAGGATGATTGAGGCGAAGATTTTTCTCATGCAAGCGCGGGTGGACTCGCTGACCGTGAACAACGACATGGTCGAGAGCGAACTTTCTTCCCGCATAGATGAACTGCGTTTCAGGCTCGGCGGCGACGAGGGTTTTGAGGAATACTTCGGTAAGCCGATATACAAGCTTCGTCAGGAGTGGCGCAAGACATTTCAGGAGCAGAGCCTCACGCAGCAGATGCAGCAGAAAGTCGCCTCCTCGATTCCTGAACTGACTCCCTACGATGTGGAGAAATTCATTGAGGAGACCGACAGTGAGGATTTGCCTCTTGTCCCGGAAAAGTACCGTCTGAGTCAGATTTGCATCTATCCGGACAGGGAGGCCGCAGCTCTTGCGGTGAAGGAGAAGCTGCTTGCGCTGCGGGAGAGAATCATGAACGGCGAGAAGTTCTCCACGCTTGCCCGCATCTATTCCCAGGACCCGGGCAGCGCACGCCGGGGCGGTGAACTCGGAATGGCCTCGAAGTCAATCTTCTGGCCCGCTTTCTCCGATGCGGCGATGTCGCTCAAGCCGGGGATAGTCTCGCAGATTGTCGAGACTCCGGACGGTTTCCACCTCATCGAGGTTCTTGAGAAGAAGGGCGACCAGTTCAATGCAAGGCACATCCTTCTCAAGCCCGAGTACACCATGGATGATCAGGAAAAGGCCTTCAAGACCCTTGACAGCCTCCGGACCGAGATTCTGGACGGCAACGTCAGCTTCGACATGGCGGCCCGCTTCTGGTCTCAGGATCCGGCGACGCGGACCAACGGCGGTCAGATGTCCGACCCGAACACGGGTTCTTCCTATTTCGAGAAAGACCAGCTCAAGCCGGCGGACTACAACGCCATAAGCAGTCTCTCGGAGGGTGAGATTTCGGAGCCGGTCGAGTCTCTCGACAACGAGGGGCGCAGCGGCCAGCTCGTCTATAAGATTATCCGCGTCGACAAGATAATCCCTTCGCATCCGGCTTCTTTCAGCGAGGATTACAATCTCATGCTCAATGCGGCCAAGAACAAGCTTTCGATGGAGGCGATAGAGAAGTTCCTCGACGAGAAGATATCCACGACCTACATAACCATAGACCCGATTTTCGCGGACTGCGAATTTGACCACGCCGGGCTTTCGGAAAAAATCCGGAAGGGCTGAGTGCCTTCACGGTGGAATGCGAATGTTTTGAGAATGTCGTCGTTGAGAAATATTTCCGGTAATATGCGTCCGTCAGGACCTGTGCTCTGGGCTGTCATTGCGCTGTCCTGTCTTTTCCCCCGTCATGCCGCGGCTCAGGCGCAGGAGGACAGTCTCGTCGTGCTCATAAGTTCCAAGTCGGCGCAGGTGGTCGATGTCGAGGGCAACGCGTACAGGAAGGTCATCGGTCCGGCGAGGTTTTTCCACAACAACACCTATCTTCTCTGTGACACGGCGTTCTGGAATGTCGATGCGAAATATATCGACGCCGTCGGAAACGTGCAGATTCTTCAGGAGGAGACGGTTCTGACCGGAGACAAGCTGACCTATCTCATAGACGAAAGTCTCGCCCAGTTCAGGGGTTCGCTCGTGCAGCTCACGGACAAGGATAACAACACCCTGAGAACCAGGGATTTGGACTATAGCACCAAAGACAGCGTCGCCCTGTTCATGAACGGAGGGGCGATGCGGGACAAGGACGGGCAGATTATCGAGAGCCGTGACGGAAGCTACGATTCGAAGAAAAAGCTCTTCACCTTCCGCAATGACGTGAATATGTTCTCGGACACCGTCTTCGTCAAGACGAGTGAGCTGGACTATGATTCAGAAACGGCCTTCGCGAGATTCGGGGCTTCGACGGACCTGTGGAACAAGGAGAATATGCTTTCGGCCGATGCCGGATGGTACGACAGGAACAGGGAGACATTCCTATTCAACCGGAACGTCCATCTGATGAGCAGGGACGAGGAGGCGTGGTGTGACTCGGTCTATTACTACCGCGCGCTGAACGACGTGACGATGCTCGGGAATGTGCAGATTATCGACACCACGAGGAATATGTCCGCAGTGGCTGGCCGGGCGGAATACAGGGACAGTCTCTCCCGCATAAGCATGAGGCGCAACCCGGCCATCATAGCCAAGACAACGGATGACAGCGGCAGGGCGGACACCGTCTATGTCGCGGCCGATTTCATCGACTACTACACTCTGATGAGGTTTCAGATAGATTCCCTGACTATTGCGCAGTCGGGGGAGCGTCTTGCGAATCTTGAAACCGATGCCGTGGGCACATTCCGGAGAAAGGCCGCGGAGGAAGCCGCCAAGGCCGCCAATCAGGCTGCGATGGAGAATGACGCGAACTACGCCGCGAAGAAGGCCGCCGAGGAAATCCGGGCGAGGCGCAACGCAAAGCCCGCTGCGGGCGACGGCTCCGGAGCACCCGGGGCGGAAGCTCCGGCAGGAGAATCGCCTGAAAATCCGGGAGCTTCTGAGAAATTGTCCGCTCCGGCTCGTCCGGGGGCTTCTGAGAAACTGTCCGCTCCGGCTCGTCCGGGAACTTCTGAGAAACTGTCCGCTCCGGCGCGTCCGGGGGATTCCTTGAAGTCCTTGCCGCCGGCGCGGGATTCGCTGATGCCGGTTTCGGATTCGCTTTCTCTGACTCGTGACTCTCTGGTTCAGACTCGTGATTCTCTGGTCTTGAAGTCTGACTCCTTGTCGGTGAAGTCTGATTCTTTGGTCTTGAGGTCTGATTCCTTGTCGGTGAAGTCTGATTCGTTGGCTTTGAGGTCTGATTCGCTGGCTCTGAAGGCTGACTCGCTGGCTCAGACGGTTGATTCTCTGGCTCTGACGGCGGCCGACAGCGCGGTCATCGTGAAGCCGGATTCGACCAAGGTCGGGTTCATGACGGCTCTGAGGAATGTGCGGCTTTTCCGCAATGACGCCCAGATAGTCTGCGACTCGCTGCTCTACAGCGACCTTGACTCGCTCGCGAGACTCTATCTGGAGCCGATAGTCTGGCAGGAAACCGTGCGCCAGTATGCCGCCGACAGCATCTATGTCGTCGTCAGGAACGGCGGAATGGACCGTGCCAGCCTCATGTCCGAAGCGTTCATAACGATAGAGGAGGACAAAGACCATTACGACCAGATCAAGGCGGCTGAAATGATGGCCTTCTTCGAGAACGGCGACGGGCTCAGGCGATTCGACGCGCTCGGCGGTGCGCAGGCCCTGTTCTTCATAAAGGAGAACGATGCCCTCGCCACTGTCAACAAGACGGATTCCAAGATGCTGTCCGCCTCTTTCAGCAACGGCTCGATTCAGAGAATCCACTACTATGAGACGGCCAAGAGCGACGCTTTCCCGATTGTGCAGCTCAAGGAGGAGGAACGCACTCTCAAGGGTTTCAACTGGAAGCCGGAACGCCGTCCCGCCGACCGTCATGCGGTGACGGACGCGACCTACCGCTCTCCGGAACGTAAGGCCTATCTCGCGCGTCCGAGGGCAAGTTTCACCAACACGAACAGGTATTTCCCGGGCTACATGAAGGGGATTTACCGGGAAATCGCGGTGCGCGACTCCCTTCAGAAAGTGCGTGCGGCCGAGGAGGCTCTCATACGCGAACGGCTGAAGGCTGAAAAGGCGCTTGCGGACTCCCTCGCTCTCCGGGACAGCCTCTCCCGGCGTGACAGTCTCGCCGTAATGGACAGTCTTGCTTTCCGCGACAGCCTTGCTTTCCGCGACAGCCTCGCATCCGGAGACAGCGCCGCCCGGAGGGACAGTCTCGCCGCGGCGGATTCTCTCGCGGATTCGCTGAAGCGCGCCGGGGCGGACTCCCTCGCGGTCCGGGACAGCCTCTCCGTCGGCAGGGACTCCATTGCAGCCGACCCGAAGGCCCTGAAGGCGGCTCGGAAAAAGGCGGAGAAGGAAGCCCGCCGCAGCGCCCGTGCCGAGGCGAAGGCGAAGAAAGATGCCGAACGGGAAGCGAAATGGCAGGAAAAGGAACAGCGGCGAAAGGAAAAGGAGGCGGCGAGGGAGCAGAAGAAACTTGAGAAGCTCCGGGCGAAGAAACGCCGTGCCCTTGAAGCTGAAATCCGCGAAATCCAGCGTGAGGCTGCGGTCTTTGAGGAATACCGCAGAAAATACGAGATGCGGAAATCAAGGGACGACAAGGACTAGACTGTATGAAAAAGGCACATCTCAGCAACCGGACTTTCAGGCTCGTGTTCACGCTCGGGCTGCTTATAGTCACAGGCCTCTTCGTCGCGATAGTATCGGTTCCTTACAGCACAGACACGGCGGCACTGCGTGTGGGAGGGAATGTGGAGCGCCGCGTGCGCCTCATGGGCAAGTTCATCCGGGAGGCGGAGGATGTCCCGAACGACGAATTTCTGCATATCGAGAATCTTCCGCAGGACATAGTCATATACCGCTATGTGAATGACTCCCTTCAGTCCTGGTGCAACCAGTTCACAGAAATCAACGACGACATATCCTCGAAACTCATATTCTCCCGTGTCACCAACACCCCGAACAGGCTCTTCTCTCCGCTTGCCAAGGCCGGGGAAGAATTGAGTTACATAAATATGGGGCCCAAGTGGTATCTCGTCAAGACAGTCTCTCCGGACGACGAGACGCGGCTGGTCGCAGGGCTTGAAATCAAGAACTCCCTTGTGGAGAGGCATCTGAGGGGGCGTAACGGGATAAATCCGAAACTCCATCTGACACTCGGGGCCTACAACATAGTCCCTCTTTCCGAGGATGGCGGCTCCCCGGTATTAGTCGGAGGCAGACCGGTGTTCAAGGTCACGCGTGACCTCATGGCGCTGCACAGCGAGGCGATTGACTATTCTCTCTTCTCCCCGCTGGTCTATGCCGACGGGCCGGTATTCTCCTCTCTCGGGGCGCTCCTGTGCATAAACACCCTTATCTTCGCGCTGCTTCTGACTTCATTCATGCTGCGCAAAAAGGCATTCAGGAAACTTGGCGGAAGCCGGCATCCGAAACGGAACACAATCCTTTACGGAATCGGAGTCCTTCTCCTCATGGGCGGGGCGCTCGCCTACATCCACTTGGCGAACAAGAGCGTCATCTTCAATTCGAGCCTTTCTATGGAGTTTTTCAGGTGGAACGGTAATTTCCTGTTCTCATTCCTGACCTTCGTCTCGTTCATCCTGCTCATGATAATGGCTCTGTTTCAGGTGTTCTGCCTGAAGATTGTCATATATGAGATTTTCGGGAAAACCTTCAATTCGCGTTCAGCCCTGTGGCCTCTGGCCTTCGCGCTCACCTGTGCCGTCTATTTCACGACGACTTCGGCCGTCTATGGCTTCCGCAAGGAGGAGAGGAAGATCTGGGCATGGTCGGACAGGCTCGCGATTGACCGTGACCTCGGGCTTGAGATTCAGATGCTCGGCGTGGAGGATGCCATTGACAACGATCCGGTGATTTCCGCGCTCATCCCGATGAAGAACTGCGAGCGTCCGATAAGGAACCGCATCACGGAGGCTTTCCTGAGCAGGGTCGCACAGTCGCACGATGTCCGGGTGCGGGTCATAGGGGACGCAGACAGGGCCGGATGCAAGGAGTTTGAGGATGTCGTGTCATTCGGGACTCCGATTCATGAAAATTCGCACTTCTTCTACTGCGAAAACGAGGACGGAAGGGGAGTATATGTGGGAGTATTCGTCTATCCCGCCGGCGACAGGGGGCTGTTACGCCTGATGCTCAGCATCTCCAACAACCGCGAGGCCGACATGTACGGCTACCGCAGTCTTCTTCCGAGGGCGGCCGGACTTTCCGGGACAGGGATTCCTTCCTACTATTCCTACGCGAAGTTTTACGACGGACGGCTGCAGTCGTGCCGGGGGGACTATCCGTATCCCACGGTGACTGACCATATATCCCTGCTTCAGTTCGGAGGAAACGAACACGATTTCTTTAAATATAAAGGATATAACCACTATTGCTCCCGATTCGGGGAGAGGGGGCTCACCGTGATTTCGAGGCCGACGAGGAAGATGACCTCATATTTCACGACGTTCTCGTTCATATTCCTCATCTCTTTCCTCGCTATATGGATTATCCGGCGTGACAGAGGGCGGAGACTTTCGGGGAAGAACTATCTCCGGACGAAAATCAACTGGCTGATAATCACGGCTCTGGTGCTCACGCTGACGGTCATTTCCCTTGTCAGCGTCATGTTTGTCTATGACAGGAATGAAAGCAATATGCTGCGGCTTATGTCGAACAAGATAAACACCGTGCAGGCACTGCTGGAGAAACGCTGTCTCCACGCGGTTTCGGCGGCGGACCTGCAGACCCCGCAGTTTTACGCCGGCATAGCGGAGGTCGGGAAAATCACGCGTTCGGACATCACGGTCTACACGCCGTCTGGAAAAGTGTTCCTGAGCACCGCTCCGGAACTCTTCGAAAGAATGGCTCTGGGAAGCCGCCTGAATCAGGACGCCTACTACAACATCACCAAGTTGAGCCAGCGCTATTTCATCCACAAGGAGGAACTTGCGAGAAGCCGGTACTATGCCCTCTATGCCCCGATTTTCAATGAGCGTGGAACGATGGTGGCGATTGTCTGCTGCCCATACACGGACGGGGACTACGACTTCAGCCGCGAGGCCGTGATGCACGCGAGCCTCATCGTCTGCCTCTTCTTCATGCTCGTGCTCCTGTCGGTCTGGCTCAGTTCCGTGGCCACCAACAATCTGTTCCGCCACATCGTGCGGCTGAGCCGGAAGATGGACAGCATGGACATCCACAATCTGGAGGAAATCGAGTATGACGGCGAGGACGAGGTGTCAGGACTTGTCGAGGCCTACAACAAGATGGTGCGGGCGATGGCGGAGAGCAGCCGGCAGCTCGCCAAGGCGGAGAGGGACAGCGCGTGGAGCGAGATGGCGCGGCAGGTCGCCCATGAAATAAAGAACTCGCTCACCCCCATAAAACTGAAGATTCAGAAGCTTATACGGCTCCGTGCGGCCGGAAGTCCGGATTGGGACGCGAAGTTCGATGACACTGCGAGGGTGATTCTGGAACATATAGACGCGCTTGCAGAGACTGCGAGCGGCTTCTCCGCCATCGCGAAACTGTACGGGGAACAGGCAGCGGAGGTCGACGTGGATGCCATGCTCTCTGAACAGGCGTTCATGTTCGACAATCAGGACAACATCGGCATCACCTACATGGGTCTCAAGGACGCGCTTGTCATTGCGCCGCAGTCCCAGCTGCTGAGAGTGTTCATAAACCTGATTACCAATGCCATCCAGGCCATTGAAATCCGCCGCAGGGAGCAGGCGGACGCAGGACGCGAACCTGAGCGCGGACGGATTCTGATCAGCCTCCGCAACAGCTCCGAGGACGGCTTCTATGACATAGTCGTTGATGACAACGGCACCGGAGTCAGCGACGAGAACCTCGACAAGCTCTTCGTCCCGAACTTCACGACCAAAAGCAGCGGCACCGGACTCGGTCTGTCCATCTGCCGCAGCATAGTCGAGTCCTGCAACGGCACCATCTCCTACAGCCGTTCCTTCGCTTTCGGAGGCGCGTGCTTCACCGTCCGCCTTCCGAAGGCGAAGTGAAGCCTCTGTCACTTCCTGCTTGAGGGCGCGCGGATGCGGTGGTAAGTAATCCTTAAAAAAGTCGAAAAAAGTCTTGCTTTTGTCTTTTGTAAAAATTACCTTTGTGATTCGTGCGTTGTGAAGCGGAGCGGATCATATGGTTCGCGGAAATCCGGGACAATTTGCGCGAAAGTGGTTAGCAATTGATATGAATTTCAGAAAAATCCTCTTGGGGGGGGCAGTTTTAGCCTCCGTCGCGTGGGGCTTGTGCGCCTGCACACAGGAACAGCCTGAGTCCCCGAAAGCGCAGAAAGTCAGCGCCTCATTCGTTCAGACAGAAGTTGCAGTGCCCGTCAACGGGACTGCCGTCCTTGCAATTGAAGTCACTCCTGCGGACAGGATTGGCGAGCTGACCGTCACCGTGGCGGACGAGAGCGTCGTCGAACTCTCCGACAGGCAGCTTACGGAAACAGGCGTCACATACATCCTCAAGCCTCTGAAGCTGAGCTCGACCACAATCTATGCGATTCACGACGACTTCGACTCTCCGCTTGAATGTGCCGTGACCGTCACTCCGGTCGGCGTGGAGAGCGTAAGCCTCGACAAGACCTCGATAGACCTTAAAGTCGGCGAAACTTTCTCCTTCAACCCGACTGTCAGCCCGGCGGATGCGACCAGCCCTGTCCTTATATGGAAATCGGACAACGAGGAGGTCGCGGCCGTGGACAACGGCAAGGTGACTGCGGTGAAAGAAGGAACGGCGACCGTCACCGTGACCTGTAACGGTCACACGGCCCAGTGTGCGGTGAATGTCTCCACCACGGCGGCCGAATCCGTCACCCTGTCCTGTGAACTCGCGGATCTTTCCGAGACCGTCGAGCTGACTGCGGGTGAGACGATTCTCGTCAATGCGACAATCCTTCCGGAAGATGTGACCTACCTCAATCTCGTCTGGACTGTTTCTCCTGAGACAGTCCTCTCCTGCGAACCTTTCGACGCCGTCGCGGACGACAACATCGTGTCGGCTCACATTACGGCTCTTGCTGAGGGCAGTGCCGTGGTGACTGCGAAAATCGACGGCGCGGAGGCGAAATTCGAGGTGAACGTCAAACCTGTCGTCGTTCCCGTTGCAGATCCGAAAGTCGGGGACTATTTCTATTCCGACGGGACCTGGAGCGACGGAGGTCTTGTCTCAATCAACGAGGACGGGACGAATCCGGTATGGAAGGAACAGAAACCGACTCCGGAGGAAGGGAAGACGGTGATAGGAATCGTGTTCCAGACCAATCGGGACAGAATATACGAGGGCCTGACGGAGGCCGGCTACACTCACGGCCTTGTGATAGGGACGGCTGAAGTTTACGCTTCCTACACGCTTGACGATTCTTTCGGATGCATCGGTGGCGCGCGTTATACGGGATACCGCTGGTACAATGACATCCTCGGGAAATATTGGACGGACAGAGTGGTCAAGTACTATCCCGGGAATGAAATTACGCAGTGTCCGGTCTTCGATTTCGTCACGACGGACTACAGGCTGCCTGCTCCTGCGGGGACTTCCGGGTGGTATGTTCCCGCGATAGGTGAGCTTTGGGATTTCATCGCCAATCTCGGAGGAGAAGAAATCGCTTCATATCTGAAGCTTTACCGCGACTACGGAATCGAATACGAGAGCGCGACCGATGGCTCCATTGAACAGTCCGCCTTCGACATCACGCGTCTTGACGAAAAGAAGCTGACCTACAACCTGCTGGACAGGTTGAATGACTGCTGGTCGCTGGTTCCGGAAGCACAGAGGGACAATCTGCGCTACATCTACGGGGTAGGTCTGAACGTCTCTCAGCTTATGTCAGCGTCCGTATATGAAAGCGGCGAGGCCTGCTGCATATTCCAGATTACGAAGGACAACGGGTTCTCTTTCCAGCCCGGCTGGCAGTATGCAGA
>CAVDEO010000080.1:0-3563 GCA_963607915.1 bacterium
TAAATTCAGCGCAAGTTTTGCAAATTTAGAAAATATATCCAAAAACGGAAATATTTGAATATATTTGAGATATATTTTCCTGATTCGAACGATGAAAAAATACAGGGACGACGAAGGCAGGAGGGTCGTGGAGGTCGATTCGCTTGCATTTCTATATGAAAGGCACGGCTACAGCTGGCTGAAAAGGCACGTGCTGAGCCGTCGGCACAAGAGGGCGCTGAAAAAGGCGGACATCGTCACGGCGCCGGATGCGGAAGTGGCCTACGAAATCGAGAAATACTATTTCATCCCCAAAGAAACCGTAACCGTCCCTCAAAAATAAAAAGACGGGACGCAAGGCTCTCGACGCGCCCGACACCGGAGCAACCTGTCGGGACAGATTATCGTCCTATTTCAGAAAATAGGCATACGAATAAGCTATAAGGCCGTGACTTCTCTCATTATCCGCCCACGCGAGTTCTTCATGGCTTCGAGCGACCACATCAGCCGTTTTCAACGGGCACATCTCTGATGTAACTTCTTCCAATGTCGCAAGTTCATCCGCGTCAAGAACACAGGTGTCAATTATCGAATCCCTCGAAAGCTCAAGTCGCACTGATTCCCTGTCGTATGAGACCGTGCTGACCTTACTTACTCCATCGATGTTGTCATATATGGTATCATAGTGCTCCGGAACCGGGCCGAACTGTATCGCCCTGTAGTTCAGTCCGCTGATGGAGTGGCCTGTCTTTCGGAAATGCCTGAAATCAGCATAGAACATCTCTTTGTTCAATTTCGTAGGACATACGCTGAACTTCTCCTTGCTGATTATGAACTTCACCATCGCTTCCAACTTTCTTGCATCCGGCGTGGAAAATCCGTTCAAGATTCCGCGGGTTGCCTTTCCAAAGAACAGTCTCCGCTCCACGTCATTCTCGCTGTATTCAGGAGATGTCTCCACTCTTGACACAACTTTCGAATATTCATTTTCATCAAATGAAGAACGGCATGATTCAAGAAGACGAAGCATCCCCTCCTTTTCCCTTATTGCAAGTATAAGTCTCGCATTCGACTCACTCGGGACAGTACCCTCCTCATACTGCTTCCACTGGTTTATACCAAATCCCATTATGCGGCTCATCTGCGCATAATTCAGCCCATATCGCTCTCTGATTGCCCGTATCTCGTCCGGAAACGGAACGTTGTGGGCATTCCTGTACTGAGCATACAGGTCATCGCAGAAAAGAGTGTCCTGCTCGGTCGTAGTGAACTGCTCTCCCGTGTCCTCACACAAATAATAGCGGACATGCACAAGATATTTCTCCTTCCGGAATTCCCTTTCCTCCACATCGAAGACTTCCTTTACCCGGCCCCCGGTGAACGGGCTTCTGATTTCCGTCTGACGTTCAGTTCTCATAATTTGTCCTCCTTATCTTTGAACGCGTATTTGATACGGCTTTCCGCCTCATGAAACGATATGCAAATGGTTTTGTCATTGGGACTGCCAAGAGAAATCTTGACATAGACTTCCTTACAATTTATATCTCTCCCGAACACCCACATATCGCCCATGCCAATTTCCGATATTATCGTCTCGACATAGTCGTCAGACTCTATCTCCCGCACATACCGTTCCCTTTCTTTAGGTACGATACCCAAAGCCGCCAACGCATCATGATTCTTGTCCCTATTCAGAAAGAATATTCCCCAGATGTCCATCTTCGGGAAAAACTGAGACAGAAACCTCTCAACCTCTTCCTTTGTTCGTATCTGACTGTCTTTCATCCGCTCTCAATGTTAATGAGCCACAAAGGTACACATCAAGACCCTATTTTCCAATAAAATCACGAAAAAGTGACACAATAGCGGATTTAGCAACTTTATAATAGGAATCAAACATACAGAAATTCGCTGAATATCATTATCCTTGCGACGTACTTTGAACATTTGGGAGCCAGACCTTGAACATTTGGGGAATGGACTTTGAACATTTCGCGACATATAAAAATCGATAAAAACATATAAAAAGAGAAAAACTTATGCTGATTTTCGGCCAAACAGCATAGGTTCAGTCACATATGGCTTACATCTCCAATTGTTACCGCTATATTAGCACCGTCAAAATTATGAAAAACAACAATTGGACAAAAGGAATCAAAATCGGAGAATATTCAACTTTATAGTTAATATATGCTCAACATCGAATTATTTTCATAACTTTGTAAACGATTTAGACAATGACGACACAAGAGGACGTAGAGAAGTTTCTGGAACAGTTTCGTGTGAAGATGGAGATTTGGGGAATCCTTTTCAGAAATGACAGGGGCAAAAACATTCAGACATTGATTGATCTCAACATCACAGAAATCGAGCGACTCCAGATTATACGGACTATTGAAGTGGAAGACTATAGCGAGGGACCGGTCACCGACACTCTGCATCACGGGACTGATATGTGGGTGTTCGGGAAAGATGTGAAAGACAGGGAAATATACATAAAGATAACAATGGGGATGAACGGACGGCAGACTATATGCATATCATTTCACATAGCGGAGCACCAGATGAATCACCCGTTTAAGGAAGAAACAGAATGACAAGTCCATTTACCGGAGGACAATGCACGCGGAAACTTGAAGTACGCGAAGTGACGTACAGGAAAGAAAAGTACGGCTATGTGGCGCAGTTTTGGGTTTGCAATGACACTGGAGAAGAATTTACGACAACTGAACAGGACGGGGCGAGCGTTGCGCAGGTTTACAACAGTTATAGGGAAAAATACGGGATTCCATACGCCGATGAGATTGTCGGCTTAAGGAAACGGTATGGGCTGTCAAGTGCCGCAATGTCTGCGGTTTTGGGATTCGGCCCGAATCAGTGGCGGCTCTATGAGCAGGGGGAGGTGCCCAGTGTTTCAAACGGAAGAATGATACGCAGTGCAATGAATTCGGAGATTATGCTTGACCTCATTGAGAACGCGGGAAACTGTATTTCCGAATCTGAGAAAAAAAACATCAGGAAGAAAGTGGAGGATGCCGCAAATGCCGAAAACTCCGCCATCATAAATAAATATGAGGAGTCACGAGTCTTCATTCACAAACGAGGTTCCATAAACGGATACGCCCCGGTATCTCTCGAGCGGCTGAAGAATATACTTCTTTATGTACTGGACAGATGTGGCGATGTCTGGTGCACGAAAATGAACAAGATTCTGTTTTATATCGATTTCCTGTCATATCGGGAACGAGGAATAGCAATGACCGGTCTTGCATACAGAGCCATAGGATTCGGCCCTGTGCCTGAAAAATGGAATCGCGTTTTCAGCGAATTTGATGCCGTGCAGCAGGTACCTGAAGTGGCCGGGGAATACGAAGGAAGCATTTTGACCGGGATGGAGAGACCTGACCCTGAAGCATTCAGTGCCGAAGAGCGAATCATTCTTGACACAGTATGCGACAAGTTCAAGGATGTATCAGCCCGTGACATCTCTGCAATAAGCCACAATGAAGATGCGTGGAAAGACTGTCAGACATCTCACGCCATCATCCCTTATTCAAAAGCCTTTTATCTGAAAGCCTTTTAGT
>CAVDEO010000080.1:3631-10681 GCA_963607915.1 bacterium
GCAACTCGCCTTTTAGGCGCCCCGCCCTCCCATAAGGTTCTCGATGTCAGACGATGAAATCGGAAGCCGGCTATGCCCCAGCCGGCGCGCCCCCTCAGGAGTGACAAGCACGTCGTCTTCGAGACGGATGCCGCCGAAATGGCTGTACTCCTTCTCCAGACGCGCATAGTTCACGCGTCCCCTGTCAATCCCCTCTTTCTTGAACTGGGCGATGAGCGCAGGAATGAAATATATCCCCGGTTCATCGGTGATGACATTGCCGGGGACGAGCCTGCGGGCCATGCGGAGGTTAGCGAGTCCCACTCCGCCCTCACGCTTCTGGTCATCGTCATAGCCGACATAATCCTCACCGTAGTCCTCCATATCGTGCACGTCGAGCCCCATATTGTGACCAAGTCCGTGAGGCATGAACAGCCCTCCTATGCCGTCAGCGGCCAGTTCAGCAGGGTCTCCGGAGACAAGCCCAGCCGCCTTGAGCCCTTCGAGCATCTTGGTGACAGTGGCGATGTGGACTTCGCGGTAGGTTATGCCCGGACGCACCATCGAGAACGCGAACTCGTTGCAGGAGTGCACGAGGTCATAGATTTCCTTCTGCTGCGGGGTGAACTTTCCGCCGCAGGGGTAGGTGCGGGTGAAGTCGGAGGCATAGTGGATGTTGCTCTCCGCGCCGGCGTCAACCACAAGGAGGCGACCCGGGGTGATGACCTGGTGGTGGGTGTGGTTGTGAAGGGTCTCGCCGTTCTGGGAAAGGATGGTCGTAAATGACACTCCCCAGCCCTTGGAAAGCGTGATGCCTTCCATCCTGCCGACAATTTCCTGTTCGACCACTCCCGGCCGGCATCCCTCGCGGGCGGCGGTGTGCATCTCCACTCCGAGGTCACAGGCATCGTCTATGGCCTCTATCTCGCAGTCCTGCTTCACAAGCCGCATCGCGACTATTGCCCGCACAAGCGCCTTTGAAGCGGCCGAAACTCCGTCAAGTTCACGGCTTCCCACAGATTCCGGAGCGACGGAGAGAACGGAGGCGAGACGCATCTGGTTGTAGTAGCGGGACTGCGGCACGAAGTGGACGCACCGTCCGGCCGCCTTCGCTGCGGTGACAGCTCCGAAGAACTTGGCATACGGGGCGGAAACCCCGTCCGCCGTACTTCCGGCAGTCTCCCCTATGCCGACCAGCTCTGCCTTCGAGCGCACTGACGGCTGGGGACCCATCCACACGATGTCGTCGATGTCGACATCGTCGGCATACAGCGTCTCCGCCCCGGTATCAAGGTCGAGCACCGCAGCGAAACCCGGCTCGTCAATCCCCCAGAAATAGAGGAAGGTGCTGTCCTGACGGAACTTGTAATCATTGCCCCTGTAGTTCGCCGGAGCCTCGACATTTCCAAGAAATACGGCGATGCCGCTCTCTCCCTTCATCCTGCGGAGCAGTTCCGCCCGCCGGTTTATGTATATTTTCTTGTCAAACATATATGTATTAATTTTATATAGCCGCGCTGCCAGTCCCGCAGGGACCGCGCGGAGCGCGAGATACCCCTGACAGGGGTCGCAGACGCAGTCTGCGGGGGTTGGGATGCGTCAGTCCAGATAGCCGCGCTGCACCAGCAGCTCGGCTATCTGAACTGCGTTGGTGGCCGCGCCCTTGCGGATATTGTCCGACACGCACCAGAGATTCAGCCCGTTTTCGACCGACTCGTCGCGGCGAATCCGTCCGACAAAGACCTCGTCCTTCCCGAGCGCGTTTATCGGCATCGGATAGACATTGTGCGCAGGGTCATCCTCCACAACCGCCCCCGGAAAAGCAGCGATGGCCGCCCTCACATCCTCCAGTTCAAACGGCTTCTCCAGTTCCAGATTTATGGACTCGGAATGTCCGCCCAGCACCGGCACCCGCACCGTCGTGGCCGTCACCCGGATTGCCGGATCGAGAATCTTATGCGTCTCGTTCACCATCTTCATCTCCTCTTTCGTGTAGCCGTTGCCGAGGAATGAATCGATGTGCGGGAGTATGTTCATATCTATCGGACAGGGATATACCGCCGGGTACTCGCCCCATTCCGCGCCCTCGCGTTCAGCCTTCATCTGGTTCACGGCCTTGTAGCCCGTTCCCGTAACCGACTGATATGTGGAGACAACGATTCGTCGTATCCCATATTTATAATGTATCGGCGCGACGGCAATCAACATCTGTATCGTCGAACAGTTCGGATTCGCTATGATCATATCCCCTTCCTCAAGAGCGTCACCGTTGATTTCCGGGACAATGAGTTTTTTCGTCGGGTCCATACGCCAGAACGACGAATTGTCGACCACACGGCATCCGACGGCCGCAAACTTCGGGGCAAGTTCTCCCGACACGCCGCCCCCGGCCGAGAACAGGGCCAGCCGAGGCTTCGCGGCAATCGCCGTTTCAGCCGTGACGACCTCATATTCCTTACCTTTGAAAACGACTTTTTTCCCGACCGATTTCTCCGAAGCCACAGGCAGAAGTTCCGTCACCGGAAAATCCCTCTCCGCCAGCACCTCCAGCATCCTTGTGCCAACCAACCCCGTGGCACCCACCACCGCTACTTTCATATTTCTGAAAAATAAATCCTCCTCCAATTAAGCAGAGTGTTTCACTGCTGCAAAGTTTGTGGGGCAAAAATAATAAATTTGTGCCGAGAAAGAAAGTTCACGACCCAGAATCCTTGTCCATAAGGAAATCGAAGTTTTCTCGGTAGTTCGTTCTCTGTCCAGTTCACCGCTTTCGTAGATAGAGCTCGTCCAGATATTTCTTCCGTTCAATAGTTTTCATCGCTAATCGAATTTTTTGTCACCAGGTGACAGAGTTTTCGATTACAACGTGAGTTTAACGCTTACTTACGTGAGTTTAACGCCGTTTTGTATAATTAACGTAAACCAAAGTTAAAAGGGCATACTCTTATTACATGAAAAGAGTATGCCCAAATACGTTTAGTTGGAGCGGTACATGATACCACAGCTGCTTTCAGAATTCCTAGGGCAGTTGCATGCTCCACAAACGATGTTCTGAGTTGTTTTTGCGAACGCGAACATAATTGTAGGTTTTAATTTTGTAATTGATGCCTCTACATTATTTCAGGAGAGAGGCATTCTCCTGTTTCTCGTGCAGTTTCAAGCGTATTTTTGCAATGAAACAGTTGTCCTCGCTATGGTTTTCAGCTATTCCGTGTTCAACGAAACTTTGCCCAATACACCTGTTGCAGAATTTACAGTATTTTTCTTTTCCGCATTTGTCGCTATCCTTATACCTGAGCGCTCTTATTTTCTTAAGTTCCTCAGATTTGTGCCATAGTTCATCCAATGCTATTTCCTTTACATTTCCACAGGCTTGAGGATATGCACAACATGGAGTTAATGTGCCGTCTGGCTTGATGTTAAAACTTGAATCACCAGCGCCACAAAAATACATTTCAGGTTTGCGGTCAATCGCTCCAACGGTGTTCTCGATTGATAAAGGAATGTGGGGATCCTTCAGGACTTGTAAGAACTGTTCTTCTGTCATTCGAAGTTTTTGTGACGCAAAACAATCTCCATCTATGCCTGAAGTTATGTTTACATCAAATTGAGGCATACCGTTTATACTCATGGCAAAGTCGTATACCTTGCTGTAAGAATCCATATTTGCTTGCATAATAGGACACTTGATTTGTAAACCAATAGCATCTTCGTAACATTTGCGGGCCATTGCCATAGTTTTTTCGCAAGAGCCCTTCCGGCGTGTAATTCCATCGTGGACTTCCGGGATTGTGCTATATATGCTAAGACCTATATATTGAGGATACAATTTTTTCAGTTCTTCATACAATTGTGGGTTGGCAAACATGGCTTGCCCATTGGTGTAAACTGAAAAAGCGAATTTTAGATTGTGTGCGTATTCAATAATCTTCAGAACATCCTTTTTCATAAAAGGATCTCCTCCGGTGAATACAATCTTGGCCACGCCCATTTCCTTCATCTTGTCAAGAATCGGGAAATAATCCTCAATAGACATCTCTCCTTTTGGCTTGATCTTTTGCGCCTCCATTCCGCCCTGCCGTGGCGAATTTGGATTGTAACAATGAATGCAAGCTTCATTGCATGCATAAGTCAGCTCGAAACTCATCGCAAAGGGAATATCCTGCCCAGCAACTCGATTTCTATAATCGTTATCTACTGATTCGTATGAAGAATAGAAATTTCCGACACCTTTACTACTCTTTAGAAAACGCTTTTTTATCCTATTTACTCGTTTTTTTAGTGAAGCTATTTCCTTGGCGTTAGGCGTGTGGTCTATAATAACTCCACCATCGAGTAACTCTTTCATAAAAGAGAGCAACTCAAATCGAGTGCAGTGAAGGAGGCAGCATAGGACATCCGTGTCTATTCCCTGGCAATAATCATATTCAAGCAACTTTTCCCAAAGTTTTGCCGTTGCGTTTTCAAATAAATATGTTTCCCCTTTGAGATTGTTGAATACAATCGCTATGCATTCCTTGTCATTATATCTTCCTGCAACCCAGTGAGGCAAGGAAAGATGACGGTTGAAAGCGGATAAGTATATATCTCCGATTCCCCTGCTTCGGTTGAAGACTATATCCTCCAGTTCAAAAGGCTCGATCTGAAAGTCATTCGCGTAGCTGTTGAATTTATCTACGAATCTTACATATGATATGAGAGAGGCATCTGATGTGTTAAACAAATCTGCCGGATTCTCTCCTCTGTCCATCATTTCTGCAAAAACACCCTTCCTTAAAATATCGTCAGCAACTACCGGAAGATATTCAGGGCATGATTTTGCCGGATGGGATGCAAACCAAAAATGGAAAAACTTAGTAAAGAATGATGCTCCAATGCCTTCTAGATGATATTCTCCACCACGGCAGAATTTTCTATATAATTGCTCCAAACCATCCTTGAATAATCTAATGTCAGGTTCTTGACTCAATCCTTCAAAGCATTTCTCAATCTTATTTTCCTCCAGTTTGCTAAAATTGGCAAAAGAATAGGCATCAGATGCCACCAGATGATTGGGATGTCCCCACCAAAGTGTTGCCAAGCATTTTGCGGCAAAAGAAAGTGTGTCATCCCCCCAAAGGTTCAACAAAATTGTTTTACTGAGGCAGTCGCATCTCCCGATCTCTTCCTGGATTGAACCAATTGCATCTCCTATGAGTGGACTACTCTCTCCTAATGTACGTTTACTAATGGCAATCTGGCCAAGAATAGGAATCTCAACATCAGTCTCGGAAGCATTTCTTATGATGTATTCAATCATATCAGCACATAAATAAGCACCATCTGGCTCCTACAATGGCTGGGGTTGTCCAAAAACAAAGGCGTGGAGCCGTTTTCGCTAAATTCCGGCAGCACGTTCTGGACAAACGTTAAAACAAGAAGATAGAATCGTACTCCACACCCGCCCGATATGAAGCACGATGAGCATTAGAGCACCACCGACTCAGAATCACTTGGCGAGCGGAGTGTTATTACGACCAGTCCCTTGTTTTGGTTTTTTGTAAATTGTCCAGATTTACTGCCAAGGACGGCGAAAAACACTTTCGCAATATGTAATGACTCCTCGCGGAGTCAAGTGCAAATGTAGCAAAATATTTATATTAATCATCTATTTTAGGCTAATAAATGCAAATAGCGTATTGGGGCCTGTCTGAGTTATCTGCGAGTATCATAATGCATTGCTTCAGAAGATATCGCTTGACATACTATAACTTAGTCCTTGCCGCCCTGCAAAATCTTCCTCAAATCTGATTTCCGCTCTTTAACTGCCCGCTGAAAATGAATACATTTGCAGAAAGAACCGATGCTTATGGCTGAGAAAACTCAAATACAATCCTCCGAACCGGTCGCAATTTGCGACCAGTTAACTGTACCTGCGACCCGGGGTGCCAATCTCGTTGTGGAGAATAGGATCATCTCATTAAGGGATACACAGGTCATAGTCGACAGGGATCTTGCACTTTTGTACGGTGTTGACACAAAGCGTCTTAACGAGCAGGTGCGAAGAAATATCGAGAGATTTCCCGAGTCCTTCAGATTCCAGCTGTCCAAGAGTGAGAAAGATGAACTGGTCGCAAATTGCGACCGGTTCGAAAGCCTTAAGTATTCCTCAGCATTGCCGTACGCATTCACCGAACAAGGTGTCGCCATGCTTGCTTCTGTACTCCATAGCGAAACGGCAGTGCAGGTGAGCATCAAGATAATGGAGGCATTCGTGGCGATGCGTCACTATCTTCTTTCAAATGTTCATATCCTCCAGCATCTTGAGCAGGTGGACAGAAAACTTCTGGAGAATGATCAGAAGTTCAAGCTTCTATTCTCACGTTTCGAAAAAGATGAACCCACCAAGCAAGGAATCTTCTTCAACGGCCAGACATACGACGCTTACGCCTTCGTCTCCGACCGCATTCGCGAAGCGAAGACCCGCATCGTCCTCATAGACAACTACGTCGATGACACCGTCCTCACGATGCTGGACAAGCGAGTAGAAAGCGTTGCGGCCACAATCTACACGATGCAGATAAGCAAGGCGTTTCAACTCGATATCGACAAGCACAACGCCCAATATCCGGCAATCGAGGTGAAGGTCTTCAAGAACTCGCACGACCGGTTCCTCATCATCGACGACAGCATCTACCACTTTGGCGCGTCAATCAAGGACCTCGGCAAGAAGTGGTTCGCCGTCACGCTGATGACGGAATACACGGCCGACGAACTGCTTCGCCGCCTGTAGATTCCCTATACATTATAATATAATGCGGAGCGGGTTGAAGAATCATCCTGTTGCACGCCTTCGCACGAAACCCTCGCGCTCAGAAGCAGACGGCTGCGCCGCCTGCCGTTAAAGCGGTCATCCGCACTCTCTGCGTCTGCTGCGCAGCCACAGAAAGTACGGCTGGGGTCTATAAGACTCCTCGAAGTCGGCGGAGCCGCAATCGAAGAGTGTCGGCCAGTGAGCTGCCGTATGAGGAGCGGGTTGTTGAGTCGACTGCGCAGAGTTCGTCCTTGCCGAGCCTCTCGGCCCTGTATTTG
>CAVDEO010000081.1:0-1116 GCA_963607915.1 bacterium
GCATTGTCGCCATCTGAAATCTGACATTGACCTATATCTCAAGTCTACATCAGAGAAAGTGGACGATAATGTGGATCTGGCAAAGAAAATGGCCGACAAATGGTCGATAAAACCATCCTTGGCGGAGAAAATGGTCGATATTCTTAAATTTATGGCCGACAAACAGAAAGTCACCACTGAGGCAATTATTTCAGAATTCGGTTTCCCTCCCACTACAGCCAAGCGGCATATGCGGCGGCTGACAGAGTTCGGCTATCTTGAAGCGCACGGCGGCAACAGAAACCGCAGCTACTGCATAAAACAACAGTAAAGTAAGCGTCTCACTACTGCATAATCCGGAGCATTACTGATGCACCGAACCTGCTCACTCGGCGAAGTCGCCGACGGTTGCGCCGGTGAAGGAGATGAGTTCTGCGGGGGAAATCTGAAGCTGAAGTCCCCGGACTCCGGCGCTAATGAATATGGTGTCGAAATTCAGCGCTGTTTCGTGGAGGAAAGTCGGGAATTTCTTTTTCATCCCTATGGGGGAGCAGCCTCCCCGTATGTAGCCCGTGACGGAGAGCAGGTCCTTCATCGGAATCATCTCGACCTTCTTGTTTCCGGAGGCCTTCGCCAGAGCCTTGAGGTTCACCTCCCTGTCCCCCGGAACAACGCACACGATGTAACCGCTCCTGTCGCCGTGCAGCACGAGGGTCTTGAACACCCGCTCGACCGGCTCGCCGAGGCTTTCCGCAACGTGGCCGGCCGCAAGGTTGTTCTCATCGACTTCGTATGGAATCAGCGAATAGGGAATCCCCGCCTTGTCAAGCAGCCTCGCCGCATTTGTCTTTTCAGTGTTTTTCTTTGCCATAATCAAGTCAGAAGTACGAAAGGGAACTTTCCGGAAAGCTCCTTCAGTTTTGGCTGTAACTCTCTGTCAATCATTGACTCGGATAGATTTTATGCAAATTTAAACTAAAAAATTGAATTTGCATAAATTCGGTAGAAAGAAAGAAAATACCCGGTCCATCGTAAAGACAGACCGGGTGATTTCTCGATGTGGTCCCAGCAGGGCATGATCCTGCGACCCCCTGATTATGAGTCAGGTGCTACTAACCAACTGAGCTATGGGACCGA
>CAVDEO010000081.1:1325-10655 GCA_963607915.1 bacterium
CAGAGCCGCCGTTTTGAAGGGACGGCTCTGCAAAGATATGAAATTTATTTCAAATTCCGTGGTTCTTCGCTCAGACTTTGATCTCAACCTCGACACCGCTCGGGAGTTCAAGCTTCATAAGCGCGTCAACGGTCTTCTGAGTCGAATCGTAGATGTCAAGGAGGCGGCTGAAAGAGTTCAGTTCGAACTGCTCGCGGGCCTTCTTGTTCACGAATGTCGAGCGGTTGACAGTGAATATCTTCTTGTTCGTCGGGAGCGGAATAGGACCGTTCACGCGTGCGCCGGTAGAAGAAACTGTCTCAACGATCTTCTTTGCCGACTTGTCAATCAGCATATGATCGAATGATTTAAGCTTAATTCTTATTTTTTGGCTCATATCGTTGTTGTATAACCGATTAAACTTTTGTTATTCCTCCTCAGGAGCCTTGTAGCCGGACTTCTCGATGATGTCCTTCGCGAGGCTCGCAGGAACCTCGGCGTAGTGGTCGAAAGTCATCGTGCTGGTCGCACGTCCTGATGAGATGGTACGGAGAACCGTCACATATCCGAACTGCTCGGCGAGCGGAACGAACGCCTTGACGATACGCGCACCGACCGTGGAGTCCATTGCGGTAACCTGGCCGCGGCGGCGGTTGAGGTCGCCCACGATGTCACCCATATAGTCTTCCGGAGTGACCACCTCAAGGCTCATGATAGGCTCGAGAAGAACCGGTTTTGCCTTAGGGCAGGCGTGGCGGAATGCCATGCGGGCGCAGATTTCGAATGAAAGCTGGTCTGAATCGACAGGGTGGAATGAACCGTCCTTGAGGACAACCTTGAGAGAAGGAACCTCGTAGCCTGCGAGAACGCCGTTCGCCATCGCTGACTTGAAGCCTTTCTCGACTGACGGGATGAACTCCTTCGGAATGTTTCCTCCCTTGACCTCGTCAACGAACTGGAGACCCGTCTGTCCTTCGTCGGCAGGTCCGATTTCGACGATGATGTCGGCGAACTTGCCTCGACCGCCGGACTGCTTCTTGAACAGCTCGCGATGCTGGACAGGAACGGTGATGGCCTCTTTGTAGTTGACCTGAGGGGCACCCTGGTTGATGTCCACGCCGAACTCGCGGCGGAGACGGTCAACGATGATGTCGAGGTGAAGCTCACCCATACCGCTGATGACAGTCTGACCAGTCTCGTGGTCTGACTTGACGGTGAATGTCGGGTCTTCCTCAGCGAGTTTCGCAAGAGCGATTCCGAGCTTGTCAAGATCCTTCTGGGTCTTAGGCTCCACTGCGAGTCCGATTACCGGATCCGGGAACTCCATCGACTCGAGGGTGATAGGGTTGGTCTCGACACAGATTGTGTCTCCCGTGCGCAGATCCTTGAATCCGACTGCGGCGCAGATGTCTCCGGCCTCGACGAAATCGATAGGGTTCTGCTTGTTGGAGTGCATCTGGTACAGACGCGCTACCCTCTCCTTCTTGTCGGAACGGGTGTTGAGCACATATGAACCTGCATCGAGATGTCCGGAATATGCGCGGAGGAATGCGAGACGGCCCACGAACGGGTCTGTCGCAATCTTGAACACGAGCGCGCAGAACGGCTCTTTCGCGTTCGGATGACGCTCTTCCTCTTCTCCTGTCTTAGGATTGACTCCCTTGATTGAAGGGATGTCGAGCGGAGACGGGAGGTAACGCATCACTGCGTCGAGAAGGAACTGGACTCCCTTGTTCTTGAATGACGAGCCGCAGCACGCAGGCACAATCGACATGTCGATGGTCGCCTTGCGGAGAGCCGCGATAATCTCATCCTCAGAGATTGAATCCGGATCCTCGAAGAATTTCTCCATCAAGCTGTCGTCATAGTCGGCGGCGGCCTCGACGAGTTTCTCCCTCCAGGCGGCGGCTTCCGCCTTGAGATTCTCCGGAATGTCCTTTATTTCATAGTTCACAAGCTCTTCGCCTGAATCGTAGTAGATTGCCTTATTGGCGATGAGGTCGATGATGCCCTCGAACTTGTCCTCAGCTCCGATAGGGAGGCAGATTGGGACAGCCCTTGCACCGAGCTTGGTCTTTATTTCCTCAACGACGGCGAGAAAGTCCGCGCCCACGCGGTCCATCTTGTTGACATACGCGATTTTAGGAACGCCGTACTTGTCAGCCTGACGCCATACGGTCTCGGACTGAGGCTGCACGCGGCCAACAGCGCAGAATGTCGCAACTGTGCCGTCAAGCACACGGAGGGAACGCTCCACCTCGACGGTGAAGTCGACGTGCCCCGGAGTGTCGATGAGGTTGATCTGATATGTATCCCCTTTGTAGTGCCAGAAAGCGGTGGTGGCAGCGGAAGTGATGGTGATTCCACGCTCCTGCTCCTGAACCATCCAGTCCATTGTGGCCGCTCCCTCGTGAACTTCTCCAATCTTGTGGGTCTTGCCCGTGTAGTAGAGAATACGCTCGGAGGTAGTGGTCTTGCCGGCATCGATGTGAGCCATGATGCCGATGTTTCTGGTGAATTTAAGATCTCTTGCCATTTGTCAACGTTTCCTTGGGGATTAGAATCTGAAATGTGCAAAAGCCTTGTTGGCCTCCGCCATTCTGTGCATATCTTCTTTTCTCTTGAATGCCGCACCCTCGCAGTTGTACGCCGCGATGATTTCTGCACAAAGTTTTTCGGCCATGGAGTGACCTGAACGCTTGCGGGCGAAGACAATCATATTCTTCATCGAGAGCGAAATTTTCCTTTCAGGACGAACCTCCATCGGCACCTGGAAGTTAGCTCCGCCGATACGGCGTGACTTCACCTCGACCTGAGGGGTCACGTTCTCGAGAGCTTTCCTCCAAATATCGAGAGGAGCCTTGTCAGAATCTTTCATCTTCTCGCCTACCATGTCAATGGCATCGTAAAAAATAGAATACGCGATACTCTTCTTTCCCTGCAACATAAGATTGTTCACGAAACGCGTTACCATCACGTCGTGAAACTTCGGATCTGGAAGTAGAATCCTCTTCTTAGGCTTCGATTTTCTCATTGTTTTTGTTGGAAATTAAGGTAATGAATTAAAATTACTTCTTAGCGGGCTTTTTCCCTGCCTTCGGCCTCTTGGCTCCGTAGAGAGAGCGGGACTGTGTCCTTCCCTCGACGCCGGCAGTATCCAAAGCGCCCCTAAGGATGTGGTAACGTACACCCGGAAGGTCCTTCACACGACCGCCGCGGACAAGCACGATTGAGTGCTCCTGCAGGTTGTGGCCTTCTCCAGGAATGTACGCGTTGACCTCTTTGGAGTTGGTCAGACGTACACGGGCAACCTTACGCATTGCTGAGTTCGGTTTCTTCGGTGTGGTTGTGTACACACGCACGCATACGCCCCTTCTCTGAGGGCAAGCATCCAGCGCGCGAGATTTACTCTTCTCGACGATAACCTCGCGTCCTTTGCGAACTAACTGTTGAATTGTTGGCATAAATGATTATAAATCTATTATTTATGTTTAACTCCCCAAAATTTGGGGCTGCAAATATACGAATAATTTTTTGATTATCAATACCAACTGGCGTTATTTACTTCTCCCGGTGCAGGCAACCAACAGGCACTATTCGCTCCTTCCGGTGTAGGCGAGGACGGCGGTGCGGTAGGCTATGAGCGCGTCGATGCGGGCGGAGGCATCCCTGCGGCAGTCTGTTTCGGCCTGAAGGAGGTCCTGAAGGGGCGCGAGTCCGGCGCTGTAGTTGGAAAGCGCGGCTTCGTAGAGACGGTCGGACTGCGCAAGAGCCTCTTCCGCGAGCTGCCAGTCATCGTAGGCCGCGGTGAGGTCCAGCCAGAGTTTGCCGACCTGAAGGCGGAGCTGCTTTTCGAGGAACTCCCGTTCGTTGACCGCCTTTTCAATCTGCGTGTCAATGCGCTGCGCCTTGCGGGCGGTCTTACCCCAGTCCGAAAGCGGAATTTGGACGAGAGCGAAAGCTATGGTGTTGCAGCGGCCCTTGTCGTAAAGGTTCGAATATCCGGCCGTCGCTCCCACGGAAACCTGCGGGAGAGCCTCCCCCACCGCCATCCGCTTTTCCATCCTCCGGGCTTTCTCCTGAAGGGAGAGCAGTCTTGTTTCCTGCATCCCGTCCACGATTTCATCTTCATCTTTCCAGTAATGTTCCGGAGAGAGCGGGAGAGACCCGTCGGAGGCGAGAACAATCGAGTCGAGATAAGGGCGCCCGGCCGTCGCCGCAGAGGAAAGGAGGCTGTAATCAATTGATATTGAATTGAACAGGTTCATCCGGGCGAGCCGTATGCCGCTGCGCAGTTTCTTCTTCCCGGCAGCAAGTTCACTGCGCCTGTGCTCGATGCGGAGCAGGTCGGTCTCGGCGGCGAGACCCGAGGAGACGGCCGAGCGGACATTGCTGCAGAGGGTGTCGAGGGTGAGGGAGAGATGTTCGAGGGTCTCCAGCTTGTCTTCAAGCGAAACCACCTGCCACCAGAGGCTGTCCACGGTCTCGCGGGTCTCCCGGCGGCGTATATCTGCCTGAAGATCGGCGGCCTCCACGCCGAGGGCGGCGAGATGGTTGCCGGTGACTATCCTTCCGCCGGCATAGACCGGCTGCAGCGCGGTCACGCCCGCAGACCAGCCTTTCTTGAAGAAGCTGTAGTCGGTCTTCAGCCCGAACATCGAGCAGAGCGACTGGACTCCGTCCGGAATCACTCCACCGTCAAACATGTCTTTCATGCCTATTTCAAGCAGCGGGTTCAGCGCCCAGTAGCCCATCGCGTCGGCGGAGACGCGGGGGAAGTACTCCGAGAGGGCCTCCTGTTTCCGCAGCTGTGCCGCGCGGACATCCAGAGCCGCGTTCTTCGCATAGACATTGTTCTCCAGCGCCCGCTCCCGGCACTCCTCAAGTGTCAGCGGGCTTGCCGGGACATCTCCGCGGGCCTTTCCCGATGCGGCCGCCGAACTGACAGCAGCAGAACCGTCAGTTGTCTGCGCAGCAGCGCCCACGGGCAGCAGAACCGCCGCAAAGAGGACGGCCCCCGCACACCGTCTGGCAATCGCAGCCGAATATTTTTTCATCATATATATGTATTTCATATTTTCTTAAAAACTGTCCCATCCCGGGAAATTATTCTTCAGAACCTTCCGTAGCATCGGAAGAAACCGCCGGAGATGACACCGGCGCCGCACTGTCCGCCCGGCGGAAAATCTGCCAGTATGAAACCGGCATTATCAGCGTTATGAGGATGACGGAAAGCAGCGTACCGAAGCATATCACCACTCCCATCGGCATCCACAGTGAATCTCCGCTGATTATCATCGGCAGCACTCCGAGCGCGGTGGTGCAGGAAGTGAGGAAAATCGGACGCATACGGCGTTTCCCGGCCTCCTCCGCAGCCTCCTTGACACTCAAACCGTGCTCAAACCGGAGTTCCTCGGCATATTCGAACATCAGAATTCCGTTGCGGACGATGATTCCGACAAGGGAAATCAGGCCGAGGACTGCGGTCATAGAAAAGTCAAGTCCGAAAATCCACAGCCCGAGAGACGCGCCGAAAAGGCAGAGAGTGCTCAGGACGAGGGTCAGCACCGCGAGGGAAATCTTCTTGAAATGGAAGAGCAGGAAGAAGAACAGAATCATCACCGCCGCTATGAACGAAAGGGCGATTTCCGGCCCGACGGAGCCGTTCACACTGTTGAGCCCGCCGAATTTCACAGTGACCCCCTCGGGGATGTCGGCCGATGCGAGATATTTCTTTATCTCCCGGATGGCCGTAGGCTGGCTCTTCCCGTACTTCATGTCAGCCCCGACCACGATGGCCTGTTTCCCGTTGATTCGGGTGAGCGAAGTCGGATTCCACTCCGGAGAGACCGAGGCGACCTGCCGGACAGGGACCGTCACGCCCGGGATTGCAGTGGGCACGAGAGTGTTGGAAATGTTCCCGTAGTCGGCGGAGGAATCGAAAGCGGCGGAATAGAGATTCACCGGAATCTCATTGTCGCCCTCACGGAGCGAGGTAATCTGCAGACCGTTCATAGCTCCGGCAAGGGAAAGGTTCATCAGACTGCGGTTCACGCCCACGCGGGTGGCCTCGTCGCGGTCAAGTTCGAGAGAGACTCCCGGGGTGAACCAGTCCGCGTCGGAATGCACCCATTTAATCATGTCGAGACCTGCCATGTAGGCCTTGAGCGAATCCGCAACCGCCTGAATCTCAGAGTAATCCTCCCCATAGACCTCAACCTCGACCGGAGCGGTGACCCCCTGATAGTCCATCTGCTTGACCCGAATTTCGGCCTCGGGGAAATAATTCTCGAAATATGTCCCGTATTCGTTGAGAAACTCCTCGGTGGCCTTGTTGGATTTGGTGTTCACGATGAGCTGCGCGACATTCTTTCCCGGAAGAATCGGGGAATAGGTACAGTGGAAACGCGGAGTTCCCGTGCCTATGAACTCGGTGACCGAGGTGACACGGCTGTCCCTGCGGAGCATCCCGGCAAGGGAATCGGCGACCTCGGCCGTCCTGTCAATTCCGGAGGAAGGGTCGAGGCAGACCTCCACTGCGAACACCGGACGCGCGGCCATAGGCATAAGCTGGATGTTCATCTGCGAAAACATCAGCAGTCCGAGCGCGATTGCCGCCACGCCCGAGAATATGGTCAGCGCAGGATGCCGGAAGCATTTGCCCTGGAGGAAGTCGTAGCCCTTCTGGAGTGAGGTGAACATCCTGTTCTGCGCCCGCGTCAGGAAATTGTCCCCGGAACTCTTAGGAGAAGTGATGAAGCGGGTTTCAAGCGACGGCACGACAAGCACCGCATAGGCGAGCGAAGTCATCAGGGCGAACGAAATCACCCACGGGAAAGTGGCGACGAAGTCCCCGAGATAGCCCGTTATTATGCCAGTCATCGGGAAGAACATCGCGCTTATCGCGAAAGTCGCCATGAACATCGGCGAGAAAAGTTCCTGAGCGCTGGCCGTGGCCGCCTCCAGACGGGGCATCCCCCGGCCGAGCTTGTCCATATAGCCGTCCATCGTGATTATGGAGTCGTCCACAATCATCCCAAGCACGACAATCAGCGCCGCGAGCGAAACCGTGTTGAGGCAGATGCCGAAAAAGTACATCAGCGCGATGGCCACGGCGGTGCAGACCGGGACTCCCGAAGATGCGATCAGTGCGGAACGCATCGGGAAGAGCAGAAGCATCACGAATATGACCACGAGCATAGAGATGACCAAATCCCTGAGGAACGACCACACGGAATCCCCCACCACTTTCGGCTGGTCGGTGATGCGCGAAACGGTGAGACTCTCCGGCGCGTCGGACATAAATTCCGCGAGAACCCGGTCCACATCCTTTCCGAACGCCACAATGTTGTTGTCCGGACTCATGCTTATGGAAAGCACGACGGCGGAGTTCCCGTTGTAGGTGACAAGCGACGAGGGTTCCTTGACACGCCTTTCGATTGTGGCGACATCTTTCAGCCTGAGCGCCTGCCCGTCCGTGGACGACCAGATTATCTTGTCCGAGAGTTCCTGCTCGTCGGTGACGGTCTTCCTCACGTGTACCGGAGAAACAGTGTAATCCGTGGAGAACGTGCCTCCGAGTGCCTGAAGACTTGAAGTCTGATATTCAAGCATCAGGGATGTCGGGGATATGCCGTAGGCCGCGAGCCTGTCCATGTCCACGTTCACCGCAATCTCCTCGCTCTGTGTCCCTATAATCTTGACGCTCGCGAGCTGCGGTATGGTGCGGAGACGGTCGGAAAGGTCGTCGGCATATTCCTTCATCTCCGAATATCCCTTGTCTGTCGATTCGAGAGCCACGAGAACCGAAGTGAGGTCGCTGAAATCGTCGAGAACGACAATCGCGAGCACGCCCGGAGGAAGGGTCTGCTTGAATGAGTTCAGCTGAAGGCGTATCTTCGACCAGGCCTCGTTCTTCTTTTCGGCCGGGACCGTGATGTCGGTGTAAATGTAGCAGATGCCGTCCCGGCTGACGACCTTGGTGTTCTTGCGGCTTATTTCCTTCATCGAGAACAGAAACTTCTCGAGAGGTTTCCCGACTTCCTCCTCGACCTGTGCGACATCGGCACCGGGATATACGGCGGCGATTAGTCCCTGTTTGATTTCGAATGTCGGAAACTCGTCCTTGTCCATATCGCTCAGGCCGAAAATGCCGCCGGCGATGAGCAGGACGAGGAAAAGTATGACTATGTTCTTGTGTTCTATCGCCCCTCGGACGATTTTAGACACAAATCCGGCGCTATGTTCCATCTTCAAGTGTCTCAAGTATTTGACTTGTCGTGCGAATTAGATTTATCCCCGCTCACTCGGAGATTGTCTCGACTTTCATTCCGCCGCTGACCTTGGTCGCGCCCCCGGTGATGAGAAGGTCGCCCTCCGAAAGTCCGGAAAGTATCTTCACGCCCTTGCCGGAGAAGTCTCCGACGGTGACATATTTCTTCACGACGATGTTTCCCCCGCCGACCGTCCAGACATAGCGGCCGGTCTTGTCAGCCCGGATGACGGAAGCGGGAATCACCGGGACTTCGCCCGAGCCTTCCGGGGCGGAGCGGAACACGGCCTTGCAAATCATCCCCGGCATAAGTCCGGGAAGCGGCGCGTCGAGCTTCAGCGCACAGTCGTAGCTGTGGGACAGAAGCGAAGCGTCCACGCCCTTGCGCACCACACGGGCGCGTACCGGAGTGTCGGACAGAGCCGGCACCGTCACTTCAGCCTCGGCGCCCACGGAGCAGGACGCAATCTCGGTTTCAGGGACGGAAATGCTGATTTCCAACGAGTTCAAATCCACTATTTTCGCAATCGGCTGACCGAGCGCGAGATTCTCGCCCTCTTCGGCAAAGATTTCGCTGACCGTCCCCGGGAACGGAGCCTTGACCGAGCAGTCGTCCCCGGCCTTGCGGGCGGTGCGCAGAGCGGCCTTCGCTCTCGCGAGTTCGGTCTCGACCTCCACCAGTTTCACAGTCGGGACGCTCCCGTTGTCTTTCACCGCCTGAAGACGGTCGTAGCCGTCCTGAGCCTGACGCAGAGTCGCCTCGGCGGCGGAGAGCGAACTTTCCACGGTCTCGGAATGAACTCTGGCGACCTGTCCGCCTTTTCCGACGGCACGGCCCTCCCTCGCGTCAATCTTTTCGAGCCTTGCGGGGAACGGCGAAAGGAGCGTCACGCTTTTCGACGCTTCCGCACGCCCCACATAGGTTTTCACGGAAGACGACTCGGCGCACTTCACGCTTTCGACCTTGACTCTCACGGGCGCTCCGCCCGTCTCCTTTTTCCCGCCGCCGTTCGCACAGCCGGCAATCAGCGCCGCTCCGAGCAGCACCGGGAACAATCCGTTTTTCAGTAGTCTCATAT
>CAVDEO010000082.1:0-1211 GCA_963607915.1 bacterium
ATTATTCGATTTGCATTATGTGAATCGAATAATTATATTTGCAATAAATTCGTAAATGACTATGGCAAAGAAAATGAATCCGTTTGTTGTTGCGGGAAAGATTGAACCGGAGTATTTCTGTGACAGGGTGGACGAGTCGGAGAGGCTTGTCAAGTCCGTGACGAACGGGAACAATCTTGTTCTCATATCCCCAAGAAGGATGGGAAAGACGGGACTCATATATTTCTGTTACGGAAAAGACGAAATCCGTGACGACTATTACACCTTTTTCATAGACATTCTTCACACTTCGAGTCTGAGAGAGTTTACATATGTCCTCGGAAAGGAGATTTACGACACCCTGCAACCGCGCAGCCGCAAGATGGCGACCATGTTTCTCCAGACGCTCAAGTCAATCAGCGGGAAGTTCAGTTTCGACACGATGACGGGGCAGCCTGCTTTCAGCATCGAACTGGGGGATATCGAACGGCCGGAATTTGTTCTCGAAGAGATTTTTGAATATCTGGACAATGCGGACAAACCCTGCATCGTCGCAATCGACGAATTCCAGCAGATTGCGAAATATCCGGAAAAAAATGTGGAGGCCATTCTTCGCGGTCACATCCAGAAATCCGCAAACTGCAATTTCATCTATGCCGGCAGCGAACGGCATATGATGCAGGAGATGTTCCTTTCGGCGAATCATCCCTTTTACAGAAGCGCGGATATGCTTGAATTGAAAGCGATTGCGCGTGATGTGTATGTCCCGTTCATAGTCAGAAACTTCAGAAAGGCAGGGAAACTCATCACAGAGCAAGAGGCCGGAGCCGTCTATGATTTCTTCAAGGGACACACATTTTATGTCCAGAAGACATTCAATGAAGCATTCGCGGACACGGCGGATGAGAGTGCCTGCACAATGGAGACAATCCGTACGGCAATTGTCGCGTTGACGGATTCTTACGATACTGTGTTCCGTGAAATCCTCTCCAACATCCCCGAGAAACAGAAAGAGCTTCTCTATGCAATCGCGCTCGACGGGGAGGTTTCCGCAATAACGTCGGCCGCATTCATCCGCAAGCATCGGCTTTCATCGGCAAGTTCTGTCCAATCAGCCGTCAAGAAGCTGTTGGACAAAGACCTGATTACTGAAAGCGAAAAGGTCTATTCCATTTCCGACAAGTTCTTCGGTCTATGGATTGCACGGCGGATCGGGTCATCTGACCCGTTGC
>CAVDEO010000082.1:1711-6265 GCA_963607915.1 bacterium
GTTGTCGATTCAATTTGACAGCTGTCATACATGTTCATACGAATAGCGAAAGTCTCCCCGTCTGAAAACAATTGCGCCTGCGGCTGAAAGCACCACCAGCAAAATCAGCAGAGCCGAACTTGCCGTGGATATGCGCTCCCCGATGACATAGGACTGCGGCTCGAAACGCATCACGATTTCGTGCTCCCCAGCCGGAAGAATCATCCCCCTCAGCATCCAGTCGCCCCTGAAAATCGCCCTCTCCTCCGCTCCGGATGCCGCCTTGAACCGATTCCCGACAGTCTCGCCGACCGCACCGACCGGACCGACCCAGGCCTTCCACCCGTCAGGATAGTAAATCTCGCTGAACATCACCGCACGCGGAGACGAAAGCCGGCATTCATAGTGCAGTTCATTCGGCTCATACGAGGTCATCCGCACAAAATCCTCTGAATCATTGAAATCCTCCGGAATATTAAGATTCGCCGCTTCGTCCGAAAGTTCCGGATGTTCCCTCAAAGAATTTATCTGAGAGGCAATATCCCCGAAATCAGGGCCCAAAACAACAGTGTTGTCAAGTTCTACATCAGCAAGCAAATCAACCTCCCCATTCACGGAAGATGCCGTCCGGGCCGAGTCCACAAACCAGCAGTTGCCGAAAGCATAGTCATTCAAAACAGGCTCAAAATCCGCTCCCAGTATGATATACTTGCCGTTTAACATTGATATTACACGCAAATACGGCAATTTCTCCTCCACTTCTCCGACAGTGGCACAGCCTTCCGTCGCCTTATAAACCGAATTGATTTCTCCCGAAATGTATCTTTCAATCAAATCCTGATAGCGCTGAAGCTTCACCGGACTGTAGCCGCCTATGCATTTGTGGCGGTAGCTCTGGTGCGCGTCGTTGAAAGTGTTCACGCTCAGGTCAAGCACACGGTAGGACACATCCCCGTCGGCAAGTATTGCCTTGTCCACCGGGCGCTCCCGGAACTGCGCCTCCCAGTTTTTCGGAGAGATGAAATGGTCGGAGTTCAGGTAGCGTTTGCCCACGAAGAACAGGTCACAGAGAACCAGCAGGGCTATAAGCCCCCCGGCCACGGATGCTTTCCCGAGCAGCTTTCCGAGCCGCGCGAAAGGCTTGTTTCCATAAATCAGGAGAATGACGGCGGAGGCAACCAGAATGATGATGAAACTGCTTCTTGCATCGTTCCGGAGCATCGCCCTGCGGTCCTCGCGCAGCGCGTCCACAAGCACGTCCTGCATCCCCGCGTCACTTGCGGCGCTGAAATCCCCGGCGATTCCCGGGAAAAGAGCCATCAGAAGGCAGAAGCCACCGGTGATTCCCGCAGCCCAGAATGTGGAGCGGATGACTTTCCTGCTGTCATATTCCGCCTTGAGAATCTTGTCGAGAGTCAGGAAACCGAGCAGAGGAACCGTCACCTGAAGCACGGTCAGAGCCATCGACACCGTCCTGAACTTGTTGTACATCGGCGCATAGTTGAACCACAGCCGCGTGAACCACATGAAATGGCTGCCCCACGCGAGGAAAACCGCGATGACCGTGGCGATGATAATCCACCACTTGTCCTTGCCCCTGAACAGGAACAGTCCGAGGACAAAAAGGAATATGGTGACGGCTCCGAGATACATCGGACCCGCCGTGAACGGCTGCGGCCCCCAGTACATCGGCAGCTGCTTCACCGTCTGTTTCACATTCGGCTGCCCCGCACGCCGCAGGAGATCCTCCGTTGCTCCGTGCTTGAGCTGCGGGTCACAGGCGGATGCGCCGCCGTTGAAATTCGGAATCAGCAGGTTCGGCATTTCGTTGATGCCGTAGGACCAGGCCGTCGCATATTCGAGGTCAAGCCCCTTCGCGGCCGCCTTCGCCTCCTTCACGGCTTTCGCATCGCCGGCGTGTTCCGCCCTGTCGGCGGCAAGTTCAGAACCTCCGCGCATCGTGTATTTCGAATACTCATAGGTCGGAATCAGCTTGTTGGCGTTGGTCGCGATTCCGATGCAGCCGACAACGAGCAGCAGTGCCGAAGCCGCGAAGAAGCGCTGAATCCTGCGTCTGCGCTCCTCCTTTTTGACGCAGACCCAGACGAAGAGAGTCAGCGCATAGACGAAAATGACAATCGCCAGATAGTAAGTGATTTGCGGGTGGTTGGCCTTAATCTGGAAACTCAGCGCGAGGGCGAAGAGCACCGCTGCGAACACCGTCCGGGGCAGCCACGATTTCCAGGATATCGGCTTCCCGTTTTCTCCGTTCTTCCCGTTCTTTTTCCCGTTTTCCCCGTTTTCCCAGGTGTCGCCCGCAGTTTCCGCGCAGTCAGAGCCATACAGTCCATATCCGCCCTTAAGCCCCCTCATCGCGCAGCGGTAGGTATAGACCACCCCCGCGAGCACCCAGGGGAAGAACGCAATCGCCTGCATCTTGGTGTTGTGCCCCACCTGAATAATCTGCATATTATAAGAACAGAACGCGATGGCAATCGCTCCCCCTATCGCAGGAACGAGTCCGCAGCCGAACGAGAGCATCAGCAGGAATCCCCCCAGAAGCGCGATGAAAAAATAGGTCGCCGGCCGACGTCCCGTCAGCAGAAGATTGTACATCCACTTCGTCCAGTCACCGTCGAAATCGTCAATCGTCGCAGTCGTCGGCATTCCCCCGAACATCGAGTCCGTCCACTGTGTCTTGTCCTCCGGGTGCTGAGCATTATAGGTCACAGCCTCGTTCGCCATGCCTTTCCATGAGGATATATCCCCCTGATTCACAATCTTTCCGCTCAGAACCTGAGGCACGAAAGCATAAGAAAGAACCACGAAGAACACGACAATCCCCAGATAAATCAATATCTTCTTCACGATGTCGCCGCCTGATTTCATTTTGTTCATATTATATATGTCTATATCTATTGTCCTGAACTTTGTTTGACCCGAAAGCAGCTTTGTTCCGTCACCTCTGATTCGACAGCGAGTCGAACAGCTGAGCCATCTGCCGGGCGAGCCGGCGGCGGGAATATCGTCCGATGTCCTCGTCATTGTCGTCGAGCCGCCCCACGCGGAACAGATTCCAGCAGCGAAGAACCTCCGCCTTGAGACCGTCCGCATCATCCCAGCCGAATGTCCGTCCGGCGTGCGCGTCATCCAGAACCCTCGCCATCGCCCCGTCCGTCTGCCCGATTCCGATCACCGGCCGGCGCGAGGCGAGATACTCGAACAGTTTCCCGGGGAGCGTCGCCCTGTACTCCGGCTCCTGCCGCAGAGGCAGAATCAGCACCGAAGCTCCGCACTGCTCCCGTACAGCCTCGTCGTGGCTGACATAGCCGAGATTCACGAGATTCTTCCCGAGTCCCGCCGCCGAAATGGACTCCAGAATCTGCCTGTCCGTCTTGCCTGCAAGCCGCAGCCGCAGCTTTGACGCGAACTCCCCGTCAGACTCCGCAATTTCCGCGAGGACTTTCCAAAGTTCGAGAGGATTGCCGTCCGAGGCGAAAAGCCCCGTGTGCACTATGCTGAAGAAATCCTCATTCTCGTTTCCGGTCTCCTCCTCAAGCGCCCTCATCTCCAAATCCGCAGTTTCGAAATCCTCCTCGTCGAATCCGTTGGTAATCAGAGACACCGGAGTCGAGGTCATCTGCCTGAACTCGTCCTGCACCAGCGGCGAAACCGCCACGACCGCGCTCGCGTCGTCAAGAACCTTCTTCTCGAGCCTTTCGTGTCTGCGGCGGGAGAAACGCGTAAGAGAAAGATGCTTGAAATAGAACATCCGCGTCCACGGGTCGCGGAAATCGGCCACCCACGGGATGCCGGTCGCGCGTGCGAGTTTCCTCGCAATCAGGTGCATCGAATGTGGCGGTCCGGTGCTTACGATTATGTCTACTGGGTGTTCCTCAAGGTACTTTTTCAGGAATTTCACCGAAGGCTTCACCCAGAAGCAGCGTGGGTCGGGGATGAAGAGATTGCCCCGTATCCACAGCGAAATCTTCTGTCCAAGGCTTTTTTTCTGCGCATTTATCGGGTTCACTTCCGTGCCGCCGTCCCCCTGATGAGCAACACCGCCGTTCCCTTGATGATTCGTGCCGCCGTTCCCCAGATGAGACACACCGCCGAGAAGATTCACACCGCCGTTTCCCGCGGGAACAGCCGCCACGCTTCCCTTGCGCCCGGCTCGGACTGCCGTTCCGCCCTTGCCGGTCAGCTTCCGGTAAATCCCGTAAGGTTCCAGAATCGGCCGCTTCAGAATCTCGGCATCCTCCGGAATGTCATCCTCCAGAGTCCTGTCAATCACGCTGAGTTCCGGATTCTCCGGGGTGTATATCACAGACTGCCAGCCGTTCTGAGGCAGATACTTCGCGAACTTGACCCAGCGTTGCACGCCCGAGCCTCCCGACGGCGGCCAATAATATGTGATTATCAGAACTCTTTTCATAGCCCCATCTTTTCTTTCATAGACCGCAGCAGGTCGAAAGCCTGAAGCGGGGTCATCGAGTTGAGATCCGCCTTGTCGAGATCCTCCTTGAGCGAAGAGAGCAGCGGGTCCTCGAGCTGGAAGAAGCTCAGCTGAAGCGA
>CAVDEO010000082.1:6662-10110 GCA_963607915.1 bacterium
TCGTCGAGAAGCACGAGCGAACGGGCGGTGATGTTGTGCAGAATCATCGATGTCTCAAGCATTTCCACCATAAAAGTGGATTCACCCCGGGATATGTTGTCGGACGCGCCCACGCGGGTGAAAATCTTGTCGAACCAGCCGATTTCCGCCTTTTCCGCCGGCACGAACGACCCCGCCTGCGCGAGCAGGACGATGAGAGCCGTCTGACGCAGGAGCGCGGACTTTCCCGCCATATTCGGTCCGGTGAGTATGATTATCTGCTGACCCTCGGAGTCGAGATGCACATCGTTGGGGACATATTCCTCGCCGGCGGGCATCATCGTCTCGATGACCGGATGCCGTCCCCCGATGATGTCGAGTTTCATCCCCCCGTTCATCTGCGGGCGGCAGTAGCGCCTTTCGAGGGCAAGCTGCGCGAATCCGGAGAGGACATCGAGCCTGGCGATGATTCCGCAATTGAGCCGGATTCTGACGATGTTCGAGCGGATTTTTTCGACCGTTTCGTTATATATCTGTGATTCAAGGATATATATTTTCTCCTCAGCCCCGAGAATCTTCTCCTCATATTCCTTGAGTTCCGGGGTTATGTATCTTTCGGCGTTCACGAGCGTCTGCTTGCGCACCCAGTCCTCCGGAACCTTGTCCCGGTGGACATTGCGGACTTCGAGGTAGTAGCCGAAAACAGAATTGTAGCTGACCTTCAGCGAAGAGATGCCCGTCCGTTCGGTCTCGCGCCGCTGAATCTCAAGAAGATAGTCCTTGCCGTGGCGGGCGATGCGGCGCAGTTCGTCGAGTTCCGCGTTCACTCCGGAGGCAATCACGTCGCCCTTGCCGAGCATTGCGGCCGTGTTCGGGTCAATCGTCCTCTCAAGTTCTTCCGCCAGGGAGTCGCAGCCGTCGAGATTTTCCGCGAGGGACTTGAGCGGAGCGCATCCGGAGGCCTCGCAAAGTTCCTTGACAGGCTTGATTCTGCCGAGTCCCCGGCTGACCATCAGCACGCCCCTCGGCTGGATCTTCCCGGCCGCAGCCCGCGAACCGACTCTTTCAAGGTCACCGATGTCGCCGATGAGCGTTCTGAGAGAGTCGAGACTTTCCGTGTGCTCCGTGAACCATTCCACGATGTCGTGCCTCCGTTTCAACTCTTCGAGATCCGTAACAGGCAGAGCGAGCCAGTTGCGCAGAAGCCTCGCGCCCATCGGGCAGGATGTGTAATCCACGACATCAATCAGGCTTGTCCCGTCTTTCCCGGCGGCGCTCCCGAAGATTTCGAGGTTGCGGCAGGTGAACTGGTCCATCCACACGAACTTCTCCCCGTCGATGCGGGAGATGGAGCAGATGTTGTCGAGTCCGTTGTGACTGGTCTGTTCGAGATAAATCAGCAGCGCACCCGCAGCGGTCACCCCGAGCGCGAACCTGTCCACCGCGAAGCCCTTGAGAGAATCGACTTTCAGCTGTTTCTTCAGTTTTTCAACCGAGTTGTCATAGACGAACGCCCACTCCTCAAGCGTGGAGACATAGTACTTCCCGCCCGTCTTTTCCCTGACCTCCTTTTCGCAGCCCTTCGGGACGAGGAGTTCCTTGGGACCGAAGGAGTCGAGCAGGTTCAGGACATAGTCTTCCGTCCCTTCCGAGACCTGGAATGTGCCGGTGGACACATCCAGAAACGCGACTCCGCATTTGTCCCTTCCGAAGCACAGACCGGCTATGAAGTTGTTCTCTTTCTGGTCGAGCAGCTGCTCGTTGAAAGCCACGCCGGGGGTCACGACCTCGGTTATCCCCCTCTTGACGATGTTCTTGGTGAGTTTCGGGTCTTCCAGCTGGTCGCAGACGGCCACCTTGTAACCCGCACGCACAAGACGGGGGAGATAGGTGTCGATGGAATGGTGGGGGAAACCGGCCATCGGGACGGAATCCGGAGACGAGTTTGAGCGCCGCGTGAGCACGATTCCAAGAATCTTGCTCGCCGTCAGCGCGTCATCCCCGTAAGTCTCGTAGAAGTCTCCGCAGCGGAACAGCAGCAAAGCCTCCGGATGCTGCGCCTTCACCGCGAAAAACTGTTTCATCATAGGCGTCAACCCCGAATTTTCCTTTGCCATATCCAACTGTCTTTTTTGAACCTGCCAAGTTACGCACAAAAAACGAATCTTTCGACAAATTCAGCAAATTGACGTGGAATTCTCCGGAAATTCGGGGTTTCAGCGCTCACAGGTCCAAAACGACAAGAATCGGATAGTGGTCGGAAGGGTTGCAGAAATTGTGCAGGTCACGCGGGTCCCGGGAGGACTCGGCAAAGCCCGAAGTGATGACCTCGGCTGAACGGACACGCCTGAAAAGAGGCGGTGTCATATAGACGAAGTCTATCCTTTTTCCGTTGAGATGCGATTTTCTGAAGTCACCGGGGTGCATGCCGTCGATGACATCCACATACGGAGTGTTATTCCTCACATAATCGTGGACGAGAAAAGCCTTGTCGTCCTCCGGAAGCTTGTACACATGATTGTCGATGCGGGAAACGGCATTGAAGTCCCCGAGCATCATCCAATACTGCGACGAGGCCTCCGGAACACTGCCTGTTGTCTGTCCGCAGATGTATTCCATCTCTCTGGCTCTGAACTCGTCCCCCTCCTGCCGGGCAGCGCTTGCCTTACGGTCCTGCGCCTGATAGGCGTACTTCTGCGGCCAGGTGTGGAGAGTCACCACATTGACAGTCTTGCGCCCGACCTGAATCTGAGCCCAGCCAGCCCCGTGGATGACGAGGATGTCGTCCCCGTTGCCGTTGATTCTCTTCACAATCCGAATGGGATATCTGGACGTAATCACCTGAGGGAAAGTGTCCCTCTTGCCGCAAACGAGCACATAATCGTGACCGTAACGCCTTGCAAGCACATCCCAGTTCCACGGGAGATACGCCTCTTCGCAGCCCGACATCTTGTCCGCGGTGTCGGTCCGGTATCTGGACTCCGCCTCGCACCATACGCAGATGTCCGGATCGTTTGACTTCACGAACTCCACGAAATTGTCGTAGCCGTGTCCCTGATCGGACCACATTCCGTTCTGGATGTTCCAATAGAGAACCCTCAACTCCCGTCCGGCAGCCGTAAAAAGCAGCGAGGACACGAGGAGGGCGAAAATCGCGGTTGAAATTTTTCTGCGCATAACTTTCATTCCTGTCCCTAATGCTACCAGTCCGAGTCAGTCTGGTAGTCGTAATCACCTATCGTCGAGCCTTCTGCAGCAATTTCTATGCTATTGCAGAAACCCGATTCCACGCCTATGCAGCCGGCGGTAATCTCCGGTGCGGTGTATTCTTTCCTATATTTTTCCATCTTTGTCATCAATTTTATTGTCCGTTCCGACCCGGGACTCATTCCAAGAACAAGTTCCCGGACTTAGTAATTCTCGTACGGGAGAGGCTCTATCGTGCCGCCCCTGTTCGGATCAACCGACA
>CAVDEO010000083.1:0-1349 GCA_963607915.1 bacterium
TTTATCAATGTCAATGTCCTCCTCCCGGAAGATGTCTTGAAGCTCTGGTGCTGATAATAATGATTCCGTCAGGTCAGCGGGCGGCCGCGTATTGACGAAATTATTTATCTTTGCGGATTCGGAGGGACTTTTCAGTCACCCTACGTAATGCGAATTTTCGTAATTTGCACTCTTTTTGAGAGTTACGGAAAATGGAGACAACGAAAACGACCTTTCTCACAAAAAACGAACAAAATTAAAGACATGAAAGTGCTCATATTGTCCTGCTCGACGGGCGAAGGACACAACTCCGCGGCGAAAGCCTATCTCGAATATCTTCAGTCACAGGGCATTGAGGCCGAGGTCCAGGACACGATGGGACTTGTGAGTCCCGAGGCGAAGGAACGCTCTTCCGAGATATATCTCTTCTCCACCCGCACCAAACTTTTCGCGATGGCCTACCGTGCCGGAGCGATGGTCAGCGATGCGCTCGAAACGTCCAAGTCTCCGGTCTATTACGCGAACAAGCTCTACTGCGACCGTCTGCACGACTACATCGAGCAGAACGGCTTCGATGTCGTGGTCTGCGTCCACATCTTCCCGGCGGAGGCGGTCACGGCCCTCAAACGCAAGGGCAAGCTCGCGGCGAAGTCAGTTTTCGTAATGACTGACTACACCTGCATCCCGTTCATGAAAGACACTGAGCTGGATTACTACATCGTCCCTCACGAGCACCTCATCGAAGAATGTGTCAAGAAGGGTCTTCCGCGTGAGAAACTGCACCCCTTCGGCATTCCGGTGAGGGCTGTCTTCCATCAGCCGGCCGCAGACAGGCGCGAGGCGAGGGGACAGTGCATACTCGACTACGGCTATATGGACGCGGACAAGAAATGGTTTCTGCTCATGTCCGGGAGCATGGGCTTCGGGCACATACAGGACACGGTCAAGGAAATACTCCGCGAGTGCGGCGACAGCGTGGAAATCATTCTCGTCTGCGGCAACAACGCCGAACTGCGCGCCCGTCTCCAGAAGAATTTCCGCCACAACGAGAATGTCGTCGCTCTCGGCTTCACGGACAAGATTCCGCTTCTCATGGATGCCTGCGACGTGCTCTTCACCAAACCGGGCGGGCTTTCCAGCACCGAGGCCGCCGCGAAGCACATCCCAATCATCCACACCGCGCCCATCCCGGGCTGCGAGACCTGCAACGCCCTTTTCTTCCACTACCACGGGCTCTCCTACGCCACCACCGACATCCGCGAACAGGTCCGTCAGGCGCTTCGCCTCTGCGAAGACCCGGCCCGCCGCGCCCGCATGATTGCCGACCAGACCGCCAACATCAATCCGGACACCTGCCGCGACATCACCGA
>CAVDEO010000083.1:1377-10054 GCA_963607915.1 bacterium
ACGCCTTGTTTTTGTGATTTTTATTATATTTGCAGCGGATTAGTTGCACATATGGGAGGCATTTCTGAGCGAAAGTCTCCTCTAAAAATTTGAAAATCAAGGCGTTTGGTCAAGACTGGGCAATCGTTGGGGATTGCCGGGAAGCCTCGCGGCCAGATGCGCACACGGATGGAGACAATGAAACATCTGGGATATATCATTGCGGCGGGACTGCTATGCGTTTTTTCCTCGTGCCGGAAAGTCACGCCGGAAAAAGTCTGTGACGGCGGCCCGCACAAGGTGGGATTCTGCACGGGAGATGCGGTGACGCGCAGCGTGATGAACTCCGACGGACTCACCGCTTCCTGGGAGAACGGCGACCGCATCGCCGTCTGGGCGAAGAACTCGGCCGGGGAATACACCCTGGACAACACCCGCTTCTCGGTCTATGGCTCCGACGGGGCGCGGGCTTTCTTCACCGCCACGCTTGACAGCCCGATGCCCGAAGACCGCTACACCTACTTCGCCGCCTATCCAGTCCCCGAGTCCGTCAGCGGCACATCCGCCACATTTACGATTCCCACGGTCCAGGACGGCCGTGTCTCCGGAGGCGCAGACATCATGATTGCCAATCCCGTCCTCCACGGCCCGCTTGAGGAAGTGAAGGCACTCTCTGACTACACGAAACTCGGCCTCTCGATGGAGCACCTTCTCCATCAGTTCCGCTTCTATGTCCCCGAAGGCGGCGACAAACTCGGCGGCGAACCGATAGAGAAGATAGTCCTCGATTTCCCGAAGACGGTCACGGGCAGGCTTACCGCCGATTTTTCAGACCCCGCCGCATCTGCGAAACTCTCGGACGGAGGGTCTTCGATGGTTCTGAAGCTTGCAGAACCCCTTGTTGTTTCAACGTCGGAAGACAAGAAATATGCGATGGCGGCGTTTTTTCCGACATCGTTCGACGCCACGGATTCCTTGAGCATAAAGGTGTATTCCACGACAAAGATCGGGAAGACAGAGCCGGTCAGTCTTGCGGGCAGAACATTCGCCGGCGGGCATTCCACTCCTGTGCCTGTCCTTCTTGCCGAAGTCATGGAATATGCAAGGGTGCGTTTTTCCGTGTCCGCCAACAACCTGGGCGAGAATGCGGACGCCGTGCGCCTGACCGCTCCGGACGGCTGTGTCTGGGGGGACGGTTCTTCGGTCTATGAATACCGCCCGGGGCATGAAATCACGACGGGCGAGTCTTTCGAAATCCTGTTCGAGGACATCGACTCCTACAGGGCATTTTCCGGCAAGGACATCACCGTGACTTTCGACACCGAGCATGTCGACGCCTCGCAGACGGTGCGGATGCCGGACATGAGTTCTTCGTACATGGCAGAAGTCTCCGCCGCCCTTCCTTATCTGCTCCATGAGGATTTCTCCTCCGTGGAGGATTTCCACTCGGGAGACGAATACACGGGCGGCAGCAATGCCACCTACAGCGCTGTCAAATCCTTCCTCAACGGGTGGACCGGAGGCCGTGTCGGCGCTTCCGCCGGGACAGCCATCAGGATTGCATGCCGGAGGGAGACATCCGCCAATTACGGGGCGAGAACTGACTCCGCTCCGATTGTAGCGCTCAAGAAAGCCGCGAACATCAGCGTATTCTTCAACTACGGAGCGGACAACAAGTTCTCCTCAAGCCTCATTTCCAATCCTGATGTCGGGCAGACTGTGTTCGTCGGCTATGTGACATCCACGGACGGCTACAAGAGCGGTTCCACGACCGGGACATTCGAGGACGGGAACAAATTCTATATAAATGACCACGGGGGCTCGTACACGAATCTGCCTTACGACCAGACTTATGTCCTCAGCAATGTCCCTGCGGGAACCGTCAGGATAAGCTGGCGCACGGAGATTGAGTCCAATGCCGGACTCACGAACACCACCTGCTGGCTCTACCTCGACAACATAAAGGTTCAGATAGCAAAATGAACGACGCCGTCCGCAAAAGGCATATAGAACAGAAATATGAACGGACACGACTGAAAATAAATGAAAACAGAAAAAATGATTATGAAATTCCACAGGATTCTGGGCTGCGCGGCGCTTACGCTTGCGGCAGCCGCCTGCTCCCTGAAAGTTTCGGGGGATGGGGACAACTCCACGGGTTTCGTCAAGTTCTCGGTCTCCGGGAACGATGAGATTGCCATTGTCGCCAAAAGCAGTCTTTCAGACTACACCACCCTCCCGGTTTCATCCGATTTCCGGATTGTCGTGAAGAACTCCGACGGAGCCGCGATGTACGAGGGGCCGGTTTCAGAATGGGATTCCTCCAAGGCTCTGACGGCCGGCAGCTACAGCGTCACCGCCACTTGCGGAGAAGAGGGGGCGGAGGGCTTCGACAAGCCGTATTTTGTCGGCGCGACGGACTTTGCCATAATCGGCGGGCAGACGACCGCTGTCTCCGTACCGGCGAAGCTCGGCAATTCTCTAGTGAAAATCGAATGCGGCGGGAACTTCTGCAACTACTTCCCGGAGCGCTCCTTCGAGATTGCCACCGGCAGCGGAACAAAAATCTCCTTCACCAAGGACGAGCAACGCGCCGCCTTCATCGAAGCCTACAAGTTTACGCTTTCCGGCACTTTCAGAAGTCAGGGCGGAACGGAGAAAAGCTTCTCCAAGGACTACAACTCCCTTGAGGCGAACACCTGCTACACGATAAAATTCGATGCTTCCGACATCGGCGGACTCAAGGTCACGATTACATTCGACGACAGCGTCGAGACCGTGGACTGCGGGGATCTGGAACTTAATGAATAGGAGAAAATGGATATGAAAAAGATATTTGTGATTATGGCTGCTGCTGCGGCGGTGCTTCCGTTCGCGTCCTGCAGCAAGTTGAAAATCATGTCAAAAGACACGGCCGGCACGCTCTCCTTCGCGGAGTTCGCAATTTCGTGTGACGACGCTGTCGAGACAAAGGCGGACGTGGCCGCGAGCGGAAATTACACGATTTCCATCTATGACACCGCCACCGGGGACCTCGCCGTCTCCACGACCTATTCCGCGGTGAAGAAGAAAGACAACAAGATTTCCCTCCCTGCCGGGAATTACCGTCTTGAGGCAAGCTCTTCCGAAGCCGGGATTCCGGTCGCCGCTTTCGAGCAGCCGGTCTATGGAGCGACCCGCGAGTTCTCGATAACGGCCGGGCAGACCACCTCGATAGGCAGTCTCACCTGCCGTCTGCTCCAGTGCAAGGTCACCGTGGGCTACAGTGAAGATTTCATAGCCATGGTCAGCGGCAGCGGCGCGGCATCCGTGGAGGTCACGGCCGGTTACCCGCTGAACTACGCCCTCACCTACGCCGACGGCTCCGCGACTTTCGACCAGAGCGCCGGCTACTTCTCCGTGAACGGCTCCGAGGGCACGACCATGATCGTCACTTTCAAGGGGAACATCAACGGCAAGAGCCAGAAGATGACCAGGACCTTCACCGACGTGAAGGCAAGGCAGTGGAGACAGGTCAAGTTCATCAAGAAAGTCAATGAAGAGGGCAACGCCACCTTCGACATCGAGATAAATCCCCTCGTGGACGACGAGGAACTCTCCAACGACATCACCGGCTCCGACGAAACCGTCATCGGCGATGACCCGTCGGCCCCTAAGGGCGACGGCGGCATTAGCCTGACCCTTGACTATGAGGCGGGCTGTGACACCGAGTTCACCGACCTTCAGAACATCGTCGTCCCGAAGGAAAGCGAAAGGACGATGCACCTCAATCTGAAGGCTCTCGTGCCGGGGGGTGTGAAGAAATTCTATGTTGAAATCACCTCCACGAGCGAAACCTTCCTCGCGGCTCTCGACGCCGCCAACGCGAGGACGATAGACCTTATCCATCCGCTTGCGGATCATGACATCATCTTCCAGGTGGTGCCTTTCCCTCACGGAGAGGAACTGCTCAATCAGACGGAAATCTCCTTCGATCTCAGCGCCGCGCAGGCCGCCATCATCTCATATCCCGGCACTCACAACTTCACGATGAATGTGGTGGACAACAACGGATGCCGCAACTCGTTCGATGTCGTAATGATTGTAAATGAATAGGAGGAAGGGATATGAAAACGGCAAAATACATCTTCAAGCTTCTTCCGGCGGCTCTCGCCGTCTCGGCAGCCGTCCTTGCGCCTTCATGCGGCAAGACCGGTCTTTCCGGGGAGGATTCCGTAAAGGCCGGTGGTGCTGTCACCTTCGGAGTGTCGATTCCGCAGACAAAGGCCGCGATGGATTCCGATGAACTCCTGAACACCGCGAAAGTGAAGATTTACTTGGGCGATTTCAGCGGTCTCGTGCGGGACTACACCCTCGCCGAGGCTCCGGAGACCATCTATCTTCCTGCGGATGACTATCGCGTCGACGTGATTGCCGGCGAGGCCGCGAAGGCGGCTCCGGCGGCGGCGTCCTGGGAACAGAAGAGCTACAAGGGTTCGGAGAACTTCACCGTCACCGCCGGCGCGACGACATCCGTGCAGGTGGTTGCAGGAGTGAACAACGCCGTGTCGAAAATAGCTTTCGACGCGAGCGTGGCCGAGAACTTCTCGGCGGGCTACACTTTCAGCATAGGCCTTGACAGCGAAACCGTTCTTGTCTACGACGCGGACAGATCCGGCAGCGAAGGCTACTTCATTGTCGACGGGCTTGACGAGCCCGAGCTCGTCTGGACTTTCTCCGGAAATCTCGCCAAAGACGGTTCGGTATTCACCAGATCCGGGAAAATCGAGGGCGTCGAAGCCGGGAAAGTCTATTCCATGAATGTGAGATACACCGTCAAGGACGGAGAGGTCGGACTCGAACTGTTTGTCGACTACTCGACGGAAGTCGTGGACGACACGGTGGTCTTCGAACCGGTTTCCACCGGGCTTTCCGCATCTTCGATATACGAAATCTGGGCAGGTCACGCGACTGTTCACGCCGATGTGGATGAGGGCGAGTTCGCCGACCCTTCTGCAATCAAGTTCGCCTACCGTGCGGAAGGCGCGTCCGACTGGATGTCCGTCGATGCCGTGCGCAGTTCCGAGGGAGTCTATGACGCGGTTCTCAAGGGGCTTTCTCCTGCGACAAAGTATGAATACAAACTCGTGATTGCCGGGACTGACCAGGGCGACACCCTGACATTCACCACCGAGGCCGCTCCGAATGTGCCGAACGCGAGCTTCGAATATGTAAGCAAGATTTCCGGCAAGGATTATTACAAATGGTATGACCCGAACTGCGGGGTCGCGGAAGGCAGCACGATGTTCTGGGGTTCCGGAAACGGAGAAGGCTCGGAGGGCGTGAACGGCTCCGCAAACATGGGAGTCATCATCACCGTCCCTTCCGATGATGCGAAGGACGGCTCCCGCTCAGTCTGCGCACAGTCCACGTCCGCAGTCGGCAAACTCGCCGCCGGGAACATCTTCACGGGGCAGTTCGCGGGGCTCGTGGGCACCAAGGGCGGCAAAGTCAATTTCGGCCGTCCGTGGACATCCCGTCCGACAGGCGTGCGCGTCTGGGTGAAATATTCCGGCGGAGACGTGAACATAATCACGGACCTTCCGTCGGGTGCGAACCTCAGCAAAGGCGACAAGGACCGGGGCAACATCAGGATTGCGCTCGGCACTTGGAACTACAGGACCTACGGCGGGACGAAGGACAGCCCCGTGCAGGTGAACACCACCGAGACCTCCACCTTCATTGACTACCGCACGGACAACAGCACCATCGCAGACGGGGAACTCATACTCTACGGCGACGGCTACCAGCAGATAAACGGCGGCACAAAGGCGTCGGCTTCCGTCGGGGAATGGCGACAGGTGACAATCCCGTTCAGCTACCACACGCTCACGGAATATCCCACCCACATCATCATCTCCTGCGCCGCGTCAATGTACGGGGACTATTTCTCCGGCAGCGACAGCTCGAAGTTCTGGATTGACGGAGTCGAACTCCTCTACGAATAGGGACGGAGTCGAACTCCTCTACGAATAGGGATATGCCCCGAAATTCCGCAATGAAGAAAATCCTTCACAAATTGAAAATATGACTTCCGGAAGTCTGAAACATATTCTCGTCATCACATTCCTGTGTCTCGGAGCGCAAATCTCCGGGGCGCAGAGATATGACCGCGGGTATTCCGGCACCGTCCCGGCCGTCTTCGCTCCGAAGGGGACGTTCATGGTCGGGGGGAACGCGAGGTATTCATATCATTCCATGAACAACTACCGCTTTCTCATCGTTGACGGAATCAACTCCAAGGGATATACGGTTTCCGCGACCCCGACCTTCCTCTACATGATTCGGGACAACATCGGGGTGGGGGCGAGCCTCTCCTATGACCGGACGCTGCTCGACCTCGCCTCCGCCGACCTTTCCGTCTCGGAGATAAGCATGAGCGTCAAGGACTATTACCGTCTCTCGCAAAGCTTCGGCGGCTCTCTCTCGTTCCGTCCCTACATCCCTCTCGGAAGTTCCGGGCGCTTCTCCATGTTCGCGCAGGTGGGGCTCGGCTTCTCCGTGGGGAAGGTCAAGAACACCGCTCAGGTGGATTCGCAGGTCAAGGGGACTTACACGCGGCAGTACAAGATGCTTGTCGGCGTGAATCCCGGAGTGACGGCGTTCATCACCAACCATCTCGCCATGGAGCTGAGCATCGGAGTGCTCGGGTTCAACTACTTCTGGACCGACCAGACACACAATCAGGTCTCAAACGGCTCCAGCAGCAACGCCAATGCAAGTTTTTCGTTGAACCTCGCCTCCATCGCGGTGGGATTCGCCTATTATCTGTAATCGCGCATGAAAAGAATACTGCCAATATTTCTCCTCTTTCTCGGCGCGGTTCCGGTCCCCGCAGCGGCTGACGACGGCGCAAGCCCCGTTTCCGTGACGGCCGCAGTCTCCTCTGAGACCTCCTCCGACACCGGGCGCGTGCCCTCCGAGTCCTCCGACACCGGGAGCGTGTCCTCCAAGTCATCCGACACCGGCTCGGTGAAGAAAAAACGCAGGCCGACTCTCGTGCTCGGGAAGCGTCTCGTGCGCGACACGACGAACATAAGCCACCGCAGCCTGCGCACCCATCTCATAGTTCCGAGACACGACTGGCAGATTGGGATGGCAGCATCATATGTGAACCTTTCCGCCGACAACAGCGAGTTCCTCCTGCTGCTGAACAACTCCAACGCCTACCTCTCGCTCGCGAAGATTTCCCTGAACGCGGCTTTCGCCTACTGCGATAACCACGCCGTGGGAGTCCGCCTGCAGTACACCAACGGGAACTGCGCCGTCGACGCCGCCACGCTCGACCTGCTCGGCAACTTCTCCTACGAATTCAAGGATGTGAAGGCCAAGACTTTCTCCTACGGCGGGGCCGTGTTCAACCGCTCCTATGTCGGGCTTGACAGCCGCGGCCGCGTCGGCCTCTTTCTCGACACCGGACTCGGCTACACCAAGTCCCGCAGCGAGCTGAACATGTCCGCCGGCACCTACACCGTCAACAACAAGGTCAGCCTTTCCCTGAGCCCCGGCATCGTCTATTTCCCCATGAACACGATTTCCGTCTTCGCTTTCATCAGCCTCGCGGACATCTCATACAACAACTCCAAGGCCTACAAAGACTGGAACTTCACCGGCGAACGCAATTTCTTCCGCGCCCAGGCGAGGATTGACCTGCTGTCCGTGAGCCTCGGCCTTTCGGTGCATCTGTAATCTGCTTTTTACGGTTCATGAAAAGAATCCTCATCATATCCCTTCTCCCTCTTCTCGCCCTTTCCTGCGTCAAGAACGACATTCCCTACCCCGTCGTCATCCCCCACATCCTCACTCTTGAGGCGGAGGGTGCGAAATCCGTCGACATAGACAACGGGAACATGACGGTGAACATCGTTCTTGAGGAAAACTACGACCTGAAGAATATTCTGATAAAGGGATATACCACAGATATGGAGGAAGACCGCCTTTCTGTTTCAGACAAGATTGTCGGCCGCCACGACCTGACTTCGCCCTGGACTGTCACTCTCTCGACCTGGCAGGACTACCGCTGGACCATTTCCGCCGAGCGTCCCGTCGAGCGGTATTTCACCGTGGAGGGGCAGGTCGGAGCGACGGTGATGGATGTGGAGAACCGCCGGGCCATAGCCTACGCCAGCAAGACGGTGAACCTTTCCTCCGTGAAAGTGAAATCGCTGAAACTCGGGCCCAAGGGGGTGAGCACATACTCGATGAACATCAGCGACATAAAGAAATTCGTCGATGCTGACGGGAATGAGACGTCAGTCGAGATAGAAGTGCGGAGTTTCGGGGATTCGGAATATTGGACACTCTTCGTCGAACATTCGGACATATCCGTGAATGTCAAGAACGTGAACGTCTGGACAAATGAGGTCTATCTCACCGCCGTCGGCGTGGACGGACAGGCCAACGGGTTCAGATACCGCGTCTCCGGCGCTTCGGGATGGACTGATGTCAGCGGGTCTGCAATCACGGCCGACGGCGGGCAGTTCACCGCGCACATAACAGGGCTTGAACCAGCCACGACTTACGAATTTTACGCCTACACGGGCGAGGACATGACAGATGTCGCGCAGTTCACCACAGACCCTGCCCGCCAGTTCCCGAACAACAGCTTCGAGCATTTCAGCCTCGTCACTGATGCGACTTATTACAAGTGGTACGACCC
>CAVDEO010000084.1:0-10048 GCA_963607915.1 bacterium
CCACTGCGAAGGCTCCAAGGCGTTCGCCCGCTACCGCGACATCGACGACGATATGGTCAGAGAAATGACCGACCTGCTGGACTAAATGTGTAAATTGCAGTATTATGACAAAAACTGACGCAGAAAACGTAATCGATGCCATCTGCCAGCTCTCATCCATTGCCGCAGAAATACTTGATGCCGATGACATCCGACCGGAGAAAGCCTTCTCCGATGTCAAATACTTTCTTGGGAACTATTACGATGCCCCCGTATCCCGCAGCATAGTTCTTGACCGCACCACCATCGAATACTGCCGCAGACACCTGAAGACTGCCAATGACGGATACTACACCGCCACAGAATTCTTCGACATAGACCTTGACCCAATTCAGGACCTCGCCGAATATCTCGAAGACGAAGATCACGGTGACGAAGCCGAACTTGTCTGGGCTGTCGTAGACTTCGTGAAAGAAATCAGGCAGTGGGCCAGCCGTAAATCAGCTCCAGTTGTGGAGCTGCCTTACACCTGTCAACGGCGGCAGCAGGAGGAACGGGCAAGCGCACTGTCGGAAGAAGCATTCCTCGCCCTCTTCGCCACGGACACCAAACCCCACAAAGCCCGGCTCCTTCTTGATCATATTATTGAAGTCTCCGGAGACAAGAGCGTTCACACCTACTACGGGGCTCTCATAACACTGTGCAAGAGTTGGTTCAAGGTAAGCGAACGAGACTTCTCCAGACTCCTTCGCAATTTTCTCTCCGTCGCCGGCCTTGACCCTTCCCTTGCCGCCAATGTCAGAGAGACCAAGATTGGCAATAAAGTCATCGAAAGAGCACAAGAGAAATTCGATGAAATAAACCGCTCCAGGGCTCACAGATAGAATTACACATCATTACACATCCACCTTTATAACCGTCTGACAAACAGGCGGTTTTATTTGTGTTATCCACAATCGGAATCTGTGTAAAATATTAGTTTTCATCCCTTTTTGTCAAATTATTTTTGTGTCGGCAACCCTGGGAATCAGACACAGATAACAACCGTTTCCCGCAAGGCCCCGCCTCCGCAGTTAGTTGTTTCGATGGGAGGTGCAACTATTAAAACAAGGAAAAATGGAACTTCTTGATTTAATAGAGCTGGCAACTCAATGCCCGGACCTGATGATATCCGTAAAAGCGTCAGACCTCCTCGAAGCGGGGAGGAAAATAAAAGAGGAACTCCTCGAAGAACTCAAGACCGAGCGGACGGAACCACAAGTCCCGGACGATGAAGTGCTTCTCAGCCGCGAAGAGACGATGGAGAAGTTCAGAATCTCCAGCGCCACCATCTGGCGATGGAAGAAAAACGGCTACCTCGTCCCCGTCAAAGTCGGCTCGATGGACCGCTACCGCCTTTCGGACATCAACGCCATCCTCACCAGAAAAGGAGGTGCGCTATGACCAGAGAATACCTCCTCTCCAAGACTCTCTACGGCGTGGACATCATCAGCCACCTCATCCGTAAAGAGTACCCGGACTTCACTATGCAGGTCAAGGGCGACGACTGTGGAGAAAACCCCGACCCGGTCTTCGCATCAGGCGAAATCATCCGCGTCACAGTGGAGAAAACCTACACCCCCGGACAGAGACTCCCGGAAAGGAAAGCCAAGTACCACTATCTGGACGAGACCCAGTTCGACGGAGACGCACTCGCCCTCGCCAAAGCCTACTGGCACGAACGCGGAGAAGACCTCGACGAACAGCAGCTCATCGACCGTCTCGCAGATGAACTCCACATCAAGGAGCCTGACTACAACCCGTATAGCCCGCAGAAGGCAAAGCCGGCAGAAAGCGAGCCGCAAGAGCAGCCCGAGCAAGCGGAATCACACAAGCTTCCCCCTGCTCCGAGAATGAGCTTCTTCCGCCGCCCCATCCGGAACACCAGGCCGAGCCGGGAAGCATCCCCCGAAGACATCTTCAAGTACCTTGTCAGCGACTACGCCCGACCTGCCACCGAAACCCTCCGCACCATAGCGGACAAAAAAGAACGCAGCCGCTTCAAAGCAGCCAACTTCGACTACATCACGCCCGGAGGCATCTTCCGCAGCCGCAAAGAATCGGACCTCGTCACGGCCTCAGGCTATATGGTCATCGACTTCGACCACATCACCGACATCTCCGAACTCACAGTCCGGCTTGCCAATGACGACAACTTCGAGACAGTCCTCGCCTTCCGCAGCCCTTCCGGTGACGGACTCAAATGGATCGTGGCACTGCCGGATACACCCAAGAAAGACGGCACGCCCTACACCTTTGAAGAATTCTTCACCATACTATCAAACTACTCCAGGCAGCGCTACGGAATCGAAGCGGACCCCTCCGGCAAAGACATCTGCCGGGCCTGCTTCCTCCCCCACGACCCTGAAGCATTCCTCAATCCTTTATACATAGAAGACAGATTCGAATATGGCATCACAAGATTTCTTAGATAACCTGCTCCACCAGAGCACGCCCGCCGCACCCGCAGCGGCCAAGACAGCCACCGCAACGGCAGACTCCGCATCCCGGGTCGAAGCCCTCATCAGTCAGCTCCGGCTCTCGCACGCGGACATCACCGCCGGCTATAACGACTGGCTCAAAGTCGGCTTCGCCCTCGCAAAAGAATTCGGAGAATCAGGCCGGAGCTACTTCCACGCCATCAGCTCCCTCAACCCGGGCTACAAAATGACAGAATGCGACGCCAAGTACGACGAATGCCTGAAGTCCGACAACGGAAGAACTGATATAGGCACACTGTTCTATCTCGCTAAAAATCAAGGCATCAGTCTTCCGAAAGAAGAAAGCTCCGCACCTGCCGCCAAAGCCGCGATGCGTACTGAAGGACAAAGTGACAAAAATGTCCCTTTGTCGCTATCTCGCGAAGACCCGGAGGGGATGCCCGACCTTCCCCTGTTCCCGGACACCGTATTTGAAGCCCTTCCGGATTTCCTCAGAAAGGTCACGGATCTGATGAACACGCCGCAGGAACGCAGTCTCGTGCTCATCGGCAGCATCGTCACCCTGAGCGCCGCCCTGCTGCCGCTGAGGATCATCTACTCCGGCAAGACGATCTACCCCAATATGTACCTCTTCGTTCCCGGTCCCGCCGGCTCCGGCAAAGGCAAGCTCGACTTCTGCTTCCGACTCATCAAGCCCATCCACAAAGAGAAATACAGACGCTGGCAGACCGCCAAAGACGAGTACCGGAAAGAGCTTGCCCGATACAAGCGCCAGAAAAAGAACGACAACATCGACCCGCCCGAGAAGCCGCCCATCCGGCTGCTGCGCATCCCGGCCAACAGCAGCGCCACGTCCTTCGCCCAGGCTATGGCCGACAACGGCAACCTGATCATCTTCGAGACCGAAGGCGACACCGTCGTAAACAGCTTCAACTCCGAATACGGCGACTACTCCGACTCCTTCCGCAAAGCCTTCGCCCACGAGAGCTTCGGCTACCTCCGCCGGGGAGACGACGGAGAAGAACGCGAAATCGACAGCCCCCGTCTCTCCGTCGTACTCTCAGGCACGCCCGAGCAGGTCAAATCCCTCATCCGTGATTCCGAGAACGGACTACTCTCGCGCTTTATCTTCTTCTGCATCAACTCCACGGACGAATGGATCGACGGATTTCAGTCCTACGGCTGCGACACGTCGCTCGAAGAAGCCTTCGACGCTCTCGGCGAAGAGTTCACCGCATTCACCGGACGGCTCGAAACCAGACAGCATATCGGCTTCTTCATCACCCCTCTCCAGAACTGCAAGTTCAACGACTACTTCGCCGCGGAAAAAACCAGAATGCGCGAACTCAACGGAGAGCGCTACTCGGCCACCTCACACCGTCTCGCCTGGAGCTTCCTGCGCATCGCTATGGTCCTTTCAGTTCTCCGGCTGATGGAGACCGGCACGATACCGGAGAGGATAGAATGCTCCGACACCGACTTCGAGACCACTTTGGACATCATCCGCGTCATCTCCGTCCACAACGACTACATCTTCAACGTCCTCGACCGGGAACGCCCCGAAGGCATCGCCGTGGCCGACTCCTACTCCTCCGCCACACGCAAAGCGATACTCGCGGCGCTCCCCCGCACCTTCACCGCTGATGATATGAAGAACCTCGCGGAGAGGGTCCGCAAGAGCCTGAGGACGATAAGGCGGCAGATAGCAAGGGGCGTCGAAGCCGGGGAGATTGTGCAGGTCAAGCACGGAGAGTACAGGAAAATGTGAACCGGCAGCAGATTGCCGTAAAAATCATTTCGAACGGATTCAGCCCCAATGGCGAAGTAACCCGATAGGAATCAATGCATTGGGGCTAATCCTTAAAAATTCTGAAAATGATTAAGGGCAAAAGGTTTTATTCAGAAAATCCGATAATTTTCGTAATTTTGTTGGTTTAATGGCGTTTTACGCCTCAATAGTACAGCTAATGGCAAAAAAGAAAACCATATTAGAAGAAGGTAATTCAATACAAGATAAGACATTATATATGGATGACACCGTTCATAATGTCAAAATATACTGTGGCGATTGTATAGAGGTGATTAAAAATAATGTTGAAGACGACACTATCGATTGTGTTCTTACTGACCCCCCATATAATCTCGGCAATTTTATGCTTGACAGGAATACCAATATCATAAAGATGCGAGAAAACTCCTTTGCTTATGCAGGGTGGGACAATATGGATTACGACGAATGGGTGGTAGTAATGCGTGAATTCTTCAAGGAATGTCATAGGGTTCTGAAGAGAAAAGGAGCTATTATTCTTTTTATGTCCATAATCAAAGTAGAAAGCATAATCAAGATAGCGCAAGAGGCTGGTTTCTACTACAAAACGACAGGAATATGGCATAAGACTAATCCTATGCCGAGAAATATGAGATTACAATTTGTAACCTCAAATGAATGCTGGATATACTTTGTCAAAGATTCGACAAGCGGAACATTTAACAATGGCGGTAAAGTCAAGCCGGATTTTCTCGAATCGTCAGTTTGCCCGAATTCCGAGAAGAAATATGGGAAACATCCTACACAAAAGCCGCTTAAAATCATTAAAGAACTGTTAGAGTGCGTTACTAATGTTGGCGATATTGTTCTTGATCCTTTCTGTGGCAGTGGAACTACTTGCGTTGCATCTGCTATTCTTGGAAGAAAAGCAATTGGAATAGATTTGGAGGAAAAATACTGCGAGATTTCCAAACAACGTCTATCAAATATGGAGGGATAACAGATGAAGGCGATAGATTTATTTGCGGGTGTCGGTGGTATGTCTGAAGGATTCAAACAGGCAGGGTTCGACATTGTTCTCGCAATAGAGTTTGACAAGGATATAGCATACTCATACAAGCGCAATCACATTGATACAGATGTAATTAACGAGGACATTTGCAAACTCGATGCAAAACAGCTTCACGAAAAATATCAAAATGTTGATGTAATAATGGGCGGTCCCCCTTGTCAAGGATTTTCCCAGAAAGGTAAACGCCTTAATCTGGATGACCCTCGTAATTATCTTTTTCAGCAGTTTGTTCGATTCGTAGATGAATTTAAGCCTAAGTACTTTGTTTTAGAGAATGTCCCAAACATTGTTACAACATCAAATGGCTTTTTTAAAAATCAAATAATCAAGTCATTCGAACGATTAGGATACTCCGTTAATTACGGCATCTTGAATGCTTCTAATTATGGCGTTCCGCAGGATAGACGCAGGGCTGTATTTATCGGTAAATTAGGAAGCGAAGAAGTTTCAATGCCTACCCCTTTCAAAGATAAGGTCAGCATAAAGGATGCAATCTATGATTTGCCTTTCTTGAAGTCCGGGGAAGGTGAAGAAGTTTGTTCATATGATAAAAAACCGTCCACCTCTTATGAAACTATGATGAGAGGTAAGTGTTCCGTTTTGCATAATCACGTGGCAACAAAGCATAGCGCTTTGGCTCTTAGGCGATTATCTATGATACCTAAAGGTGCAGGAAAAGAAATCCTCCCTCAAGAAGAACGAACGAAGTCGATTTATAGTGGCACTTGGTCAAGAATGATTGAGGATGACATATCTGTTACCATTACTACACGATATGATACGCCATCATCAGGCAGGTTTACGCATCCGATACTTGACAGGTGCATAACAACACGCGAAGCTGCACGAATACAATCCTTTCCCGACTCCTTCGTGTTCTACGGCACGAAGACAAGTCAGATGAAACAGGTAGGAAATGCTGTACCACCGCTGCTTGCAAAAGCTATTGCGGAACACATAAAGAATGACAATAATGAGTAACCCGATTCCAACAAAAAATCGTAAGGGGATTGAAGCATTGACAGGCATTAAATCCTCATTGGGGCAGATGAGAGCTATTGTTGCCCTTATGTACTTGTTTTATAGAGTAAATGGTCGAAAGGCTCACATTCTCTATTGCAAGAAAGCATCAGACTCTGAACTTACTATTGATGATAGCCTTTTAGCTCAGATTGAATCTTTTCTCGGGGCTTCTAACCTCAAGGATATCATTATCAGCAACCCTTTATTCGACAAACAGTTTGAACCATTGTATGTAGGGATAACTCTTCTCTACAGATTGGGAAAAATAACGATGCCGGGGCAATCCAGTACAACCATAGAACGTACAGGAGGAAAAAGATTTCCAAAAGAAATATTCTTCTCCAATAATATGGTGTACCTCGACTTGATCCTTCAAGGTTTCTCTGATGAGATTCTGAAGAAGAGTTTGATAGAATGGCTTAAGAACGACAAAGCTTCAAATGCGGATTTTGAATTACGCATTACATCATTTTTGAGTTTAACGACAATATACACTCAGTTCAAGATACGTCCAGAAGAGAATCAAGAAATCTATTTCCAAACGGAGGGACTATATTCAGCCATTGAATCTGGCCATTCAGACTTAAGGTTGACAGAAGTGCATGAATTCGTCGGCCCTACAAGAATCTATAACAATGTCCTAAAAGAAGGATTAGATCCGTGGCTCGACTTAAAGAAAGACGGAAGTATAGCTTTCTCAGATATAGATAATCCATCACCTAAAACCATCTCCGAAATTATCTCAACATCTTTAGAGATTAGTTGTGTCAAAAAGGACGAAGGTGCTGACAGCGACAATAACAGCGATGACTATGCCGATGAGTCAACAACCCAAACAATCTACTACGGCTGTCCGGGTACGGGCAAGTCGCACGAGGTGAAGAAGCTGACTGAGGGTCTGGATAATGAGAATGTCATCAAGTTCGACGATGGACGGATCAATGTCTTCCGCACCACGTTCCATCCGGATTACGACTACTCCACGTTTGTGGGCTGCTATAAGCCGGTGAAAGAGGATGGCGTGCTTGATTATCGTTTTGTGCCGCAGGTCTTCACCAATGCTTATGTGACGGCAAAGAAGCACCCGGATACGCCGGTCTATCTCATCATCGAGGAAATCAACCGCGGCAACTGCGCCCAGATATTCGGCGACCTCTTCCAGCTTCTGGACCGGGAGGACGGAGTGTCCAAATTCCCTGTCGACGCCGAAGAAGAGCTGATGAAGTACCTGCGTGACATCGCAAAACTGGATGAATACAACAAGATCCGGCTTCCGGCCAACTTCAACATCTACGCCACGATGAACACCTCCGACCAGAGCCTCTTCCCTATGGACTCCGCCTTCAAGCGCCGCTGGGAGATGAAGTTCGTCAAGATCGACTACACCAACAACGAGGCGAAGTATACTTTCCGCGTTAACGGAGCCGATTACCACTGGCTGGACTACCTGCCGTTCATAAACGACAAGATCACCCAAGCAACGGACAGCGAGGACAAGCAGATGGGCGAATTCTTCATCCGTTCGAATATGAACGCCCTGGAGTTCAAGAACAAAGTGATGTTCTACCTCTGGAACGATGTCTGCAAAGACCTCTATGCCGGCAAGAACAGCCCGCAGTCATTCTTCTTCCGCGACATCTACGGCGCACCGTTCAAGTTCACGGAACTCTTCAACGAAGTTCCCGAGGGCGCACCGGAGGAAGACAGGAAAGACCCCCGCAAGAACGGAGACCTCCTTCTGGAAGGCTTCCTTTACTTCATCAGGAACGGCAAGAAGAAGGCTCCCAAGACTGTAACTCAAGCCGTTCCCGAGACCGGGGAGACAGAAGACGAAAACGAACAGACAGACGAGTAAATTGACCGCCGGCATCTATGCGCATATACTTTGAAGATTACCCGTATTCCCCCACTCTCCTTGAAGAACATTTCAAGAAGATGAGGGTGGCGTGTGACGACAAATTCAAAACGCGTTTCGTCGGCTACATCTACGACAAGGACAAATACGACGGACCGATTTTCATCCTGCCAAAAGCCCTGCTGCTGAAAAGGGACGGCAAACTGACATTTCTTGGCATACCTGATGCCGTTCCCGAAAAAATCATAGACCTGGAATCTCCTGAGAACCCTCTGTACGGGTCAGACGTCATCGGCGAAATCTCCGGCTTCTCCATCTGGGTGCATCAGGTCATCCGGCGCTTCTACGATGAGAACAAACGGTCTTCCATTATCGAGGAAGCGGATCTCAGGCGCAGCAGCGCCAACACCAGTTCCGGAACGAAAGACCTGCTCAGCGCCGCAATGCAGCTCGTGGACTTCTTCAAAGAGCACGCGACCATCTTCACGACCATCACAAAAGAAAACCACAGCGGCAACAACAACACCTCCTGGCAGCGCACCATATCCCGTACACAGCCCTATATCGACCAGGCATCCGGTGACCCGATGTATGTCCAGACCATCAACAAGAAAAAGGAACTCGACACCAACGAGAAACTCATCATCCTCTTCTATTCGGTTCTGAATTACCTGAAACGGGAATACCACCTCAAAATCGACCTGGGCGACCTTGTCTACCCCATTCTGCCGGCGGCGAAAGTGGGCGTAATGGTCAGCAGCGGAATCACTCCGAAGGAAATCAAGGGCAACAGGAGCTGTTATTTCCGGGAAGACCTGCGTGAACTCTGGAAACTCCTCGATGCTTTCTTCAAATACAACCGCAGCACCGACGAGCTGCGCAGGGACCTCCTTGTCGTGGGCAACTTCAACATCGTCTTCGAGACGATGATTGACAAGCTGTTAAGCGACAACGACATCCCCCACGACCTCAAATACCAGAACGACGCCAAGATCGTCGACCACATCTATCTGGACCGCTCCCTCACCGGCAGCGACTCCAACATCTACTTCATCGGTGACAGCAAGTATTACAAAGACTCCAGCGACATCACCGGAGTTCCGCTGTACAAGCAGTTCACCTACGCCCGCAACGCCATCCAATACAACGTCGAGCAGATTTACCTCAAAAGGGCCATTGGTGACGAACGGCTCAAGTCCCTCCGCTACCGTGACTCCATCCCTCTGGATCTGAAGTACACCGGGGAAGAACTCCAGCGATTCAGAGACTCCCTCACGGAAGGCTACAACGTCACCCCGAATTTCTTCATCCGCAACGGAGTCCCCGACGGCGGCATCAACTATGCCGACCACCAGCTCAAAGCCAACGACAAACTCAAAGAGGACATCCAGAAACAGTTTGAAGACCGACTCTTCGACCGCGACACCCTCCTGCTCCGGGAATACTACATCAACCTCTTCTTCGTGATGCGTGCCTATGTCACCGATGAAGACTGGTCGGCCGAACTCCACAAGATCATCCGCGACGACCTCGTCGCCAATCTCAATCGCAAATACTCCTTCTACAGGATTTCCCCTAAGGAAACCCCGGTCCCTTTCGTCCGATACCACTTCCACGAAATCATCGGCAAAGCCTACCGCACCTCCCTTCACGCTGACAACATCATCCTCGCCTTCGAGAACACCGATGAAGGCCGCGCCCACAAAGACGCCGTCGAACGCAGCATCGCCCCCGACATCATCGGCACAATGCAGAAATTTGACCTCGAACCGTAACGGCATTCCCCGTCCTTTGCCGATACAATGCCTCTATGCCTGACCCTCTGACACCCCTGCAGCGGCACAAGTGTATGTCGCACATCCGCTCGAAGG
>CAVDEO010000085.1:0-3754 GCA_963607915.1 bacterium
ATGCGCTCGCACTCCGCGAACAATTTCTCGGCGGACGACCTCGCGGAAGTCTGCCGCATCTGCCGCGACAACGGCGTGAAATCCTACCTCACCCTGAACATAGTCCTCTATCAGGAAGACCTCCAACCGATGCGGGAGACCCTCGACGCGGCCAAGGCGGCCGGAATCACCGCCGTCATCGCCTCCGATATGGCCGCCATCGCCTACTGCCGCCGGATTGGCGTCGAAGTTCACATCTCCACCCAGCTGAGCATCTCCAATGTGGAGTCGCTGCGGTTCTACGCCCAGTTCGCCGATGTGATTGTCCTCGCCCGTGAACTCAATCTCCATCAGGTCAAGGAGATACACGAGACCATAGTCCGCGAACGCATCTGCGGGCCTTCCGGCCGTCTTGTAGAAATCGAGATGTTCGCCCACGGAGCGCTCTGCATGGCCATCTCCGGGAAGTGCTACCTCAGCCTGCACGCCTACGGGGCATCGGCCAACCGGGGTGCCTGCTACCAGATTTGCCGCCGTGGCTACGAAGTGACGGACCTCGAAACCGGCAATCAGCTGCTCGTCGACAACAAATATATAATGTCGCCGAAAGACCTGTGCACCATAGAGTTCATGGACAAAATCATTGATGCCGGAGTGACCGTTTTCAAGATTGAGGGACGCGCCCGCAGCGCGGAATATGTCAAGAAAACCGCGTCCTGCTACCGCCGGGCCGCCGATGCCGTCATTGCCGGGAACTACACTCCGGAACTCGCCGCAGCTCTCAAGAGGGAACTCTCTGAAGTCTTCAACAGGGGCTTCTGGGACGGATACTATCAGGGGGCGCGTCTCGGGCAGTGGAGCGAGGTCTATGGCAGCTGCTCGACCCGCAAGAAGGTCTATACGGGCAAGGTCACGAACTGGTTCGCCAAACTCTCCGTCGCGGAGATTCTCATCGAATCGGCCACGCTCAAGGTCGGTGACCGCATACTCATCACGGGTCCGACGACAGGCGTGGTGGAGACGACGGTGAGCGAGATTCGAGTTGACCTGAAGCCGGTGGAATCCGCAGCGAAAGGGGTCTATTGCTCCGTCCCGATTGATTTCAGCACCGACAGCGACACTCTCCGCGAGGTCAAGGGCAGTCCCGCACGCCTCCGCCGCTCCGACAAAGTCTACATCTGGACCGGGGAATAGAGTTCAGGCCCAATCTGAAACCGGGGACAGGATTTTCCGCACAGACTGGCTACAGAATCTCGCGGCGCATCCGGGATTTCGGGATGCCGAGCTGGTCGCGGTACTTGGCGATGGTGCGCCGTGCGACATTGTAGCCCTTGGCGTTCATCATATCGACAATCTCATCGTCGGTGAGCGGCTTCTGCTTGTTCTCGCCGTCGATTATCTCCTGAAGAATCTTCTTGAGTTCGCGGGTGGAAATGTCCTCGCCGGCCTGATTCTTTATGCTCTCGGAAAAGAAATACTTGAGCGGGAAGATGCCGAAATGGGTCTCGATGTACTTGCTGTTGGCGACACGGGAAACAGTCGAGATGTCATATCCCGTCCTGTCGGCGATGTCTTTGAGTATCATCGGCTTTATCTTGGTCTCGTCACCGTCGAGGAAATATTCCCTCTGATAGTCGAGTATCGCCTGCATCGTCGTCATGAGAGTAGTGTGGCGCTGCTTCAGCGCATCGACGAACCATTTTGCCGCCTCCTGCTTCTTCTTCACGAACGACTCGGCCTCCTTTCTGGATTTGTCCGACGAACCGGAGGCCTCCGCCATAATGCTGTCGGCATATTTCCTGTTGACCTTGAGTTCCGGCACGGTGAAGCGGGGCATGGTGAGCACGAACTCGCCGTTGACCACATCCAGAATGAAATCCGGAACGACCTGCTGCGTGCGGTCGCTGTACGCGTCGGAGACCTGTCCGCCCGGAGTCGGGTTCAGCTTGAGTATGCGCCCCATCGCAGTCTTGAGCCGCTCTGTCGTCATCCCCGTCTGGGACATTATCCTGTTGAAATCCTTCTTGGTGAACTCCTGGAAATGGTCTCTTATTATCCTTTTTGCGTCCTCAACCACCGGAGTGCTCCTGAGCGCATTGAGCTGAATGAGCAGGCATTCGCGCAAGTCCCTCGCGCCCACTCCCGCGGGTTCGAATGACTGGATTATCTTGAGCAGCCCCTCAACCTCCTCATCGTCGGTTTCAATCCCGGCGCGGAAAGCCATCTCATCCACGAGCTTGTCAATGTCGCGGCGCAGGTAGCCGTCATCGTCCAGGCTGTATATGATGTAGTTCGCGATGTCTCTCTGACGCTGCGTGAGGTCGCGGAAATCGAGCTGGGCCGAAAGGCTCTGCGGAAAAGACTCCTGCACGGAGAATGTCTCGCGCTTCGGCCGATCGTCATATTTGCTGTAATTGTCGGAGCGGAGACGGTAGGCGGGAATCGGGTCGTCCTCCTTGTAGTCCGTGAGCGAAACCTCGCGCGTGTTCTCCTTGTCCTCCTTGCTGTCATCTTCCTCAAGAAGGGGATTCTCCTCCATCTCCTGACGGACACGCTGTTCCAGACTCTGAATCGGAAGCTCGATGAGCTTCGCGGTCATAATCTGCTGCGGAGAGAGTTTCTGTATCTGCTTCTGCTCTAATGCCTGCCTTAACATAAGCTACTCTGTTTGCGGGGACATGGTCTGAACTGCCACAGGTCTGAGAACCCGCACTGTATCGACCACATAGGTGGAACTGGCATCAGCCGCCGGCCAATTGATTTTCTCTTTCACCATAAGCGCCCTCGGAAATTCGTTGCGAAGTTTCACCAGCAGCGCCATGGCCTCCGAGCGTGTCCGGAAATCACCCGCCGTCACCTTGAAATACGGATTCGCGTAGGTCCGGTATGCCGGAATCCCGTGATAGGTCGATTCGAAACGCCGCAGAACCGCCTCCGACTCGTTGCGCGAGTTCTGCCCGTTGTCAAAGAATATGCGGACGCGGAAACCTGAAATCGTCCGTGACGGATTAGCCTCAATCTGCGCGTCAAACGCCTCCCTGATTGCCCCCGACTGCGAAACGCGCACATCCGACGCATCTCCCTTCGCCGTCGAAGGCAGCACGTTCCAGACCGACTTTCCGGCAAGCGTCGTATCCACGGCGGCCGCAGGCCTGTAGACGAGGGAGTCCACAAGCTCGTAGCCGTCAGGAACTATGACATCCTGAGCCTTGAGCGGGAATGCGCAGACCGCGACGAAAAATATTACACAGACTGTCCTTTTCATCATCTCATCCTGTCCAGAAGTTCATTCAGCGGCATCATCCTGCTCACCTCCCGCCTGACTCCAAGCCCTTTCCCGCTTGCGGAAACCAGCACGGTGAAATCGTCCGCAGAGCCTCCCAGCGCCTTCACGACCTGCAGCAGAGCCGCAGCCGAAGACAGAGAAGCATGCCCGGTGAGCGTATAGACCCCGTCCTTATGCCCCTCAATCGTGAACGGGTCGAGGGCGAAACTTCCGAGTTCCGAATCTCCGTAGAACAGCCGCGCCGTCACGTCCGTGAATGTCAGTTTCACCGTAGGATTATGGATTCCGACAGAAAACGACGCGTCCAGAGCCTTGAGTCCGCGGGGGGTTATCTTCTCGACCGCGAACGAAGTCAGCTCAATCTCCTTCAGCCTATCGATGGCCGCCTTCCTCACTGCGGAACAGCCGGTCAGCGCCATCACCGCACAAATCAGCACAGCCGCACAGATATGTCGTCCGAATCCTTTCATAGCCGCAAAGATAATCAAA
>CAVDEO010000085.1:4662-10019 GCA_963607915.1 bacterium
CCTCAGGGGTTCAATGACAGAGTCCGCCGCACCGCTTCGGCCCAGCCGTCCTTCAGCCTGTGAACCTCCCCGCAGCAGAGCGACGGGGAAAACCTGCGCTGAGCGCCACGGCGGCTGCGTATGTCCTCGATGTCGCGCCACACTCCGCAGGCGAGACCGGCGAAAGAGGCGGCGCCGAGCGCAGTGGTCTCGGTCACGGCGGGACGCACGACATCGGCCTCAAGTATGTCGGCTTGGAACTGCATCAGCAGGTCGTTGCGGCTTGCGCCCCCGTCCGCCTTCAGTTCCTTGAGAGTGCATCCGGAATCCCGCTCCATCGCACGGACTATGTCCATGACCTGAAAGGCAATCCCCTCGAGCGTCGCACGGGCGATGTGGCCGGCGGTCGTCCCACGGGTTATTCCGTAGAATGCTCCCTTGGCGTGCGAATCCCAGTACGGTGCTCCGAGTCCGGTCAGAGCCGGAACGAAAAAGACTCCGCCGTTGTCGGGGACGCTCCCCGCGAGAGCTTCCACTTCGGATGAGGTGCGTATGATGCCGAGCCCGTCGCGAAGCCATTGCACGGCGCATCCCGCCGTGAAGACGCTGCCCTCAAGGGCGTAATCGACGCGGTCTCCGACTTTCCACGCCACCGTCGTGAGCAGATTGTTCTCGGACTCTATGATTTTGTTCCCGGTGTTCATCAGAAGGAAACATCCCGTCCCGTAGGTGTTCTTCACGCTGCCCTCCTCCGTGCACATCTGCCCGAACAGCGCGGCCTGCTGGTCACCGGCGATTCCGCAGACGGGGACATTCTCCAGACCCGGAAGCGCGGCCGCATAACCGTAAATTTCGCTGCTTGAGCGGACTTCGGGCAGCATCGAATGCGGAATGCCGAAGATTTCGAGCAGTTCGCCGTCCCATTCAAGTTCACGGATATTGAAGAGCATTGTGCGCGAGGCGTTCGACACGTCGGTGACATGCACCCGGCCTCCGGTGAGCTTCCAGACGAGCCAGGAGTCGATTGTGCCAAAACGGAGCCTCCCCTTTTCCGCGAGTTCGCGCGCTCCGGGGACATTGTTCAGAATCCAGCGGATTTTCGTCGCGCTGAAATATGCGTCGATGAGAAGGCCGGTCTTCTGACGGATGCGGTGCGTGAGTCCCTCGCTCTTGAGAAAGTCGCAGTAGTCAGCGCAGCGGCGGTCCTGCCACACGATTGCGTTGCAGACCGGACGGCCGGTTTCCGCATCCCAGACGACAGTGGTCTCCCTCTGGTTGGTGATGCCTATCCCGGCGATGCAGGAGGCTTCCGACGGAGCTGCCGTCTGTGCGCCGCAACCGTCAGTGCGACCCGCAGCGGAAACCTGTGCGCCGCCGGCATCCGTGAGATCCGCAACGACAGCCTGTGCGCCGCAACTCCGTGCGCAGGCCTCCCTGACGGCCTGTCCAGCGACCTCTGCCACGCTCTCCCAAATTTCCTCCGGGTCGTGCTCCACCCATCCGGGCTGCGGGAAATGCTGGGTGAATTCCTTCTGCGCCGAGCTGACTACATTCCCCTCCCCGTCAAATACTATCGCTCTCGAACTGCTTGTCCCCTGGTCGAGGGCCAATATGAACTTCCTCATTTTCAGTGTCTTTTATTGTGGTCTGAAAGATTTCTCTGCTGCCCAGCCCATTCCGGGCTGCGGGACTCTGCGCTCAGGCCTGCCGGCAAATCAGCGTGGCCGAAGTGCAGTCGGTGACCTCGACATCCACATAGTCCCCGGCCTTGAGCGGGGTGAGTCCCCGGGCCGTGCGCTCCGCCGCCATTGACGGGAAAACGCACATCTTGTTGTTGCCGGCACGCCCGCAGAGGTCGTCCGCATTGCGCTTGGACGGACCTTCAACCAGCACGCGGAATGTCTTTCCGATGTCTTTCCTGTTGCTCTTGAGGCTCATCCGGGTCTGAAGCGCGATGATTTCGTTCAACCTCGCTGTCTTGACCTCCGGCGGCACATCGTCCGGGTAGTGCCTTGACGCGAGCGTCCCCGGCCGCTCGGAGTACTGGAACATGAAGGCGGAGTCGAAGCAGACCTGCTCAAACAGCGAGAGCGTGTCCTGATGGTCCTGCTCCGTCTCGCTGCAGAAGCCCGCTATCACATCAGTCGAAAGCCCGCAGTCCGGCATAATCTCCCGGATTTTCTCCACCCTCTCCAGATACCATTCCCTGTCATATTTCCGTCTCATCTTCTCCAGAATCCGGCTTGAACCGCTCTGCACCGGAAGGTGGATGTGGCGGCAGATGTTGTCGTGCGAAGCGATTGTGCGTATGACCTCGTCGCTGATGTCCTTCGGGTGCGATGTGGAGAAGCGGATTCTGAGTTCCGGGCTTATGGCGGCGACCATCTCCAGCAGCCGTGCGAAGTTCACCGTCTCCCCGCCAGCATTGTCGCCGGAACATTTCAGTTTGTTCCCGTCCGAAGTGCATCCGCCGGCCTCCTCCCGGCACTCCTTCCATAAATATGAATCCACATTCTGCCCAAGCAGGTTCACCTCCCTGTAGCCGTTCTCAAAAAGTTCCCGCGCCTCCCGCACGATGGAATACGGGTCACGGCTTCGTTCCGCCCCACGGGTGTAGGGCACGACGCAATAGGAGCAGACATTGTTGCAGCCCCTCATTATGGAGATGTAGGCCGACACCCCGTTCCTGTCCAGGCGCACCGGGGAGATGTCCGCGTAGGTCTCCTCGCGGGAAAGCAGCACGTTTATCTGCGGCGAGTCCGGACGGATGTCGCGCAGCAGCGCGGGAAGGCTTCTGTAGGCATCAGGCCCCGCAACAAGGTCCACTTTCTCCAGCAGCTTGTCCTTCAGCCTCTCGGCCATGCAGCCGACAATCCCTATGACCACCTGCGGATTCCTCTTCTTCTGCAGCCTGAACTGTTCGATGCGTCCCCATATCCTCTGTTCCGCATTGTCCCTGATTGAACAGGTATTCGCCAGAATCACGTCCGCCCGGTCCATATCCTCCGTCAGCGCATATCCGTTTTCCTGAAGAATCGAGAGTATCACCTCGCTGTCATTCACATTCATCTGGCATCCGTAGGTTTCGATATATACCTTCGGCCTCGCCTCGTCGATTATAGGTTTGAGATTATTCATATTTCTTTTCCATCCGGAGTGGCGGATTTCATTTCCTTCCGGACGGCAAAGATACTACTTGTATGCGAACAAAAGAAATCCCGGGGCAAATTGTCAATGCCGGAGCCCGCTGAAGTCCGCTGAAAGCGCCCGCTGAAGTAACGCTGAAGTAACGCTAAAAGCGCCCGCCGAAGTCCAGCTAAAGTCACTCTATAGAAGCAGCAGGACGGCAAAGACATAGAGCAGGAATCCCTGCAGCGCGAGACTGCCCCTTGACGCGGTCTCGAGAGCGAGGGCGGCGGGGTCTTCCGCGAGCAGCGTCTCCAACTTCTCAGCGGACGGCCGGAGGGTGTAGGACCATTTGCGGACAATCTGTCCGTCGGAAATCCAGGTCGCGCCGCCGTTGGAGCGGTTGAGCGTGGCGAGGGTCTTGAAATCAGAGAAACGCACAATGCCGTCAAGCCATTCCGGCAGGAAAGCCCCCGAATGCGCGGAATCTTCTCCTGAAACAGCTCCGACAGACTCCGCGGAAGTTTCCGAAGCAGTGACTCTGACAGACTCCGGGAAGACATCCGCCGACGGAACAAGGACAAGCGGAGTGAATCCGAGCGCCCGGGCGTCGCGCACAAGGGCTTCAATCCCCTCAAGACGGCCGGCGCCCAGTTTTTTGTAGGCCGAAATTACAAGCACGTTCCCCTGCGTGGCCATCGTGTCGCAGTACTCCCCCGCCGCATCGGTCAGGGACAGCACAGCTCCTGCGGCGAAACCGGCCTGAGGGATGCGCGAATCGACGAAAGTCCAGCTGCTGTCCGGGAGTTTGTCCAGAGTGAAGGACTGCGTGACGCCGTCCTTTTCATAGATGAACTCCGGTTCAGCAAATCCGTCCGGATCCTCCGCTGCTGCGGCCTGGAGGACGGCTCCCGGAGCGAAGGCCGTGTAGTCCTTGAGCGGCAGCGCAATCAGGGAATAGACCAACAGGGCGGAAATGGAGACGGCGGTCAGGGCGAAGGAGACATACTTCACCTTCACAGGCCTGTCCAGTTCGCGCATCGGGATGAACGCGCCGCAACACAATGCGCAGAGAATCAGGTTCTTGACAAATGTCTGGAAATGGGTCAGATGCAGAGCCTCTCCGAAACAGCCGCAGTCCATCGCAGGATTGAAAATCACCAGGACGAGCGTAAGCAGGGTGAAGAAAACCGTCAGCACCACGACAGAAATGCCCACGGCCTTGCGCCACACTCCGCTCATCAGCGCCGCCCCGAGAACGGCTTCCGCAAGGGCGAAGGCGACACCGAGGAACTTCGCGGCGAAATCCATGAACCCGATATGCAGGAAAGTGAAATATGACTTCATCACGAACTCCGAACCCACCGGGTCCATAATTTTCAATATCCCCGAAACAAGGAATACCGAGCCGAGGACGAACGCGCAGAAGCGGCGGAATATATTGTAGTATTTCATCAGTTTCGACATATCATAATTGAATTATCCTACGGGATGAAAGCAGCCCAAGGCCTTGTCGACGACGGTCTTGATTTTCTCAAAAATCGCATCCGGCGGCAACATAGCCCCCTCCGCGTCCGAGCAGTCAATCCGGATGAAATTCCTGTCAAGTTCAGACTGTCTCAAGTAGATGCGCCGCACGGCCTTTTGGAATTCCATATCGGCCTCGTGGATGTCACGGCCGCCTTCGAGATAGCTCCTGTCCCCGCCACGGCGAGTCGAGGAAAGCTTCTTCTCGACGAATCCGACGGGCACATCAAGGAAAATGTTCAGATCCGGCCGCGGAAGTTCGAAATTTCCGTACTCGGTGTTGCATATCCACTCCCGCAGAGCCTCGGACTCGTCCGGATTGGGGAGTTTGGCGCACTGGTAGGCTATGTTGGAATAGACATAACGGTCGAGCAGGACATTGCCGCCCTCGCGCAGGATGCGCCGGATTTCCGGAGCCGCCCCGTGCCTGTCCTCGGCGAAGAGAAGGGCCACGAGCTGCGGATGCACCTGTTCGTTCGTGCCGAAATCCCCGCGCAGGAAGCGTGAAATCAGTTCCCCATAGACCGGAGAGTCATAGCGGGGGAAATGGATATATTCCAGATTCTGCGGCAGCGTTTCGAGATATTCCCGTAACTTTCTGACCTGCGTGGATTTGCCCGACCCGTCGAGTCCTTCGATGACTATAAGCATATTCCTGTCTCCGTTCAAATGAAAATCCCTAATTTTGCAACCCGCAAACTTACGAAAAATTTGGGGATACTCAA
>CAVDEO010000086.1:0-8747 GCA_963607915.1 bacterium
CCGAGCCATTCCGGCTTCACGAAGGCCTCATCCTCGCTGTGAAGTTCCACCTCGGCTACGACCAGCCCGTCGTTGTCTCCGTAGAATTCGTCCACCTCGAAGGTGTGTTCTCCGGACTTGACGAGATAGCGGGTCTTGTCGATGACTCCCGGCTCGCAGATTTCAAGCAGCTGTTTCACTTCCTCTACAGGGATTTCCTTCTCCCATTCGAAGCGCGAAGCCCCTGAAGCAGAGCCGATTCCCTTGATGGTGATATAGCCTTTCTCCCCTTTCACGCGGACGCGCACGGTGCGCTCCGGAACGGAGCAGAGATAGCCCTGAGTGATGCGGGTCGCCTTGAATGCGTCTTTCTTGAAGTCGCCCGCAACCAGAAATTTTCTTTCTATTTCCTGTGCCATAGTATCTTACAATCTGAATATTCTTTAGCTGATACCGATAAACCGGTTCTATTCGTTTGCAAGCGGTTTGTCGGACATTCCGATGACGCGCTTGATTGCCTGAAGGTAGTTGATGTTCTCCACGCCCTCGAGTCCGCAGTCGGCGACTGTCTTCTTTATGTCCTCGATTTCGGTGGACTCGGAATTTATCGTCACGACCTTCGCGCCGTTGATGAGGACATTGCCGTATTCGCAGATTGTCCCGTTCACCATATAGCCGAATCTCTGTTTGTGAACCCTCACTGCGGCGAGGTCCGGATTGGCCTTCACCATCGCGATGAACTCGTCATAGGTATAGACATCCTTGTCGAGCTTCGGCATCTCCACCATAAATGCCGGGAAGACCTCCTTCTCAAGCACTTCGCGGGAAATCGGGAACTCGCCCTTCATCAGCGGATTCCACTGCTCCAGACCGTCGACGCTGCGAACGAATGTCTTGATGTCCATCTTGCCGTCGCGGATTTTCGTGTTGTTGATGTCGTTCTTGCGCGAGATGATGTAAATCTCGTCGCTGTGACGCTCCCAAACTTTCTCCGGAACCGGAACAGACAGGCGTGCCATCCTCTTGTGGGCCTCGCAGAAGCACTGTCCGAACGAACGGAATTCGAAGCGGGGTTTTGAGATTTCCCCGATTTTCATTTCTTCTTTTGCCATGATTTTGTGTTTATTGTTGGTTTGTCATTTAATTTTCTGATTTTTCAAGTTTCTGATTTTTCAGGCGACGCGTCTGTGACATTACTCCTCCAAGGTAATAGGCTCCGTGCCGTCAGCATTCGCCGCCCCCGGAGTGGCGGTCGGCTGGATATACCACTTCCCGTCAGCGTTACGCCCATAGGAACCTGCGATTGCTGTTCCCGGATGTTTGGCAAAGTTGAAATCATCTATCGTCGTAGTCCCGTCTTCTTTGACAAGCTGCACGCGTACAGCCTTCTTGGCGGAAAGTCCGCTTGCGAAAACCAGAGACGCATCATATCCCTCGTGAGGCTGGCCTGCCGCCACCACATCCTCGCTGTAAAGGAGCAGGAAACCTCCGGCCGGAATCTGAATGTCAGGTGCCGTCCAGACATCTTTAGTATCCTTAAGAATCTTTATCCCCTTGATGCTGATTTCGGATTTTTTCGGATTCGCAATTTCGATGAACTTGTCGTTCCCATTGAGTTCGTTCAGTATGAGGTCTTCAACACCCGCAGACTCTGCAGGAGCGGCTGCGCCCCAGTCGCGCAGATATGTGCCCTTGGAGTTGGCCTCCCCGATGCTGCCCGGCATGAAAATCACCCACTGTGCATCACCGTCGCTCTTGCGCCCGAGAGTCTGAATCTTGGTTTCGTCCTCGCCCTCGACGAACTCGGTGAAATTCTCGGCCGTCGAAGAATTGTCCAGCTTGTCGATGGATTCACCCTTGGAGTTGAAAAGTTCGAGAAGGAATCCCTTGGTTGCGGAAAGTCCGAACGAAGGCCCCTCGGCCGCGTCCGCGCTCTTGGCGGTGAACACGACCACTTTCCCGGCCGGGAGCTTCACGGACGGCATATTCCACTGGTCGCCGCCGTCCTTGGTCATATAACATCCGCCGAGGTCAATTTCCTCCTTGCCGTAGTTGTAGAACTCAAGCTTCTTGGTCTGCGGACATACCTCGTTTATCACAAGAGTCTGCTTCACCTCCACCGTCGGAAGCGGGCCGTCATAGACATTGTCTTTCACGCAGGACACGGCGGACAGGAGCGCCGCGGCCGCAAATATCATATATATCTTTTTCATAATATCCGTTGATTATCAAATATTTCACGAACCCGACAAATCCAGAGTCCGTATGATTCATACATTTACAATCCTTAGAATGCGACCTGGAAACGGAGGGCGATCATGTGGTAATCGACACCGGCCTTGCCTTTCCCGTCGACGACGTAGCGGTAGTCGGAAGTCGGCTTGCCGGCCTTGTCATAGCCCACATAGAGCTTGCCCTTGCCGTTGGCGTAACGGTCGTTGTTGTTGTACTGGTAGTTGAGGGCGAATTTCACGTTCTTGGTCGGGTAATAGTTAATTCCGACGGCGTAGGCCTCGGCCGCACCTCCGAAATAGTCGGCGGTGTTGAAGTCGCAGAACTCGTAGCGGAATGCGAGTTCGATGTCACCCCACGAGCGTCCCGGAGTGATTCTGGTCGGTTTGCCCCCGGCATAGTCATAGTTCTGACGGCCGCCGAAAAGCAGGTAGGAAGCCTGCGCATACCAGCCTTTCGCCCACTGCGTCCCTTTGTCGTTGACAGTCCTGTCGAGGCAGGCCCCGCGGGCGATGTATGCACCCTCATACCGGAGTCCCCTCCAATGGCCGGCAAGCTCCGTCGTCCAGAGAAGTTCGTGGTCCAGACCCGTGATCTTATCGGTGTCGAGATATTTCTTCCTGTTGATTGATGTGGAGTTGCGGGAGCTGTAGCGTGCCACCTTGTAGCCGTCAGTGGAGCTGATCTGCGGCTCGCGGTAAGAGAACGCTCCGCCGATGTGGAGGCTCGCGTCATTGAACTTGAACAGCGGACGGAATACGACCTTGCCCGTGTAGGAGAATCCCATATTGCGGCCGAAGTCCTTGTTGTTGTCCTCGAACGCCGTCTGCTCCTCCGAACCCTTGAGTTCAGGACCGGACACTCCGGCGGAAACCCAGAACCAGTTGTAGGAATAGGTGGCGTTGATCCCCAGATGGCGTGAAGGGGCGAGAGCGGTCACCATCGGGCGTTCCATGAACATAAGGTAACGGGAGGTGGTGTTTCTCTGGATGGAGAAATTCTCCTTGAAGTTTCCGGCCTTGATTTCCAGACCCGGGACACCCGTGAAAGCGAGGATTGCGTCCTTGAGTTCCGGGATGCCGCTCGTCCAGTCGGTGTCGATTTCTCCGTACCAGTTCTTGCCGAGCTGGGCTTTCACCGCGAAGCGTGCGCGGCGGATGTTGGCGCCGTAGCCGATGTGGTTGGAGTTTTCCTTGCCGTCAATGGTCTTGGAGCAGAAATCCGGAGCTCCGAAATAGACGGCGGCATCTCCCTGGATGCGGATGTCGAACCACATCTTGTAGTCGATTTTCTTGGCCTGGAAGACCATGATTCCGTCCTGGACGCTTGCCTGCGCCGGTGTGGACTCGACCACCTGGCCGTACTGGTTGTACTCAACCTCTTCAGCCGGCATTGTCTGCGCCGACAGGGATGCCGCAGCGCAGAGAAAGGCGATTATAAATGAAATCCGTTTCATAACAATGTTTTTTGAATTTTATGGGTTAGTATTGAATGTCGTTTTCAATCTCCGAATCGGCAGGCACCGTTTCAGATTCCGCTTATGAAGCCCGTGAGGCTTTCCTGGCGGTCAAGACCGAATTTCGCGCGGAGACGGTGGCGGCATATCTCCACACTTTTGGGGGATATGTTCATCAGAGTCGCTATATATTTGGAGGAAAATCCCAGTCTGAGCAGGGTAGTAAGCCGTTTTTCCTGTTTGGTCAGATCCGGGAAGCGCTCATTCAGGCGCACCGCGAAATCCTTGTGCAGTTTTTCCGCCTGAGTGTAGAAACTGTCAATCTCGTCTGAGAAGTTCATCCTCAGGCTGAGTTCCGTCCCGATTGCGTGCAGAGCCTCGTTCTTCCCCTCGATGTCCGGCGCAGCTTCAGCCTCCCTGACCATCGCGCTGATTTTGCCGATGAATTCCCGCTGTTCGCTGATGCCTATCGCGGCGTTCATCACCTCGCGCCGCTGAAGTTCTATGCGGTTGCGCAAGTACTCGTTCTCTGTCTGCATCGTCCTGACTTCCATCGCATTGACCGCACGCCGGTTTTCATTCAGGCAGTCCTCGGCCTCTTTCAGAGCGTGCGACGACCTCCGCGAGGAAAGGAACATGCGGACAATCATTGCCGCGAGCACCGTGAAAATCAGGACTGATGCGAGAGAGACAAGAATCAGGAACACGTCCGAACCGGTGTCAAACGATGCCCGTGGAAGAAGCGCCGAGCCGAAATATCCGGCAGTCAGACCGGCGACAGGTACGATGAAAGCCGCGAACAGACTGCGCAGCGCAGGAGAAGTCTCCATCAGCGCACGTCTCCGCGCCAGCGCACAGCCCCAGAGCGAGGACAGGGCGAGGAACGAGAACGGAAGCGCCACTCTTTCGCAGTGCAGCAGCGAAGTCACTTTCGCAGAGGAAAACAGCAGCGACACGGTCGCGACCGAAAGAAGCATCGAGAGGGCTGACTCGGAATTTATGTCGAAGTGACCGTCATCCGCCCTCTGCAGGAGTCCGCGGTCAAACGGGCGGACAAGAATCCCGGCGGAGACTGCGCTGACAAGGAAAAGTATGCCCGGATGAACATTCCGGACAAACATATATGCGACGAATGAGCATAAATTGAAAACGGCGGCGAAAAGCAGAAGAGCCATCGCGACCTTGGAGACGACGCCCATAAACCACATCTGTCTCAAATAGTGCATACGGGATTTCCTGAGGACTGTCCCTACGGCGTAAGTCAGCCCCGCAGACAGAAGCAGAGCCGTCAAGGCCGCGGCAGCCTGCGCGAGCGGCCACTGCCAGAGATAGCTCCCCGCACCGCTAATCATCAGGCGGCAGCCGGCCAGCGCCCCCAGGAGGGCGAGAACCGGAGAAGGATGGCGGACGAAGAGCCTCCCGACAAGAAATGCAAGAGCTGCGGCAAACGCAATTATGAGAAACGCGTACATAATCTCAAGTTTCGCAGGTGTCAGACTTCCGTGTCAGTTGTTTCTCTTGATTGCCATGACCGAAAGCTGGTCGGCAACTTCCGCAGCGACGACGGAAAGTTCCTCGATGTGGAGCGCGAAATACCTCAGATGTATCTTCTGGCTCAGTTTGAGGGAATCCATCTCGTGGTAGATGTGCCGTTTGAGCGACTGGGCCTGCTTCCCGGTCTCGTTGGAGTAGAAATACACGCGGTGAATCCGGTCGAATATGACTTCCGGCGAGCGGAAATAGGCCTTGGCGGCCGGTATCGCGGTTTCCACGGCGTGCGTCGAGAGTTCGGCGAGCTTTATGAAATCAGAATTCAGTTCCTCGGGAATGAACGGACGCTCGACATCGAACTGGTCGAGGTTGGTGCTTATCTTCAGGATTATGTGCTCCACCCTTTCGAGAAGACGCATCACGTCCCCGCGCATTCGCACGAAGGCCGACTGCCTGTAAAGGTCGTTCTCGACTTCGCGGCGGAGCATCTCCGCGTTGGAGCGGAGTTTCAGAGTCGTCTGGAGATTGTCGTTGAAGGAGGGAGTTTCGCCATAGAGGTAGTTCCTCACGCCGTCCTTGAACACAAGCTGTGCCTGATCCACAGTGTCGAACAGCTTGTCAATGTTGGATATTGTCTTGTCTATCAGCATACGCGGTCAGTTTTCCCGAAATCCGCCGGACGGGCACTACGCCCCCTGCGACAACGGGACAGCGCAAATATAAGCAATGATAAGTTCTGATGAAACACTACGAAGCAGCAATGTAAACTGATGGAGCCGGAATGTAAAGTTTTCACATAGAACTACCGCTTTGATTAACAATGTTTTCCATTTCACATTGTTAAGTACTTGATTTACGGGCGGACAAACTTATATGGATTTTGTTAAGTTTTTCCCGCGAGAAAAAGGACGGTTTCAGGCATTGTCGGGAGCTTCCCCGACCTTAACAAGGACTGTCCTCCGGTAGTCGAAAGTGAGGGCGGCGGCACGGACCGCAAGATGCACGAAATAGGCCGCAAGAAGAAAGTGGACTGCCAAGACTCCGTCCGGTTTGAAGATTGCCGCAAGGATGAAATAGGAAGCGAGAAAGGCCGCAGTCGCCGCAAGCATAGTGTTGCGTATCGGGCGGGCTGCAGTCGCTCCGATGTAGATTCCGTCCCAGGTGAACGCCGCGCAGCCGACCGGAGGCATGAGCAGAAGCCAGAACATATAAGGTGCGCAGCCGTCTATGACAGCCCTGTCATTGGTCATTATCTCAAGCATCCACTCCCCTCCGCAACTGTAGAACACCATAAAAAGCAGGGACACGAGGGCGGACCAGATGAAGGTGTAGCGGACCGTGAGCCGCAGGGCACGGCGGTTACCGGCACCGATGTACTTGCCGCTCATCGCCTCTCCGGCATAGGCGAAACCGTCCGTGAAGTAGGAGAAGAGCAGCAGCACCTGAAGCATTATCGAACTGACTGCAAGAGACATATCTCCGAAATGCGCGGCAATTACGGAGAAACTGACATAGATGCCGATGAAGCTCAGCGAACGGACGACAAGGTCGGCGTTCATCGTGAAGTAGCGGCGGGTCTCCCCTCCCCGGAACGCGGCTCTCACATCCTTCCGCCCGTAACCGGAAAACACGCGCCTGCGGAACTTGCCGAGAAGAATCGCCACGGCGACCGCAAGTCCGCAATACTGCGCGATGACCGTCCCCCAGGCTATCCCGCTGAAACCGACCCCGTCGAAAGTGAAGCGGCCGATGGAGAATCCGAGAGACAGGTATATGCTCACGAAAATGTTGACCCCGTTCACCACAAGGTCGGTAACCATCGGACTCACCCCGTCCTGCATCCCTATGAACCAGCCCTTGAACGCCATGAGGCTGAGGGTCGCCGGAGCCGCAATTATCCGTATATAGAAATATTCAGTTGCAAGTCCCCTGACCTCGGGAGTGCAGTCAATGCAGAGGAAAGCGAGCTGCACGAACACCCATTGGAGCATCCAGAACAGAGCCGCGACGCCAATCGAGATGCCGAGTCCCCTGACGAGGATGTTGGCGCATTCGCGGGTGTCTCCCCTGCCGAAGGCCTGGGCGGTCATTCCGCCGGTGCCCACCCGCAGGAAAGTGAAGTTCCAGTAGAGCAGGTCGAAGAGCATAGATCCGATGGACGCACCGCCGATGAATGTCGCGGTGGAAAGGCCCCCCGCAGGCTGGTGCCCCGCCACGGCCATATCAACCAGCCCCACGATGGGCACGGTGATGTTGGCGAGTATGCTCGGCAGCGCGAGCGCGAATATTTCTCTGTTTATGCCTTTTGACGATATTATATTCATACTTCATTAAGAGGCTGACTAAAAATTCACCTCCAATCTTTATTAAGAGGCTGATTAAAAATTCACCTCCAATCTTCTGGACTTTTTGATTGTCCCATGCTTCATTTGCGGTATTTCGTGTATTCTTCCAACATCCCGAGATAGGAGGCATATCGTTCCGGACTGATTGCCCCTTCCTCCACGGCGGCCTTCACCGCGCATCCGGGTTCGTGGGTGTGGGTGCAGGGGGTGAAGCGGCAGTCCGCAGATGTCCGGAGCATTTCCGGGAAATAAAGGGATATTTCCTCCGGTTCGAGGTCGACGAGTCCGAATCCCCGGATGCCGGGAGTGTCGATTATGCAGCCCTCGCCCCCGCAGAGGGGATACATCTCATAGAATGTCGTGGTGTGCCGCCCTTGAAGATGCGCCTCTGAAATCAGGCCGGTCTTCGGGTCGAGCTTCGGGTCAAGCGCCTTTATCAGTGACGACTTGCCCACTCCGGAAACTCCGGAAAAGAGGGATATGCACGGCGTTCCGTCACCGGATTCGTTCCGGGATTTGTCTCCGCCCCCGTCGCCGGCGACATTCCCGGGTTTGTCCCCGTCTCCGACCTCCGGTTTTTCAAGGCAGAGCGTGCGCAGTTCATCAATTCCCGCCCCCGTCTTCGCCGAAACCTCCATTATGCGGTAACCTGCGCTTGAGTATATCCGCCGGAAATCTCCGTATGCCTGAGCAAAATCCTCCCGGAATTCCTCTACGATGTCAATCTTGTTCAGGACTATGACGGGCTTCACCCCGTAGACTTCGCAGGTGACGAGCAGACGGTCGATGAAAGGAAGCTTGACCTCCGGGAAAGCGAGGGTCACGACGATGAAAGCGCGGTCCACATTGGCGGCGATGATATGCGCCTGACGGCTGAGGTTCACCGACTTGCGGATGATGTAGTTGCGGCGCGGAAGTATGGCCGTGATGGCTGCCGGAGCGGTTTCGGTGGCCGGAACGCTTCCGTCTCCGGCACAGCCGCCGTCCGCGTGAAACTCGACTCTGTCGCCCACAGCCACCGGATTCGTGGCGCTGCTCCCTCCGAGCCGCACCTTTCCGCGCAGCACCGCCGGAAAAGGCTTCCACTGCGGAAGCCGCGTCAGCAGGTAGTGACTGCCGGTATGTTTTATGACCGTTGCCGTTCCTTCCATAACATTTTTACGATAAGTAATCCTTAACGCTTACTAACCTCTTTACGCCCGGACATTTAACGCATGGATATTTTTTCTCCCCGACATTCTTTT
>CAVDEO010000086.1:8827-9938 GCA_963607915.1 bacterium
TTTTTCAAGGATTACCAAGTAACAAAAACAAAATTTCAATATGAACAACGACAAGGCGCTTGAGCGCCGTGCGGAGAACAGCGGAGCGATGGCAGTGTGCGACAGCGCGCACGGAGCACGACTTCCCCTTCAAGGGGACGGGAGGGGTCTCATGACATCCGGGAGGGGTCTGAAAATATGGGGATATTTTGCGGGAATCATCACCGGGGTGACCTACGGGATGAACCCGCTGTTCGCGATGCCCCTTCTCAAGGCCGGAGTGTCGGCCGACACGGTGCTGTTCGTGCGCTACACGGTGGCCGCGCTGGTGCTCGCCGGAATCATTTTCACCACGAAAAAACAGTTCGCCGTGTCGAAAAGGCAGCTGGGATGGCTGATTCTGCTCGGTCTGCTGTTCTCGAGCAGCAGCCTCGGGCTGTTCCTCTCCTACAACTACATCCCCTCGGGCATCGCCACGACGATGATTTTCCTCTACCCCACCCTTGTCGCCCTGATTATGGTCCTGCTCAAGGTCTATCCGTCCTGGCAGACCTGGGTCTCCATCGCTGTGACATTCATCGCTATTCTTTTCCTCTGCAACTATGACTCATCGCAGCCGGTAAGATGGGAGGGAATCCTGCTCGCCTTCTTTTCCGCGCTGGCCTATGCAGTCTTCATCGTCCTCATAAACCGCAAACTCTGCCTTCAGTCACTTACTAACGACGTGCTCACCTTCTACACCCTCGGAGTCGGAAGCCTCGTGTTCGGATGCATAGCGGTCATAGGCAGCCAGTTGGGAGAGATTTCGATGATTCGGGATTTCGGGATCCTGAACAGCCACTCCTCGATGTGGATAAACCTCGTGCTGCTCGCCGTCATCCCCACGGTCATCTCCACCGCCACCCTCGCCGCCGCGACACGGATTATCGGAGCGACGAAAGCATCCGTGATGGGAGTCTTCGAACCGCTCACCGCCATACTCGTCGGCACGCTCGTATTCGGAGAAAAGATGTCCTGGAACATAGTCATAGGCATAGCCCTCGCCATCTTCGCCATCTGTTTCATGATTATCAGCCCCGGAAAGAAAGGCACGAGGACGCAGGAAATCGGATAATCTGCGAAGGATATGGTT
>CAVDEO010000087.1:0-9780 GCA_963607915.1 bacterium
AGAAATATGAAGAGGAGTTCGGCGAGGAATATACTTCGCTGCATAAGAAGAACCTCATACCCTACATATGGTGAGATTTGAATACTTAGGAATCTCAAACCATTTTATGAATTGATTGATAAAATCACACAATATAATATGAGTGAAATATTTACACCGTACAGGCTCGGGCCCATTGAACTGAGAAACAGGACGATACGTTCTGCGGCGTTCGAGGGGATGGGCAGGGACAACGCCCCCACGGATGAGCTTTTCAACTACCACAGGGCGGTGGCACGCGGCGGCATCGGGATGACGACCGTCGCATATGCGGCTGTGTGTCAGAGCGGAATCAGCTTCGACTCCCAGCTGTGGATGCGCGAGGAGATTGTGCCGGCGCTGAAGAGGCTCACCGATGCGGTGCACGCCGAGGGGGCGAAAGCCAGCATCCAGCTCGGGCACTGCGGGAACATGACCCACAGGCGCACCTGCGGACAGACTCCTATCGGGGCAAGCAACGGATTCAATCTCTATTCCCCCACCTTCTACCGCAAGATGAAGCAGGAGGACATAGATTTCGTCGTGAAGTCATACGGTGACGCGGTGAGGCTCGCGATGAAGGCTGGATTCGACTGCGTCGAGATTCACGCGGGACACGGCTACCTCATCTCGCAGTTCCTCTCCCCGTGGACCAACCGCCGTCACGACCGCTACGGCGGAAGTCTCGACAACCGGATGAACTTTATGAGGGAGTGTATACGCGAGGTTGTGAAGGCTGCTGACGGCAAGATTGCGGTGACGGCCAAGCTCAACACCCGCGATGGCTTCAGAGGCGGTCAGGAGGTGGACGAACTGATTGAAGTGGCGAAAGAGCTCCGCAGGCTCGGAGTCGACGCCATCACGCTCTCCGGAGGATTCGTGAGCCGCGCACCGATGTATGTGATGCGCGGAGAGTTTCCGACCAAGGCCATCGCACACTATATGCCCAAGTCCTTCTGGTGGCTCAAGATAGGCCTGCATCTCGGTGCGTGGGCGGTCTGCCCGACAGAGACGTTCAGACACCTGTTCTTCATGGAGGACGCGCTCAAGTTCAGGGCGGCGATGCCGGACTACCCGTTCATCTATGTGGGCGGAGTCACCACCGGCGAAGATGCCCGCAAGGTTCTTGAAAACGGCTTTCCGCTCTTCCAGATGGGACGCGCCGTGCTTGAAGACCCCGATTTCGTCAACAAGCTCAAGGCCGACGAGAACCATTGCAGCGGCTGCACGCACTCGAACTTCTGCATAGGACGTATGTACACGCTATCGGCCCAGTGCCACAAGCACTGTGAGGACATCACTCCGGCTCTCGAACGAGAAGTTCACCGCATCGAGGCCCGCAACGAACGCCGCGAGCGCCGGGCGAGATAAAAAGCGCACGACTTCCCCTTCGAGGGGACGGGAGGGGTCGAAATACAGGCGCACGAGCGCCGTGCGGAGAACAACGAAGCGCAGGCCCGCGCGATAGTGTGCACGGAGCACGACTTCCCCTTCGAGGGGACGGGAGGGGTCGAAATACAGGTAAATCGGTTTGTCGCGCCCGAAAGGGTGAGGAAAGTCCGGGCAGGACAGGGCATCCCGCAGTGGAAAGCACTGATGGAGGCAACTTTATGACCACCGTAACAGAAAATAACCGCTGCATCAGAGGTGCGGGCACGCCTACGGGAACGGCCCGGCCGCAGCAAGGGTGAAAACGTGAGGCAAGAGCTCACGACCGGCCGTGGCGACACGCTCGGGGTACGGATCCGGGACCTGCAAGACCAAATATATCGGCAATCAAGGGCTGCCCGCCCGCTGCCGAGGGGTAGGTTGCGAAGATAAATGACAGACTAAAACAGAACCCGGCTTACGGATTTGCCTGAAATAAAAAAGGACAGCGCCTGCTGTCCTTTTTTATTTCAGGCAACGGACGCGATGCGTCCGAAAACACCTCAACCCCAGTCGGCTTTCGCCGACAGCCCCTGTCAGGGGCATACCGACTTCACTGCGTTTCGTCGGGCGACTCCGTTCCTACGTTACACTCCGTCACTTCATCGCGGCGGCTTGTGCCGCCTGCTGTCCTTTTTTATTTCAGGCAACGGACGCGATGCGTCCGAAAACACCTCAACCCCAGTCGGCTTTCGCCGACAGCCCCTGTCAGGGGCATACCGACTTCACTGCGTTTCGTCGGGCGACTCCGTTCCTACGTTACACTCCGTCACTTCATCGCGGCGGCTTGTGCCGCCTGCTGTCCTTTTTTATTTCAGGCAACGGACGCGATGCGTCCGGAAACACCTCAACCGAACAAGACTTAGCAAAAATTTGAGTAAATTTGTCGGGATGTTTGAAACCGGATTCATATCTGTCATCGTACCGCTCAAACTTGAGTGGGAGCCGGTCTATGCCTTGCCGGAAGTGAAACGGATTGTGGGAAACGGTACGGACTGTCCGGCAGATGCGGGATGCGTAGGCCTGGAGAGCGTGGGCGGGGAATGCGCAGAGATGGGAAGCGTGGGTGTGGAAAATGTAGGCGTGGGGAATGTAGGCGTGGGGAGTCTGGTGAAGGTGAAATTCGCCGGGAAGGAATATCTGGCCGTGGTGAGCAGGGTGAACATAAGCCCGACGACTGACCCGGAAAAGGTCAGACAGATTGAGGAAGTGTCTGACTTGCCGCCAGTTAGGGCTGAGGAGATTGAGTTCTGGAGGAGAATTGCGGCCTATTACATGTGCAGTGTGGGAGAGGTCTATAAGATGTCCTACCCCAATGTAAAACTGGCAGACAAGGGGAAAAAGCGCACGGAAGCGAAAGCGGAGAGAGAGAAAGCGCAGGCGACAAAGAAGGAGAGGGCGAGGAAGAAAGAACAAGAGCGAGGACAGGAGACAGAAAAGGAGACAGAAAAGGATACGGAAAAGGATACGGAAAAGGATACGGAAAAGGAGACGGAAAAGGAGACGGAAAAGGAGACGGAAAAGGAGACGGAGACAGGGAAGATTCTGAATGATGAGACGGGAAACGGATGCCGGGCAGATTACGGAGGCATAAGCCTCACGGAGGCTCAGACTGAGGCATATGATGCCGTGAAAGCCGCATTCCGCGAAGGCAGGCCGGCTCTGCTTCAGGGTGTCACCGGATCCGGAAAGACCGAGATATACATGAAACTGGTTCAGGAGACGCTGCTCTCCGGAAAGAACGTGCTCTACCTCGTGCCGGAAATCGCCCTGAGCCGGCAGCTGGAAGAAAGGCTTTCCGCTCATTTCGGCACAAGTCTGAAATGCTTCCATTCGGGACTCACCGCGAAAGAAAAGACCGGAGTCATCGGGGCCGCTGAAGACCGGATCCGGCCATACATCATTCTGGGAACGCGGTCGGCACTGTTTCTGCCCCATCACGAACTCGGACTGATTGTCGTAGACGAGGAACACGACGGCTCCTACAAGCAGGACTCCCCCGCCCCTCGCTACAACGGCCGCGACGTGGCGCTCATGCTCGCGTCACTACAGCACTGCAACATACTGCTCGGCTCGGCCACCCCATCCTTCGAGTCCCTCTACAACTGCGCCTGCGGACGGTTCCGCCAGATTTTTCTGACCAAGCGCTTCCACGGGGGAGAAGAAACGGAGGTCACCGTCATAGACACCAATGCGGAGAGGAAGAAAAGGGGAATGGTCGGCTCCATATCACGGAAACTCATCACGCTCATCCGGGAAAGCCTCGACGGCGGAGGTCAGGTGATGGTTCTGCGGGCAAGGAGATCCTACGCGACAACAGTACAATGCAGCGAATGCGGAGCGATAATCCGCTGCCCGCACTGCAATGTCAGCCTCAACTGGCAGAAGTCACGCAACAGGCTCATATGCAACCACTGCGGCTATGTGAGAGCCTGGTCGGAGCACATTCCACACCTCCGACCCGACAGCGCCACGGAGTGCGACGGACAACTGGCTGCCTTCGGGGCCGGCACGGAAAAGATTGAAGAAGAACTGAGGGCAATCTTCCCGGAGCGGACAGTCGCAAGGCTCGACTCGGAGACGAGCGCCAAGGCAGGATGGCAGAAGACCGTACTCAAGGATTTTGCCGCCGGGAAGATTGACATCCTGCTCGGCACACAGATGCTGACAAAGGGATTTGATTTCGACAACCTCAACCTCGTGGCCGTACTGCAGGCCGATTCGCTGCTCGGGCAACAGGATTTCCGCGCCGATGAAAAGGCGCTGCAGATTCTTGAACAATTCAGGGGACGGTGCTCAAGGAGGGGTCAGAAAGGCATCTTCGCGATTCAGACGGAGCAGCCGGAACATCCGGTGTATCAGATGCTTCTGAATGAGGGGCGTTCGCCTGCCACCCTGTCTGCCGACGGGAGTTCAGAAGAACCGCCGCAGACTGCGGCGGAACACAGAGCCGGACTGCTGCGGGAAAGACAGACATTCCGCTATCCGCCGTACACCAGAATTTTAAACATCATAGTCAGGGATGTCAGGGAGGACAGGCTTGAGAGACTCGCCGGCATTCTTTCCCTGATGCTGCGGAGCGAGGGGGCTGTCCCCGGAGACGGTGTGGATGTCACCCCGCCCTTCGCCCCGGCCATCGACAAGGTCAGCGACGAATACATCCGTCTCATCCGCGTCAGCCTTCCGAAAGACAGGATGCTTTCCGCGAACAAGGCTGCAATCGGAAAGATTGTGCACAGTTTCGCCTCCGAGCGGAAATACGATTCTCACATAACCCTCGATGTGGATCCGAACTGACACTCACTCCGCAGTTTCGGCATCGGCCAGCTGCGGAAGCGGATTTCTGGAACTCTGGGAAGCGCCGAGACGCTCAAGTTTCGCGCAGGTCTGGAGTATGCTCTGCCCGGAAGGCTGAAGTTTGCGTTCCCCGTCATCATAGGACTTGCGGGCCTTGTCGAGCGCGTCACCGATTTCACGGTATTTCTTCATGAACTGCCCCACCCTGTCCATAAGCTCGTTCGCGAGCGAGAAGACCTTTTCCTGATTCTGGACCTGCGCAATCTGCCGCCATGTCATGTTTATGATGCGCAGAGCCGCGAAAAGAGTCTGTTCATCAGCGATGAACACATTCATTTCCATAGACTTGCGCCACAAGTCAGGCTGGGCGTTCAGAGCGGTCCACAACGCCCCCGTGTTCGGGACGAACATAATCACATAGTCCATCCTCTGTTTCGGCGCGGTCACATACGAAGAGTAATCCTTCGCTGACAATTCCCGGACATGAGCCTTGAGGCTCGCTATGTGCGCGTCGAGAAAACGCCTGCGGTCTTCATCGTTTTCGGCATTAGCATAGTCCATGAACGCCGTCAGCGAGACCTTCGAATCGATTATCACGTCCCGCCGTTCGTCCAGATGGAGGATTATGTCGGGACGCAGGACTCCTCCGGTCGAGGATTTCAGAGTCTGCCCTTCCGCATCGCGCAGGACAGTCTGCACATCGTAATGGACGCCCCTCGTAAGTCCCTGAGAGGTGAGCAGTTCATCGAGTACTGCCTCGCCCCAGTCCCCCTGCACCTTGTTTCCGTGGCGGAAAGCGCGGGCGAGCTCATCGGCGGACTTCCTCGCGGCCTCGCTCTGTTTCATCATGTTTTCGATTCCCGCCTTCATTTCCCCGCTCATGGCGGTCTGCCTGAGCGTGCTGTCATTCATCGCCTGCTTCATCCGGTCTATCGTGTCCTTCAGCGGGCCGACAATCTGCCCGATGTTCTCTGCGCTTGACCGGGAAAACTCCTGCTGGCGCTGTTTCAGCATATCCTCCGTCTCCGCCCGAAGCTGTGCGCTGACCTTCGCCAGAGACTCGTCGAAGCGGCACTCCTGAGCCGCCATCATTTCCCGATAAATCTTGCGGGCGATTCCCCATCCGACAAGAAGACCGACAACAAGTCCGCCGGTCAGAGCGATTAACACATATCCTGTTTCCATAGCATTTCCCGATATTTCCGAATACCGAATTGAGATGGCGAATATACGACTAAATTCCGACACATCGCGACTTCCGGATGACAATCGGCAGAAACGACAAAGCTGACGGCCGCAAAACGTGAAAATATTTTCAGGAACCGCAAAATTTGAGTAACTTTGCGAATGCTTTCGCGCCACTCCGTTAGCGTGCACGGAAAGAAAAAGAAACAAAAACATGTTTTATAAAACAATATCAATTGATTAGTTATGGCAAACGAAAAGAAATTCGTCACTTGTGACGGAAACTATGCCGCCGCTCACGTGGCTTATCTGTTCAGTGAGCACGCGGCAATCTACCCAATCACGCCGTCGTCGACAATGGCAGAATATGTCGACGAATGGGCGGCGAAGGGCAAGAAAAACCTATTCGGAGAGACCGTGAAAGTGACTGAGATGCAGTCCGAGGGCGGTGCCGCCGGAGCTGTGCACGGCTCTCTTCAGGCAGGCGCTCTCACCACGACCTTCACCGCGTCACAGGGACTTCTCCTGATGATTCCGAACATGTACAAGATTGCCGGCGAGCAGCTTCCGACAGTTTTCCATGTTTCCGCCCGGGCGCTCGCGTCACACGCCCTTTCAATCTTCGGAGACCACCAGGACGTGATGGCCTGCCGCCAGACCGGGTTCGCGATGATTGCTTCGGCTTCTGTGCAGGAGGCGCTCGACATCGCTGCGGTGGCACACCTCTCGACAATCAAGTCAAGCATCCCGTTCCTCCACTTCTTCGACGGCTTCCGCACCTCTCACGAGATTCAGAAGATTGAGCTTCTCGACGAAGACGCTCTCAAGGGGATGATCAGCACCAAGGCTCTCGCAAGGTTCAGGGAGCGCGCCCTCAATCCGGATGCGCCTGTGACACGCGGTTCCGCACAGAACGGCGACGTATATTTCCAGGCACGCGAGGCCTGCAACGGAGCCTACGACGCAGTTCCTGACATCGTCGCAAGGTATATGGGCGAAATCAGCGAGCTTACGGGCAGGAGCTACCGTCCGTTCGACTACTACGGAGACCCCGAGGCCGAGAACATAATCATCGCCATGGGTTCGGTGACCGAAACGATCAAGGAGACCATCGACCACCTCGAGAAGGAAGGAAAGAAAGTCGGACTCATGATCGTGCGCCTCTACCGTCCGTTCTCGGCGAAATATTTCCTCAAGGCTCTGCCTAAGACCGTGAAGAGAATCGCCGTTCTCGACAGGACGAAAGAGCCGGGTTCACTCGGAGAACCGCTCTACCTTGACATAAAGACTCTCTTCCAGGGACAGGAGAACTCCCCTCTCATCGTAGGCGGCCGCTACGGACTTTCTTCAAAGGACACCACTCCGGCACAGATTGTCGCCGTCTATGAAAACCTCGAACTCGCCGAGCCTAAGAATGACTTCACCATCGGAATCGTCGATGACGTGACCTTCAAGTCCCTCCCAGTCAAGGAGGAAATCTCCATAATGAAACCGGGCACGACTGAGTGCAAGTTCTTCGGTCTCGGTTCAGACGGAACGGTGGGAGCGAACAAGAACACCATCAAGATTATCGGTGACCACACGCAGAAATATGCCCAGGGCTACTTCGACTACGATTCCAAGAAGTCCGGCGGATACACCTGCTCGCACCTGCGCTTCGGCGACCTCCCGATAAAGGCTCCTTACCTCGTATCCACCCCTGACTTCGTGGCCTGCCATGTGCCGTCATACCTTTCGAAGTATGACGTGCTCGCCGGCATCAAGCAGAACGGAACTCTCCTGCTCAACAGCCTCTGGGACGAAAAAGAGACCCTCGAAAGGATTCCTGACCATGTGAAGGGCATAATCGGAAGGAAGAACATATCCCTCTACATCATCAACGCGACGAAAATCGCCGCTGAAATCGGACTCGGCGGAAGGACAAACACCATTCTCCAGTCCGCATTCTTCAAGATTACTAACATCATCCCTTACGAGGAGGCCGTGACCTATATGAAGCAGGCCATACTCAAGAGCTACGGCAAGAAGGGAGAGAATGTCGTGAATATGAACTACGCTGCGGTTGACCGCGGAGGGGAATATACGAAAGTGGAGATTCCGTCCGATTGGAAGGACATCACCGCAAAGTTCGAGAATCCTCACAAGGACCGCCTCGCTCCTTCGTTCGTCAAGGAAATCGCCGATGAGGTCAACGCCCAGTGCGGCGACAGGCTTCCGGTCAGCAAGTTCATCGAAATTCAGGACGGAACGATGCCTGCCGGGACATCAGCTTATGAGAAGCGCGGTGTCGCGGTCAAGGTTCCGGAATGGAAGAGCGAGAACTGCATCCAGTGCAACACCTGCGCGTTCGTCTGCCCTCACGCAGCCATCCGTCCGTTCATCCTCACCGCAGAAGAGGCTGCGGGTGCTCCTGCAAGCGTGAAGAAAGCGGCCGGAAAGGCTCAGCTCAAGGAATACAGCTATGCACTTTCGGTTTCAGTCGCCGACTGCACCGGCTGCGGCAACTGCGTCGACGTCTGCCCGGCAAAGGAGAAGGCTCTCGAGATGGTTTCATATCAGGAAGACCTCCAGGAACAGGAGAACTTCGACTGGCTGCACTCCCACATCGGCTACAAGGAGGACATACTCAACAAGGCCGGCAATGTGAAGAACGCACAGTTCGCACAGCCTCTCTTCGAGTACTCCGGCGCCTGCGCGGGCTGCGGCGAGACTCCGTACATCAAGACCATCACGCAGCTCTGGGGCGACCATATGATGATTGCGAACGCGACCGGATGTTCATCCATCTACGGAGCGTCATTCCCTGCAACCCCGTACTGCACAAATGCACAGGGTCATGGTCCGGCCTGGGCCAATTCCCTCTTCGAGGACTTCTGCGAGTTCGGTCTCGGCATGAAACTCGGCTCCGACAGGGCGCGCGCCACCGTGGCGAAGCTCATGGAGCAGGGGCTGTCCTGCAGCTGCTGCTCGGACGAGATGAAGGCGCTCTTCACGCAGTGGCTTGAGAACCGCAACGATGCGAAACTCACCCGCGAAATCGCCGACAAACTTGTTCCGCTCATGGAGGCCTGCGGCTGCGACACCTGCAAGGCTCTGCTGGAGTACAAACACTACATCCCTGCACGCTCCCAGTGGATTATCGGCGGTGACGGTGCGTCATATGACATCGGTTACGGCGGACTCGACCATGTGCTCGCTTCCGGAGAGAACGTGAACATCCTCGTTCTTGACACCGAGGTATATTCCAACACCGGCGGACAGTCTTCCAAGGCTACTCCGGCAGGTGCGATTGCAAAGTTTGCCGCTTCAGGAAAGAAAGTCCGCAAGAAGGATCTCGGAATGATGGCGATGAGCTACGGATATGTCTATGTGGCACAGGTTGCCATGGGCGCTTCTCCGGCTCAGTACTTCAACGCCATCAGGGAGGCCGAAGCCTATGACGGCCCGTCGCTCCTCATCGCCTACGCCCCTTGTATCAACCACGGTCTCAAGGCCGGCATGGGACTCAGCCAGAAGGAGGAGAAGCTCGCCGTAGAGTGCGGTTACTGGCACCTCTACAGGTACAACCCTGCACTCGAGGGTACGGACAAGAATCCGTTCACGCTCGACTCCAAGGAGCCTGACTGGAGCAAGTTCCAGGACTTCCTCAAGGGAGAAGTGAGGTTCGCGTCCCTCTACAAGATGTTCCCGGACAAGGCTGCGGAGCTTCTTGAGAAGACCGAGGAGTTCGCGAAAGTTCGCTACGAGAACTACAGGAAACTGTCCCTGTAGCCCTCCTATACATACTCAAAAAAGAGAGAGGCTGACTAAAAAGGGTCATCCTCTTTTTTATGTGGTGCGGAGCTCCGCAGC
>CAVDEO010000088.1:0-9597 GCA_963607915.1 bacterium
CCCCTATTTTATTTCGTGGAGAGACACAACCTCATCCAGCCACTCAGGCAGCAGTTTTATGTGGTCCACCCGCGAAGGCATATCCTTGGGCGCGAAACAGTATATCCCCAAATCCTCGCATTTCTGCACAATCGACTTGTTCAGAGGAAGATAGCTCACCAGAATAGCCTTGGAGTCCGTGCCTCCGTAGGTTTTCCGCACGCCGTCAATCTTGAAGATGTCCGCCGAGAACACCTCGCCGGACTTGCACTCGATAAGAAGCAGCCGCTGCCTGTCGTTCACCATCAGGTCCACCTCGTTCTTGACGGAAATTTTGTCCACGTCGTTGAAAACCACGTCCCTCCAGATGCTCTGTTCAGCCTTCGGACTGCGCTTCTCGTCCCAGCGGGAGACCACGTCCGCCACAATTATCTCCCACCAGCGACCGATGAACATAATCTCGCAGCTGCGCTTGCACGCCGAGTCGAAGAGAACATCCGCGCCCTTGTAAATCGTCAGCGTGCCCCCGTCAGTCTCAATGCGATAGCCACAATGCAGTTTCCCCGAGAAAAACTTCCCCCGCTTGGGTTCGGGCAGGGCGCGAAACCATCGTCTCGCCTCAGAATAGACATTGAAATTCCTCTCTATGAACTTCTTGGCATAGTAGGCGGTGTTCACGTCAAGCTCCTTCATCTTCCCGACATCCTCGAACTCCCGCACGCTGTTGCCGTAGAGCTTCATATACTCGGCATTGCTGATTGACTGCGTCAGACGCTTGCGGCGGTAGGCGAAGGTGTCAATCCAGTAGCCGTCCTGCGTGATGTAAATCCCCCTCTGACCGAACTCCATCGCCACTTTTCCGGCCGCCATAGCCATGATTTTCGTACCCTCCGAGAGGTTGTAGATGAACTCGCCGTCGGGGTTCGCCTCCTGAATCTCGCCGCATACACGCATAATCCCCTCGACATCGTAAAGACCGACGAGATATTCGTGAACCTTGATTTTCGGGGATATGAGACGGAGCATGTCCCCATAAGTGCCCTTCGTCTCCCTTGTCGCCAGAAGATGTATGACTTCGGGAGCGAACTCCTTGATTCCGAGATATATGGAATCCAAATCCTTGCCTACGGTGATTATCTGATGTTTCGTCATACGGACGCTGAAGCTACTTAAGCATGTTAAACCAATCTCTTACCCGCCCGACACATCCCATTCGCCCGCAAACATAGTCATTTTTTGTGACTTCGGTCTAATTTTTCAGAAACCTTGCGGCAAGCCGACGGCGGAGAGGTTTGTCGTAGAGATTGAGGCAGAGGATGGCGAGCAGGACGCAGACGGCATAGACGATGAGGGACTGCCACCAGGTGGACGGGAAGTCGTGGCGGCCGGTGCGCATCATCCATGCATAGAAAAGGTACATCACCGGGTAGTGCGTGATGTAGAGCGGGTAGGAAAGGTCACCGAGGGCACGGCAGAGGATTTCCGTGCGTCCGCTGACACTGTCGCTTGCCGCAGTCCAAAGCAGAGCCGGGAAGAGAATGACAATGCAGACCGTCTCAAAGATTCCGTTGAGGCAGATTTGCGCGGTGCCGTCCTCTGCTGCGAGACATTCCGAACTGATATGAGGGACGGCAAAGACTGCGGCGAGAACGGCTGAGCAAATCCAGAATGCCGCTTTGACCTTGACCGGCCTGAACACCCTGGAAATCAGTATTCCCATTGTGAACGGGAAGAGCATCCGCAGCAGGCCTCCGAAGAAATTCACTCCGTCAAGCGTCCAACCCACGCCGATGCTGTCATAGCCGGAAAAATTGCCGATTGCGAAAGTTCCGAGACCCAGTCCGAGGACAGCGGCGAGGGCTGCGAGCGTCTTTGTCGGAAGCCGGCGGATGAAAAGGGCATAGAGAATGTTGCCGACATATTCAAAGAACAGCGACCAGGCGGGGCCGTTGAGCGGGAACATCTCGCCGTTGCCCCGCAGCTCGTATGGACATCCAGGAACCGCCGGAATCATAAACATCGCGAAGAGCAGGGCGAGCATCACGGCAGAAGTCGCGACTCGGGTTCCGTCCCACTGCACGCCACCCTGAATGAGAAATGCCGCGACACCGATGACCGCCCCCATAATCACCATCGGGTGCAGCCTGATGAGCCTCCTTTTTGCGAAATCCCTGACTGTGAATCCTCCGGCCCATCTGTCGTCATAGGCGTATCCGAGCACGAACCCGGAGAGGATGAAGAAGAAATCCACAGCAAGATAGCCGTGGTTGAGTCCTGTGATTACGGCATCCCCGGCCGCAAAGGCATAGCCCTCGCAGATGTGATACCATACGACCATAAGTGCGGCCACGCCCCTGAGCCCGTCAAGAATTCCGTAATGCGGTTTGGTGTCGGCGAATCCCGCCGCAGATGCAGTTGCTGTCATAATCCTGTTCAGTGCACAGAGCCAGACTGGCCGGTGCAATGTCCGCGAAGATACAAATAAATCCGTCAGCATCGCCTGATCGGTTCGGACTCCGCTGATTTTTCTTTGGCAATATCCGGACATTGAACAAAAAACGCTACCTTCGCAGAGCACTTTTTGAGTATTGAGTTATGCGACATTACAATTTGGGGTTCATCTCGGACGAGGACATTTACTCCCACGTGAAAAATACGGTTCTGCAGTATCGCAGAAGCATCAACCTTAACGAATTCAACGCAAACATCGTGGATCCGATAAAGCTTACCTTTGACGCGAAGGTTTATGGAAAGACGATGGAAGAAGTCGTCGCGGACGAATGTTTCCGGCAGATTGACAAGTCGAACACGAACAAGATAGGCTATTTCCATCAGCAGCTGTTCAACTATGCCGGTATGGGCTGGATTGTTCCGGAGGCGGGATTCGATGTCGAGAACCACGAGCTTCACATCTTCGTTGAAATGAAGAATAAGCATAATACCATGAATTCCGCGTCTTCTCAAAAGACATATATGAAGATGCAGAACAAGTTGTTGGAAGACGACCTTGCGCAATGTTATCTTGTCGAGGCCATATCGACCCGAGCCAAGGATGAGCCGTGGATTGTCTCCATTGACGGAAGGCAGTTTCAGCACAGCAAGATACGGCGGATGTCGATGGACCGTTTCTACGGTATCGTGTTCAATGACAGCCTCGGCTTTTTCAAACTGTGCAATGCTTTGCCGGATATTATAGAGGATGTCGTGACGGACAATAGCGAGATGGCTTTATCCAACACCGTGTTCTCCGATTTGAAGAAAAATAATGCGGATGTTCTGAAGAGCCTGTATCTGCTGGCGTTCTCTACATACGAAGGCTTCGGGGCATACAGGCAGAAATGATGGAAAAAATGTGCGGAGACAGGCTGATTTCACAGAATAATTTTGCGGATTTGATGGGCGTGTCCCGTCTGACAGTCCAGAAGTGGCTGGATTCGGGGCATTATCATCTCAAGACCACGGAAAACGGTGTCGGATATTTGTCGTTGGACGAAATAACCGATGTTCCGGAAATTGTCCGCATGCTTTCTGACGGCTGGGAGAATGAATTGGGAATCAGACCGTTACGTCCATATACGTCGGTGGAGCTGTTCGCTGGCGGAGGCGGTCTTGCCTTGGGTATGGAACAGGCGGGCTTCAGCCACCGTCTTCTAAATGAATTCGACCATAATGCCTGTGAGACATTGAGGATGAACCGTCCGGAGTGGAATGTTGTCGAGGGCGATATTCACGATATGGACTTCACCCCATACCGGGACAAGATAGATTTTCTGTCCGGTGGATTCCCCTGTCAGGCGTTCTCGTTCGCAGGAAAGCGTCTGGGCTTCGAGGAGACACGCGGCACGTTATTCTTTGAACTTGCGCGTGCCGTCTCGGAAATCCGTCCCAAAGTATTCATGTGCGAGAATGTCAAAGGCCTGCAGGAGCACGACAATGGCCGGACTTTGTCGGTGATAACGAATGTCATCGGGGAATTGGGATACAGTCTGGTGTCTCCCCGCGTGCTGAAGGCGATTATGTACAAGGTGCCGCAGAAACGGGAAAGGCTTATTCTTGTCGCGGTACGGAATGACTTCGCTTCCCGCGTGAATTATCTCTGGCCTTCGCCATATCATCGTGTGATGACGCTCAGGGACGCGTTCTTTGCCGGAGACCTTTACTCCACGGATGTCCCGGACAGCGAAGGGCAGCAATATCCCGAGAAAAAGAAAAAGGTGATGGCTCAGGTTCCGATGGGCGGTGACTGGCGTGACCTGCCGGAAGATGTTGCAAAGGAGTATATGAAAGGCAGTTACTTTCTCGGTGGCGGGAAAACCGGTATGGCGAGACGCCTATCGCTTGACGAGCCGAGCCTCACCCTGACCTGCGCACCTGCCCAGAAACAGACGGAACGCTGTCATCCGACGGAAACAAGACCGCTGACCGTCAGGGAATATGCAAGGATTCAGACATTCCCGGACGACTGGAAATTCGCCGGGAATGTGAGTTCTCAATATAAACAAATCGGGAATGCCGTTCCGGTGAATCTGGCGGCTGCGGTCGGGCGCTCGCTTATCCGTCTGCTGAACAACATCGAGACACTGGATTCCCTTGTGACAAGTAGGTATGGATGATGGGGAGGCCGGAGACCGTCATTCGTCAGAGTCGAGGGCATCCCAGAGGGACTCCATCTGGCGGCGGTCTTTCTTGGTCGGCCGGCCGGTGCCGCGGTCGCGCTTGAGGAAGAAGGTTTCAACCGGGGCGTGGAGTTTGTCGAGTTCCGACTGGGGCGTGAGGTTGTCCGCGAACTGCGGGACGGTCTTCGCGCCCTGACGCTTGTCAATCGGTTCAAGCACCCGGTAGGTGTAGGTCACGGCTCCCTTGCGGACGACGATGGTATCGCCGCGTCTCACCGCCTTCGAGGGCTTGACATCAGCTCCGTTCAGACGGATTTTGCCTCCGTTGCACGCATCGGTGGCCTCGCTGCGCGTCTTGTAGGCGCGAATCGCCCACAGGAACTTGTCTATTCTTACTTCGTCCATAATAAGAGTCCTATTAGACTGCCATAAAAGGCGCAGTTATGCTCCTTGATAAAATCCTCACAACCATAAGGTTGCCGCGATTTTATCTTCGTCGCAAGCCTTGCACTGCGCCGTTTATGACGGCCTGCTACTCGGGCAGTTCAGCCGGGGCTTCCGGGTCGATATACTCGTCAACCTCGCTGCGCAGACCGTCGGTGGCTTCAAGGAGAACCGTGTCCGGAGATGTCGGGACAAGGTAGAAATCCGGCATGTCCGCAGGGACGAGTATGGTCTCCCCCTTATGGAATGCGTAGATGTCCATCGCGTCCGTGCCGAACGCCGCAGCCGCCTTGGCGTCGTCGGTCACTGGGACTTTCGGGACATTGATTGCCGCCGAGCCGCTGACGCAGACATAGACGATGTAGCTTCCGAACTGCTCCGGGCTGATGCGCAGAGCCGCCTTGAGATTCAGCCGGTTGACGGTGAACTGAGGACACTGCACAAGCAGGTTGTTCACCTGTGAGGCATCCTGCGAAGATGCCGGGCGGTAGAGCGAAGGGTCGTACTGTGAGAAATTGATGAGGTCTATGGCCTCTTCGAGATGCATCTTGCGGGCGGTCGCAGGGTTGTTCTCCCTCCCCCAGTCGTAGAGGCGGAAAGTCATGTCGGACGACTCCTGAATCTCGGCTACGAGTATCCCTCCCTCAGCCGCGTGCACCGTTCCCGGGGTGATGAAAATCGCATCGCCTTTCTTCGGATGGATCACGTTCAGCAGCTCGTGAGCCGTCCCGGCCTTGCAGGCGTCGTAGAACTCCTGAGCCGAAGTCTCACGCCTGAAGCCCATATAGACCTTGGCCTCGGGCTTCGCGTCGAGTATGTACCAGATTTCCGCCTTGCCGAGAGAGTCGTAACGCTGTTCCGCGACCTTGTCGTCAGGATGGACCTGCACGGAAAGCTTCTGGTGGATGTCGAGGAACTTTATCAGCAGAGGAAACTGCCGCCCGAACCACGCATAGGCGGCATCGCCGGTGATTCTGTCGAGATAGGTCTCCATTATGTCGCCTATCGAATTGCCGGCAAGCCAGCCTTCGCTCACGAGAGAGTCCTGCTCGCCCATATCGGCAAGCTCCCAGCTCTCCCCTATCAGGTCGTTCTCCGTCAGATGAACTTCGTTCCCGTCTTCATCGGACTCGACGAAATCCTTTCCGAGGACTTTGATCAGAGAGTTCCCTCCCCAGACGCGCCTGGACGCGATGGGGATGAACTTCAAAGGATATAACTGTTTCTTAGTCATCATATAACAAGTTTCTTAGCCAAAGGATTCTGACAAGACATGCAATGCATCCGTCTTTTATTGAATCCGCTTTCTGAGCGCCTCGCCCTGAGCCTCATACCCCGGCTTGTTCAGCAGCGCGAACATATTCTTCTTGTAGGCCTCGACACCAGGCTGGTTGAACGGATTCACGCCAAGGATATAGGCCGAAATTCCGCAGGCCTTCTCGAAGAAATAGAACAACTCTCCGAGGTTGTACTCGTCGATTTTTTCGATGCTCACGCCAAGCTGAGGCACGCCTCCGTCGATATGCGCGAGTTTAGTTCCGAGTTCGGCCATCGCGTTGCACTCCTCCACGTGCTTGCCGGCGAGGAAGTTCAGCCCGTCAAGATTCTGCGCATCGTTTTCGATGACCACGCTGCGCTGTGACTTCTCCACGGTGATGACCGTCTCCATAAGCATGCGCACGCCGTCCTGGATGTACTGGCCCATAGAGTGGAGGTCGGTGGTGAAACTTACGGATGCAGGGAATATGCCCTTGCCGTCCTTGCCCTCGGACTCGCCGTAGAGCTGCTTCCACCACTCGCCGAGATACTGGAGCTTCGGATTGTAGGACACGAGGATTTCGACAGCCTTGCCGTGCTTTGCGTGAAGAAGATTCCTCATTGCAGCATACTGGAGGGCAGGATTCTCCTCCGCAGGGACTGCGCAGGCCTTTTCCATCGCGGCAGCTCCCTCCAGCATCCTGCGGATGTCGAATCCGGCAAGCACAATCGGGAGAATGCCCACCGGAGTGAGCACGGAGAAACGGCCTCCGACATTGTCCTCGATGACGAATGTCCTGTAGCCCTCCTGGGTCGAGAGCGACTTGAGCGCGCCCTTGTGCGCGTCTGTGACGGCCACGATGCGCTGTGCAGCCTCCTCCGTGCCGTATCTGCCTTCGATGTACTGCTTGATGATGCGGAACGCCACAGCCGGCTCGGTGGTCGTGCCTGATTTGGAAATCACGACGGTGGCGACATTGCGCTCCGCGACGAGATCCATCAGTTCGGAGATGTATTCCTCGGAAAGATTGTTCCCGGCGAAGACAATCTCAGGAGCGCCGCCCTTGTCCGCGAGCTGTTTCGCGAAAGAGTGCGACAGAGCCTCGAGAGCGCATTTCGCGCCGAGGTATGAACCTCCGATTCCGATTACGACGACGAGATTCACACCCTTGGACTTCCAGTCGTCACGGATTGCCTCGCAGTCTGCGATGAGCGATTCCGGAGTCTGCGAAGGAAGATGCTTCCATCCGAGGAAGTCGTTCCCCGCACCTGTTCCGTCTTCAAGAATTTTGAGGGCGTCAACCGCCTTCTGTGTATATTCCTTTACTTCCGCGTTGTTCACAAAGGAGTCGCAGCCTCCCATATTAACTTTTAACATATTGATATGTAATTATTTGTAATTTTCCGGTATTTTTGAAAAAATGGCATGGATCCGGTTCATGTCGAATTTTTCGTCCCTGCTGTAATAATATAGTCCGTTCTGTTCCTGCTCGACATCGGTGAGCTGAGTGTAGCAGTAGCCGCAGATGTAATCCGAAAGGGAGAGAAGAACGTCGGTCAGCCCCTCCAGACGGGTGTAGAAATCCTCGAGCGAGCGCGGAGAGTCGCCGTAGCCCCAGGAAACGCCCTGATTGTTCGCGGCGGCCTTCATGTCCGCTTCGTTCGTCCACTTGATTCCTCCGTATTCGTCGAAGACATAAGGCATCCTGCCGTCATATTCCTGATATTCGTAAGTTCCTGCGACAGCCTCGCTGTTGAAGCCGTAATTTTTCGTGAACAGACCCCGGTTGCTGCGTCCGATGTAGGTGAACAGTCTGCCGTCGTTCCAGACATCGGAACGGAACTTCTCAGGATTCTGCTCGTAGCCGTGTCCGGTCCAGATGTCCGTGCGCACTAGTGTCCCGCCGCTGGCGGCGCTGACCGGGCGTGTCGGGTCAAGCTGCTTGGTGAGGGCATAGACATCCTCCATAAAGCGGGGGTACTGGACATTGTCCGGAGCCCATTCCTCGTTGGTCGGAGTCCAGACGATGATTGAAGGATGGTTGCGGTCGCGCACGATGATTTCCCCCCATTCGGTGAGGAAGTTCCTTGCTGTCTCCGGAAGGTTCGTGTCCATCCCCCAGCTTGAGCTTTCTCCCCAGGTGAGGTAGCCGAGCCTGTCCGCCCAGTAGTGGAAACGCTCCTCGAAGACTTTCTGGTGCAGTCTCGCGCCGTTGAATCCGGCCTTCATCGAGAGTTCGATGTCGTGGCGGAGAGCATCGTCCGAAGGCGCTGTCCACTGGCTGTCAGGGTAGTAGCCCTGGTCGAGGACAAGCCTCTGGTAGCGCGGGCTGTTGTTGAGATAAATCCTGTTGCCCTCAAGGTGGACTTTGCGCATTCCGAGATAGGAGCTGACCTCGTCAACGACCCTGCCTTCCGGGTCAATCACCTGATATTTCACATCATAGAGGAAAGGGTCTTCAGGACTCCAAAGTCTGGCCTTCTTCATCGGGAGCACGACCACGGAGTTGTTCGCCGCGACGACGGTCTTCTGTGCCACAGGCTTTTTCGGGGCGGTCGGATCGGTGACGGTGACTTTGAGAGTCGATTTGCCCTCGTGGAAAAAGAGCGGTCTCACGACAATCTGACCCTGGTCTATGTCAGTATCCACCTGTACCTGCTTAAGTGCGGAATCGCTGACAGGCTCCATCCACACTGTCTGCCAGATTCCCGTGGTGCGGGTGTAGTTGCAGGCCACCGAGTGAAGCTGGAGCGACTGCTTGCCGGCCGGCTGCCTGCCTCCGCGAAGGTCGCTGACGGCATAAACCACGAGAGAATGACTCTGTCCGGCCTTGACGAAACGCGTGATGTCGAAAGAAAATGAACTTGTGCCGCCGAAATGCCGTCCGACGAGCCGTCCGTCGATGTAAATTTCTGATTTATAATAGACTGCTCCGAAATTGAGCCTGACATTCTTTCCTTCCCATTCCGTAGGTACGGTGATATTCCTATGATACCATATTCCTTCGATGAAATCCGTATGCCCTACACCGGAAAGTCTGCTCTCCGGAGAGAACGGGACGAGGATTTTCCCCTCGAACCCCGTTGATTTCGAGAATCCTTTCTCGTAGCCGGACGCCACATTGTCGATGGAATATGTCCATTCGCCGTTGAGATTGACCCATTCGGCACGTTCGAACTGTGGACGGGGATATTCGGGCCTCGGAACCGACGAATCTGCGTCCGCCGTGACGGGGAGCGAGAGCGCCGCAATCAGCGCAAGCACGGAGAAAACAGAGGATAATGTCTTTTTCATTTCAGT
>CAVDEO010000089.1:0-6659 GCA_963607915.1 bacterium
CTCTTTCGGATTTCCTAACCCCCGCAGACTGACGTCTGCGACCCCTGTCAGGGGTATTTCGCGCCTCCGGCGCGGTCCCTCCGGGACTTATTTGCCCAATGCGGTCGCGACATCCACTGCGCAGGCCACCGTGCAGCCAACCATAGGGTTGTTGCCGATGCCGAGGAATCCCATCATCTCGACATGTGCCGGAACTGATGAGGAACCTGCGAACTGCGCGTCAGAGTGCATACGGCCCATCGTGTCGGTCATTCCGTATGATGCCGGGCCTGCCGCCATGTTGTCCGGATGGAGGGTACGGCCTGTGCCGCCGCCTGAAGCCACTGAGAAATACGGCTTGCCGGCGAGGATGCGCTCCTTCTTGTACGTTCCTGCCACAGGGTGCTGGAAACGGGTCGGGTTGGTGGAGTTTCCGGTGATGGAAACGTCGACTCCCTCGTGCCACATTATTGCGACACCCTCGCGCACGTCGTCAGCTCCGTAGCACTTCACCTTCGCGCGCGGACCGTCGCTGTAGGCGATTTCGCGGACAATCTCAAGCTTGCCCGTGAAGTAGTCGAACTTGGTCTGTACATAGGTGAAACCGTTGATGCGGGAAATAATCTGAGCCGCGTCCTTTCCGAGGCCGTTGAGTATGCAGCGGAGAGGTTCCTTGCGGACCTTGTCAGCCTTTGCGGCAATCTTTATCGCGCCCTCTGCGGCGGCGAAGGACTCGTGGCCGGCGAGGAAGGCGAAACACTTGGTCTCCTCGCGGAGGAGCATCGCGGCGAGGTTTCCGTGTCCGAGACCAACCTTGCGGTCATCAGCCACAGAACCCGGAATGCAGAATGCCTGAAGGCCGATTCCTATCGCCTCGGCAGCCTCAGCCGCATTCTTGCAGCCTTTCTTGAGGGCGATTGCTGAACCAACCACATAGGCCCACTTCGCATTCTCGAAGCAGATAGGCTGGGTTTCCTCGCAAGTCTTGTACGGGTCGAGACCGTACTTGTCGCAGATTGCGTTGGCCTCTTCGATGTCTTTGATTCCGTTCTCGTTGAGCGCAGCAAGTATCTGTTTGATACGGCGGTCCTGGCTTTCGAACTTGACTTCTCTTATCATGGCTAAATCTCCTTATTCTTTACGTGGATCAATATATTTCACTGCGCCGGCCTCTTTCGAGAAGCGTCCGTATGAACTTGTCACCTGCTTGAGAGCCTCGTTCGCATCGACTCCCTTCTTCACGAGATCCATGAATTTGCCGAGGTGTACGAACTCGTAGCCGCAAATCTGGTCGTCCTTGTCGAGGGCGACGGTCTTGATGTAGCCTTCGGCCATCTCAAGGTAGCGCGGGCCTTTGGCGAGCGTGCCGTAGAGCGTGCCCACCTGACTGCGGAGTCCCTTGCCGAGGTCCTCGAGTCCCGCCCCGATCATGAGTCCTCCTTCAGAAAAGGCTGACTGCGTACGTCCGTAAACTATCTGGAGGAAAAGTTCGCGCATCGCAGTGTTGATGGCATCGCAGACGAGGTCCGTGTTGAGCGCCTCAAGTATGGTCTTGCCCGGAAGAATCTCGGCGGCCATGGCTGCGGAATGGGTCATCCCCGAGCATCCGATGGTCTCCACGAGAGCCTCCTGAATGACTCCGTCCTTAACATTGAGCGTAAGTTTGCAGGCTCCCTGCTGAGGGGCGCACCAGCCGATTCCGTGAGTGAGTCCGGAAATGTCGGAAACTTCTTTTGCCTTTACCCATTTTCCCTCTTCCGGGATTGGAGCGGGACCGTGGTTCGGACCCTTTGCAACGCAGCACATCTGCTGCACTTCGTGTGAATAAATCATAAAATTATTCTATATAATTGTTTAGCTTTCACGATTTTGCGCCCCGCCCAAAAACAACCGCCCGGGACTGGCACGCCAATCGCGGCAAATTTAGCAATTTATTTCTGATTTGCCCGCACCGGGGTCTCACTTTTTCATCGATTTGAAGAGAAGAAGCGTGTCATCGAAGATATGCCCGATATGTTTGAGAGTCATCGGACGGGAAAACACGAATTCCCTGTAAACCATATATTTCTCGGGGAATCCGGCACGAATCAGATTCCGCAGAAAATAATGTGCCGTGCGTTCTTTTTTTCTCAGAAAATCGCGGGAGCCGAAGTCGTAGCCCGGCACGCATGAGATAGGCAGCAGCCCTTTCCAGGCAGTCTTGTGCATACGTATCGTGTCGGAGTACCAGCTCCGGTTGAGATTGCCCTCGGACATATGTTCGATGGACGCGGACGGTGAACAGCATACATAGTTGCGGTATCGGCCGGATGCGGCGACGCGCAGAGTGAAGTCCACGTCGTAGCAATGGAATCCCGTCAGTGACTCCTCATCGAAACGGAACTCCTCCCACAGTTCACGGCGCATGAACATCGCAAGCCCGTCAAGAGTGACGACCTCCTCGAACGGATGCTCCAGAGTGACCCCGGTGGCTCTGAGTTCAGTCCGCCCGGAGGCTGTTCCCTGCCACAGGAACAACACATCCCAATCGTGATCCTGACACCATCCGGAATAACTGCCGGACATCACCTTTGTCCCGGCATATCCGATGACACCGCAGCCGGGTTCGCGCAGTCTGTCCACGATGAATTTCCCCCAGTCCTGCGAATGGAAACGCACATCTTCGTGCACGAAAAGCAGATACGGGAAGCGGGCGATCTTTGCGCCTTCGTTGTACGCCTTTGTGATCGGCCACTTCCTGACATTATTGTCAATCACGACGAACTCGTGCTCGACACCCACCGTGGCGTCAATGCAGGCCTTCGTCTTCTCCAGTTTTTCCGGAGACACAGAACAGATTATTATCGACAGCATACCGTTTTCATTTGAACAACTCTTCCCCGAGCACCTCAAGGTAACCGGTCCCGAATTTCAAGTCAGGTTCGAGATAGTTGCCCTCGGCCCACTCATTCCACGATTTCACGAAAGCAATCCTGTGCTCCTCCGGTTTGTCCCGCAAAGCCGCCAGGACATCATCCACATGGGCGCGGAACAGTTCCGGGGTGGAGCCGTGGAGTATGAACGCCTTCTTTCCGGTACGGGGAGAGTGGTCCCAGTTGGGGATTATCGTCGGGATGATGCCGTCACGACTGTCCGTCTCCCTGTCCACGAACCACCGGCTCGCCTTGCCGTAGGGGACTATGGTGGGACAGCGGAAAATCTTGTGCAGGAACTTCGCACGTCTCTTCACCGAAGGCTGCTTCTTTTCAAAGTCATACATCCGCACTATGTTCACGGCATCGAAGCCGAGTGCCTGAAGCTGAGCGAGTTCCCTGTCAGGCTCATAGGTCTGGCATACGAAATATATGTCCTTCAGGCCATTCTCCGAGGCCATCTTCCGCCATATCTTCATGAACAGGGCAATCTCCTCCGGAGCGTTCAGCGGCCGATAAACCATAAATATGGGCCTGCCGTCCACAGTCAGATAGCGGCTGTCCTTCAGAGCCGGAAGCACTGCGTTGAAATGGGCCTCATAGTCTTCCCTGCCCGGATATTTCTGCTCAATCAGCACCTCCCTGCCCCTCAGCCCGTGCCAGAACCCCTGCCAGGATTCGTTCGCCCATCCGAGACAGAACGGAAAATCCGGCTGTCCCGAAGAAAGAACCTCCTCAAAAGGACGCTCAAGCAGACGCTTCCCGTTCCCGAACCAGTAGTGCCACCAGCAGAAGCCCTCAATGCCATATTTCCGCGCCATATCGGCCTGAGCCTGACGGGTCTCCGGAACACGGAGGTCGTAGTAGCCGAGGTCGGCGGGGACATGCGGCTGGTAGTGTCCCGGAAACAGTTTCCGTGCCTTGCCGACATTCGTCCACTCGGTGAAGCCCTTGCCCCACCATATATCGTTTTCAGGAATGGGATGATACTGAGGAAGATAGAATGCTATCATCCTTGCTTTCGGCTTCTCTGCGCAAATCTTCTCGCCATTGCCGCTATTCATAATAGACCCTGTTTTTCAATATTCTGTTGGAAACGATGTGGCGTTCGGCACGCATCGTCCTGAGATACAGCCAGATGAAATGCTGCACCATAACCAGCCTGAGATATTTCTTGACGCCGAGTTCGCCGACGGAAACCGGCAGATAGGGCTGGATCTCTGTCTTTATCATCGATATGTAATCCATCGCAGTCTTCCCGTAACCGGACTTGCGGGCGATTTCCTTGATTTCCTGGACACCGCACTTCACGACCTTCGCCTCAAACTCGCGCCGTCTTTCGGGAAGCAGCCTTTTCGCCCGGAGGAAGTTGAACCGCTCCCGTTCGGCCAGAAAGAAATGATATTTCTTGCGCGGGTCGCAGTCGTGGTCCGTACTGCCCGCCCTCTGCCTGTAGTGGTAGAGCGGAATCTGGCAGAAAGCGACCTTGTCCACATTCGCGAACCACTTGAAGATGGTGGAATAATCCTCATAGTAATGTGACTTCGGAAGCAGTTCGGTTATCACTTTCTTCTTGTAGAGCTTGTCCCAGAGGTAGCTTTTAATCACCTTGTCGTCGAGTATGCGGTTGAGAGCTTCCTTGCCGGAGAATACGACGGTCTCTCCGGAGTCACAGGATTTGCTTTCCCGGTTGACATAGCTCGTGTAGTAGCCGCAGATTGAGATGTCGGCGTCGCTTCCGATGAGTGTGTCGTAAAGTTTTTCGTACATCTGGGGTTCAATCCAGTCGTCGCTGTCCACAAATCCTACAAGGTCGGCACGCGCCATCGACACGCCTATGTTGCGGCTGTCGGACTGACCGCTGTTTTCTTTATGAAGCACACGGATGCGGGAATCTTTCTCGGCATAACGGTCGCAGATTCCGGCCGAGCCGTCAGTTGAGCCGTCATCGACGAGTATGAGTTCCCAGTCGGTGAATGTCTGAGCCAGAATGGAGTCTATACACTGCGGAAGAAACTTTTCCACATTATAGACAGGAGTCACGATGCTGATCAGAGGACGCTTTTCCATAAACTTAACACGACAAAACCATATAGATGCCTCCTGTCCGGAAAAAGTTGCACAGTTCCGGCGACATGCCGCACACCCGCCGGCTCCGGAAATTCCTCATCCCGTGCCTGAACGGGGCTGCAAAGATAGTTCAATACGGACAATATTGCAAAACTATGGGATTATGCCTAATTTTGCGGGATTGCGGACACGGGGAATGTCCGGAATCCGGAAAATATGAACATAGTCAAAACAGAAATAGAAGGGGTCGTCATCATCGAGCCGAAGGTTTTCGGAGATGACAGGGGATATTTTTTCGAGTCATTCTCGGAAAGGGAGTTCTGTTCGCAGGTACGCGGACTGAGATTCGTGCAGGACAACGAAAGCAAGTCCCGCCTCGGGGTGCTCCGGGGGCTGCATTTCCAGAAGCCGCCGTTCGCGCAGAGCAAGCTCGTGAGAGTGGTGCGCGGGGCAGTGCTCGACGTGGCCGTTGACATAAGGAACGGCTCGCCGACATTCGGGAGACATGTCGCGGTCGAACTGACCGGAGACAATCACAGGCAGCTTTTCATCCCCCGTGGATTCGCCCACGGTTTCGCCGTGCTGTCGGACGAGGCCGTGTTCCAGTATAAATGCGACAATTTCTACGCTCCGCAGAGCGAGGGGGCCATCGCGTGGAACGACCCGGCCCTCGGCATCGACTGGAGACTTCCCGAAGACAAGGTGGTGCTTTCTGAAAAAGACCGCCGTCATCCGACTCTGGACAGCATCGGAAGCCCGTTCAATTTCGGGGATGAACTCTATCCCGAATTTTCAAAAATCCAGATACAGCAATGAAAGGCATAGTTCTGGCCGGAGGTTCCGGCACCCGTCTCTACCCCATCACCAAGGGGGTCAGCAAACAGATGCTGCCGATTTTCGACAAACCGATGATCTATTACCCGGTTTCGACACTCATGCTCGCCGGTATCAGGGACATACTGATTATCTCGACGCCCGTCGACCTGCCCGCCTTCAGAAGACTTCTCGGTGACGGGAGCGATTTCGGAGTCCGCTTCAGTTATGCGGAACAGCCTTCTCCGGACGGTCTCGCGCAGGCCTTCATAATCGGAGAGCAGTTCATCGGAGACGACGATGTCTGCCTTGTGCTCGGAGACAACATCTTCCACGGCAACGGCTTCATGGAATTGCTCCGGGAAGCCGTGGCTGACACCGGAAAAGGCAAGGCCACGGTGTTCGGCTACAGGGTGGCGGATCCGCAGAGGTACGGCGTGGCCGAGTTCGACGAGGAGGGCCGGTGCCTGTCGATTGAAGAGAAACCGGAGCATCCGAAATCCAGCTACGCTGTCGTAGGGCTGTATTTCTATCCGAACAGGGTGGTGGATGTCGCCAAAAACATAAAGCCGTCAGCAAGGGGAGAACTCGAAATCACCACGGTCAACCAGAGGTTTCTTGAGACGGGGGATCTGATGGTCAAGACGCTCGAAAGAGGATTCGCATGGCTGGACACCGGCACGCACGACAGTCTTTCGGAAGCCTCGACCTTCATAGAGGTCATCGAAAAGAGGCAGGGGCTGAAGGTCGGATGCCTTGAGGGCATAGCGTACCGCATGGGCTGGATTGACGAGCAGAAGATGCGCAGTCTCGCGCAGCCGATGCTGAAAAACGAATACGGACAGTACCTGCTGAGAGTGATTGAAGAACTGAATCGGAGCCGGA
>CAVDEO010000089.1:6750-9581 GCA_963607915.1 bacterium
GCCGGAGACAATTGAGTAACTTGAACAGATGAACATACTTGTAACCGGAGCCAACGGACAGTTGGGCAATGAAATGCGGCTTGTGGCGAAAGAAAGCCGGGACAGATACATATTCACGGACGTGTCGCAGCCGGACGGGGTCGAAACCGCTTTTCTCGACATCACCGACATCGACGCAGTGAAGTCAGCCGTGAGGGAATATGAAGTTGACGCGATTGTGAACTGCGCCGCCTGGACCGACGTGGATGCGGCGGAGTCGAATTTTGAACTTGCTGAAAAATTGAATGCCGTCGCGCCGGAAAACCTTGCGGAAGCCATGAATGAGTCCGGAGGGCTGCTCGTTCAGATTTCCACCGACTATGTGTTCGGGAAAGAGCCGTACAACACTCCCTGCGGCGAAGAGCGGAAGGGCACTCCCACAGGGGTTTACGGTCTCACGAAACTCCACGGGGAGCAGAGAATCGAGGCTGCCGGAGGGTCGTATGTCATCATCCGCACGGCCTGGCTATACTCCGAATTCGGGAAAAACTTCTGCAGGACAATGATGGCTCTCACGGAGTCGAAGCCTCAGATAAAGGTTGTATTCGACCAGACCGGGACGCCCACCTATGCTCTGGATCTGGCACGGGCGATTGCAGCGGTGCTCGCCGACTGGGAAGCGGAATGCCGGCCGGAGGGTGGATATGCGGGCGAAAGGGAGTCCGCTTCAAAACCGGCGTCGAAGAGCATTGCCGGATATTCAAAGACCGGGATATACCATTTCAGCAATGAAGGCGTGTGCTCGTGGTTCGACTTCGCGAAGATGACTGCGGAATTTGCCGGAAACACCGGCTGCCGCATACTCCCCTGCCACAGCGACGAATTCCCGAGTCCTGTACGACGCCCGTCCTATTCCGTGCTCGACAAGACAAGGATAAAGGAGACCTTCGGCGTGGAGATTCCCTACTGGACAGACTCGCTCAGGAAGTGCATAGCCAACATATTGACAGACAGGCAGCCACGATGAACAGGTTCAGAATAGTTTCGAAATATGAACCTTCGGGCGACCAGCCGGGGGCGATTGACGGGATATGCAGGGCTCTGAACCAGGGCGTGGACGCGGTGACACTGCTCGGAGTGACGGGGTCCGGAAAGACTTTCACGATGGCGAACGTCATAGAGCGGCTTCAGCGTCCGGCATTGATACTCAGCCACAACAAGACTCTCGCCGCACAGCTCTACGGCGAGTTCAAATCGTTCTTCCCGAACAACGCCGTGGAATATTTCGTCTCCTATTACGACTATTACCAGCCGGAGGCATATATCCCCACGACGGACACATATATAGAGAAAGACCTGAGCATCAACGACGAAATCGAGAAACTCCGCCTGAGCGCGGCCTCCGCCCTTATGTCCGGACGGCGCGACGTGATTGTGATTTCCAGCGTCTCCTGTCTCTACGGCATCGGCAATCCGGAAGATTTCCATTCCCAGACCGTCACGCTGCGGCGCGGCGAGCAGAGAAGCCTCACGCGGCTGCTCTACCAGCTTGTGGAGGCGCTATATTCGAGGACGGAGACGGATTTCAAGCGGGGGACGTTCAGGGTTCGCGGAGACACGGTGGACGTGTGCATCGGCTATGGTGAGAACGCGGTGCGCATTGAATTTTTCGGAGACGAGGTGGACCGTCTCACTGTCATAGACCCGGTTTCGGGGGCGACGCTTCAGGACATCGACGAGATTTCGATATACCCGGCGAACAATTTCGTGACGACGAAGGAACGCTCCGCGAAGGCCGTGAGCCAGATTCAGGACGACCTGAAGCAGAGGTACGACCAGCTGCTGGAATACGGGAAGGGAATGGAGGCCAAGAGGCTGAAGCAGAGGGTGGAATATGACCTTGAGATGATCAAGGAGATGGGCTATTGCCCGGGAATCGAGAACTATTCGCGCTATTTCGACGGCCGCAGCGAGGGGATGCGCCCGTTCTGCCTGATGGACTATTTTCCGAAGGATTTCATAACCTTCATCGACGAGAGCCATGTGACGATTCCGCAGATCCGGGCGATGTACGGAGGCGACCATTCGCGGAAGTCGGTGCTGATCGACTACGGGTTCCGGCTTCCCGCAGCGGCTGACAACCGCCCGCTGAAGTTCGACGAGTTCGAGGCTCTGGCCGGTCAGAAGGTCTTCGTGAGCGCGACTCCGGCGGAGTATGAACTCGAGAAGTCGGAAGGTCTCGTGGTGGAACAGGTAGTGCGGCCGACCGGGCTGCTTGACCCGCCGATTGAGGTGCGTCCCACGGAGAATCAGGTGGATGACCTGCTCGAAGAGATACGGGTGCGCGCCGAGGCCGACGAAAGGGTGCTCGTGACCACGCTGACAAAGAGGATGGCGGAAGAACTGGAGAAATATTTCACGAATATGGGCGTGCGCTGCCGCTACATACATTCGGACGTGGACACGATGGAGCGCGTGGAAATCATCGAGGACTTCAAGAACGGGCTGTTCGACGTGCTCGTGGGAGTGAACCTCCTGAGGGAGGGGCTTGACATCCCGACCGTTTCGCTCGTGGCCATTCTGGACGCGGACAAGGAGGGCTTCCTGCGCTCGGGCCGGGCGCTGACCCAGACTGCCGGGCGTGCCGCGAGGAATGTGAACGGGCTTGTCATAATGTATGCGGACACGGTCACGAAGTCGATGCAGGAGACAATCTACGAGACCGACCGCCGCCGCAGCAAGCAGATGGAGTACAACAAGCTGCACGGCATCGTGCCGAAGCAGGTGGCGGTGAAGAGCAACGCGCTCGCGAATGTCCATGGAGGGGAGAAGGCCGGGCGCGGCGGCTTCGG
>CAVDEO010000090.1:0-9443 GCA_963607915.1 bacterium
ATATAGACCAAAAAGACACACAAAGATTACCAAGTTATTTTTTAAGGATTACATATCTATGATTATCAAATGAGTCCTATTCCCGGAACTGCTATTTCTTGACGCAGCGTACGGAAAGACCGGACATACTTCCGTACCCGACAACTCCATAATTATTTTCGCCGTCAAGCCAGATGCCGTACATATCCCAGGTCTGACCCACGTTGGTGGAGGTCCAGAGAACGACTCCCCACCAGTTCTCCTGTTTACAACTGTCCCTGCTAATCGTTCCGGCCTGCGGAATGAATATAGCTCCGTTCATATGTCCGGGGCCGCACTCTGTTTTCATCACTTCCCTGTCGAGACCGACGTACGCACCTGCAACCTCCATCCCATTGTCCATCCAGTAATCGAACCAGAATGTAGGGGTCGGGAGATTTGACCCGATGAGCGTCTTGAGTTCGTCCCCGGTCGGCACTCTCCAGCCGTCAGGGCAAGGGTCGTTTTCTTCAGTCCAAGTTTCCGAGTGGGAATCCACCGCTCCTCCCGTGAATCCCGGAACCACTTTATCGGGATCTCCGTGGTCGTTTGCGGAATATGACGGATAGCCCGCCTTGGAGTTCCACTGGTAGAGTTTGCCACGCACCTGACAGTTCCTGCCGAACGTGTCCGGCTCATCGACATTCGCGTTAGCCCAGACAAGATCTCCGATTTTCGTGCCGACGTGCTGCACGAACACGGTACGTTCAAGCGTGCCGGAGGTGACTTTCACGTTTGCGGTACGGTACTGATAGTCAGTGGATTCCGCAACCTTCACGATGAACTGCCCCACACCTGTTGCGGTGCCGTTCTCGACCGTACACCACTCCTCATCGGAAACAGCGTCCCACGCCCCTGCCGTCGCGACGGAAACGGAGTAGGAGCCGCCTTCGACATCGGAATAGATATTATACACGTCAAGGTCCAGAGCGGTCGCCACAGGTTTCGGACGGCCATTCTGGGTAATCTTGATTTCCTTTCTGACCCCGTCGCCGGTGATTGTGGCGGTCGCGCTGCGGACAGCGTCGTAGTCGAGGAATTTGCTGATTTGGAACAGAAGCGTCCCGTCTCCGTTCAGCACTTTAGGCATCAGGGAAATCCACCCGTCTCCTGTTTCGTAGACAATCCCGACGGTCGTAGACACATTGCAGGTGACTTTCACGTTGAAGTCCCCTCCGTCGGCGGTCGCAGTAATCGTTTCAGTATCCGTCTCAAGGGACGGTGTCACGGTCTTGTTGCAGGACATCAGCAGTCCCGCACATGCGCAAAACAACAGAAATCTTTTCATAATATATTGTTAATTAATGGGTTTTCAGTCTGTAAACAATGCAAGGTTCAAGAAGCAGCATCCCGTTCCCGAACCGCTGGGACGCATCCGCAGTCCTGACCCAGCGGCCGTCGGCATCGTAGCTTCCGCTTTCGACCGACAGCGGCGTGAAGTCGGGATACATCGTGTCCTGTTTCGTCGAAGCCACGGTCAGGTAGCCGTCCCCCTCGATGGCGAACGCCACTCCTCTGCCGGTCGTCTTCCAGCGGATGGAGCAGGAGGTGGTCGAAGCTGTCTCTTCTGCGGAATTCCTTCCGGAAGAGTCTCCGAGATTGAAGCCGACCATATTTTCAGGGGAGGCTGTCGCGAAGTCCCACCACGCCGCCCTGAATATCCCGTAGGCGTCGATAAGCCTCTGTGTCTGGGACTTCGGCGTGAAGTCCGGATTGTACACCCCGCGCAGAGTCCATTCCACAAGGTAGGGGTGAGGGGTGGTGATGACCTCGAAGACTTCATAGCCGCAGCCCATCGTGAGGGCTTTCAGCGTCAGGATGTCATTGTTCATATACTCACCGCCGTTCTCCGCGACGTGGGAGAAGTTCCCGTCTATCTGCTGAATCTGCGAAAGCCATCCGGCCAGAGTCGTCACATCGTTCACATAGGGGTCGAAACCGACATAGTCAATGCCCTCGCGCTCCGCGATTTTCCGGCTCCAATAGACCCAGTCATCGTAGGTGACCGTCTGGTTCACACGGGTGTAGCAGGAGTATCCGCTCTGTTTCACGGCTTTCCCCACTTCGTTCAGATGGTACAGAAGCGAAGGCCACAGGTCGGTCGGAGAGTATCCGTGCGCGGCATTATGCCGCGTGGCCAGCATATCAGGTTCGTTTTCGATCTGTACCCCGATGACCGTGTGCGGATTTCCGAGAGCCTTGTCGTACTCGCTGATGAACTGCATCATCTTCGAGACGGCCTTGACCTCGCGGGAGACGAGCTGCATATTCCCGGGCTTGAGATAGAACTGTTTGCCGAGCCAGCCCTTGTAGGCGGCGGACGGTTTGAGCTCCGGATAGGTCGCCGTGTCCTCAATCACGTAGGCGGGGATGTAGCCCTCGACGGAATATCCGCACATATAGCTTCCGAACCAGAGAATCTCCAGTTTCATCCCGTATTTCTCGCAGTAGTCGATGTAGGCCCGGACAATCCTGTCGGAATACTCGTCATAGCCTGTCTCGATATCCCTCCAAGCCACGGGAACCTGCACGCAGGTGATGTTCAACCCGGCGGCGAGGGCGAAATAATCATCCAGATTATCGACGCTCCGGCCGTCCAGCTGCATGAAATAGTCCGTCCGCAACTGTGCGCCGAGCATCAGGAACGGCTTCCCGTCGACTGTCAGACGGCACGGAGAGGACGAACCTCCGTCGCCCTGACCGCCGTTCTCGGGTTCCGTCTTCGCAGAACACGAGAACAGGACGGCCAGAGCCGCAAAAACAGCAGTCAAACTCTTCCAATCCATCATTCAGCCCCCTGCCCGGCCTGAAGAGGCCATCCCGGATTCTGGTAAAGAGTGGAGTTTCCCGCACTTCCGCTGCCGGTTATGAGGAAGTGCTGCACCGCAATCGGCTCGAGATAGTGGGCCATTTTCCAGCGGTATCCTTCGTAAACCCTGTTGTTCGAAAGGATGTGGTACGGAGCGCAGTATTTGCTGAACTCGCGGGAAGAGATGTTCTCCCCTTCTTTCAGGCTGCCGTTGATGGCGAGGAAATCGGCGTTCTCGTACATTCTGTCCCATACATTCGCTCCGAGCACGTGGTAAGGAGTGTCAATCATCTGGTCCATAGCCCTCCAACGGCGCACGTCGTCCGCACGGAAACCCTCCGCCATAAGCTCGCACCTGCGCTCGCGGCGGATATTGAACAGGGTCGCATCGACAAGTTTCCCGGCCGACCAAGCCGCCCAGTCCGTCTCTTTCTCTATGTCCATATCCGTATTGTCTATGGTTATCTGCCAGTCGGCGACCTTGGAACGGTCACGGATTGCGGTCCAATACTTCTTCGCATCCGCATCCAGAGCTCCGGAGAACTCGTAAGATGCCTCGATGTAGTTCAGATAAGCCTCGGCGGCTCTGAAAATGATTGAACCGACAACGCTCTTGTCTCTCACGGACTGCGCTCCGTCGAAGTTCAGACCCTTGCGGATGGTGTAGCCGGTGGTGTATTTCATCGATGCGGTGGAGTACACGATGTTCGGCCACGGCTCGACCTCGTAGGACTCCGGACCAGGTTCGCTGTGGAGATTCACGTCGCCCGGCTTCTTGATGAAGATTTCGGCTCTCGTGTCGCGCCCTTCCGTTATCTTGAGCAGATCCGCGTCTCCGGCATATCCGCTGCCTGCGGCATAAATCGGAAGCCCGTTCTTCATCACGAAAGCATCCACCATACTCTTGGTGATTCCATAACCCTGATTCGCAGCGGCCGCGAACTCGACCACGGAATTGGTCACGCCCTCTGATTCGCTGTAGGCTTTCCAGAGAAGGATCTCTCCGTACTTGGACATATCGGAAGCGCCGAACATATCGAAATACGGATTGGCGGCAGCCCCGGCCGATGACTGGAAAACTCCGGTGTTGTCAACGAGGGGATATTTGTCCGCGACGGCCTTCGATTCGTTCATACAGATTCCGAGGAAATATTCAATCTCCTTGTCGATGCTCCCTGACGGGTACTGATAGTCCGGATGGGAGACCTTCCCCGGCCAGGTGTCCGTCCCCGGGACGAAAGCCGTGCCCTTGAAGTACTTGAGCCACGTGCCCTCATAGAGAGCGACCCTTGACTTCAGCAGTCGCGCACAGTCTTTCGTGAGCCTGTTGCCGCCTCCCTTGGGAGCCGTTTCGCCCATATATTCAATGGCTTTGTCGAGATCCGAGAGGATGAACCGGGCCACCTCGTTCCTCGGAGCCCTCACGCTCTCGGCCGTAAGAGTCTGAAGGTCGTCCGGCAGCAGACGGGTGACAATCGGAAAGTCACCGAGAGCCTTCAGCTTGCTGAAATACTGCCACGCACGGAAGAAATAGGCTTCGCCCACATAGTGCCGTATGTTCGACTCCGAGCCGGATATTTCTCCGTTTTCGAATTTCTCGAGCACGTTGTCGAAAAAATAGTTGCAGCGGTAGATGCCGGTGAACTCGTAACTGCCTCCGGTCTGGCCGACTTTCCAGTATCCCGGGGCGAAGATGTCGCTCGGATTGGCGTAGGCCATATTGTCGGTGTCACTGTCTTTCGTCCACGTCCCCCAGCTGGTCGTCCCGTGTACGGGAAACATATTGTAAAGATCCGTCGCGTATGACGCGATGTTGTCTTCGGTCGTCAGGTACTGCTCAGGAGAAAGGCTCGATTCCGGCTTCAAGTCGAGAAAACCGTCACAGGCCGTGAGCAGGAACGGGACAACCGTCGCGATGCCGATATATCTGATTATTCTTTTCATACTTCATAAGATGTTAGAAAGTGACACTCAATCCGAAGGAATATGTCCTCTGCAGAGGATAGACGTTTCCGGTCTCGTTCTCGCCGATTGTTTCCGGGTCGAACAGGTCTGTCATCCTCGTTATGGTGGCGAGGTTCTCTCCCGAGAAATAGAGCCTGAGATTCTGTATGCCGATTTTCTTCGTAAGATTCTGCGGGAAGGTGTAGCCCAGCTGCAAGTTCTTGAGCCTCAGATAGGAAGCATCCTGCACATAGAGCGACTGCCACTGCACATTCTTGGTCGAGTCGAGGTATGGACGGGGGTAGTAGCTGTCAGTGTTCACTCCGAGCGGGCTGTCCGGGTCGTCACGGTAGTAATCCAGATGCTGCTTCAGCACCATAGTCCCCCATTTGCTCCAGCCGCAGCTTCCGAAGAAGTACTTGCCGGCCTGAAAATAGTCCCTCTTGCCGACTCCCTGGAGGAACACCCTCAGGTCTATGCCTTTCCAGGCAAGGTTTATGTCGAAGGCGTAGTTGTAGCGCGGGGTGGAGTTTCCGATGATTTTGAGGTCACCGTGGTCATCCGTGGTCCAGGAGCCGGAGTCAATCTTTCCGTCGCCGTTGAGGTCCCGGTACATTATGTCACCCGCCTGCCAGTTGGAGCCGAGCGCCGTCTGCCCGCCGTTCGGCAGTGTCATAAGGTGTTCGAGCATCTGGTCTTCCGACCTCGCGATTCCGATTGATTCATATCCCCAGAAATCTCCGAGGGTCATCCCTTCATAGTAAGTCCCGAGGGTCTTCGAAGGATTCGAGTATTTCGTGATTTTCGTGACGGCATCCGAGAGGACGAAGCGCACGCCGTAGTCCAGCTGTGAGAATGCGCGGTCGTGCCAGGAAATCTCGAAATCGAAGCCGGTCGTCCGCATATCCGTATTGTTCGTATAAGGAACTGATGTACCGAGAATTACAGGAAGCTCGTCAGCCGGCCCGATCATATCCTCGGTCCTGCGCACATAGCCTTCGAACGAAGCGGAAAGACGGCCGTCGAAAGCAGCCACGTCGATTCCGGCGTTCCAAGTCTTCACCTTCTCCCAGGTAAGCGACGAACTGATGAGAGCCGCCGGCCAGGAGATGTTGGTCTTCTTCCCGTCAATCAGCCACGAACCCTGTGAGTTGGCGTAATTCATTATGGAGTAGGTCGGGTAGTAGGAAGATGTGTTCTGGTTGCCGAGAGAACCGTAGGAAGCCCTGAGCTTCAGCGTGTTCACCCACTCCGCAGCCGGAGCGAAGAATGGCTCTTTGGCGATGTTCCAACCTGCGGAGACTGAAGGGAACAGTCCCCAGCGCTTGTCCGCGGCGAAACGTGACGAGCCGTCGTAGCGGAGATTCGTCTCCAGAAGGTATCTTTCCTTGAAATTGTAGTTGAGACGTCCGAAGAATCCCAAGGTTCTCCACGCGGAAGTCCCGCCGCTGACCACCGGACTCACTTTCTCTCCGTTGAAGAGGCCGGAGGTGGTGTCTATCGAAGGGATGTCCGGAACCAGAAGCCCTTCCCGTTTCGCATAGGTGGTGTTCACGGAATAGGACTCCATCTGCATACCCGCCATCAGTTTGAAATAGTTCCCGGCGATATTGTTCTCGTAGTCTGTGTATAAGTTCGTGTTGATGTACCTGTTGCGGCCCACGTCATTGGCAACTCCCGTGTGGTCGTCCCAGACTGAACCTTTCGTGACTCCGTCCGTGCAGATCTGATACACTTCCTTGTCGACAACCTGGTTGAAATAGGAGCGGTAGCGGTAGTTCACGTCTCCGACTATCCTCCATCCCTTCAGAGGCGTGAGAGTGAAGTTGAACTGGTTGGCCGAGGTCGTGTTTGAAATCGTCCTCTGTCCTCCCCTGCTGAAACGGAGGGCGAGGTCGTTGAAGAGATTTCCGTTAGGGTCGTAGAGCGGGGCGACAGGCCAGAGGTACTGTCCGAAATACCAGAGGATGTCGTCGCTGAGCACGGTCGGTTCGTGGTAGTCTTCGCGTATGAAACGGCTGCTGAATCCGATGGTGAGGAATTCGAACGGTTTCGCCTCCACTTTTCCGAAAACATTGGCGCGCTTCAGGCCGTCAAGGTCGGCGCCTTCGAAAGTGAAGAGACCGTCCTCCTTGAGATAGTTGCCTGACAGGAAATAGTTTATCTTGGAATTTCCTCCCGTGATGCTGAGATTGTGCTCCTGCGCGAAGGAGACATCCTTGTAGAACACGTCATAGTAGTCGATGTTGTCGTTGCCCTCGGTGTATGCCGTGCCCCACTGGTTGCCGACAGGAATGGTGTTGTAGGAGATGACTCCGTCCTGATAGTCCTTGATGCGCTGAAGCCGCGCCGCGCCGATGTCGTCGGCATTGCCGTCGTTGTTCGCAGCATCATTGAAATACAGGGCCCACGAATATGAGTCGGCTGAATGCGGAAGATTCAGAGGCGAACTGAAACGGAAATTGTTGTTGTAGTTGACCTGTGTCCTGCCTTCCCTGCCTTTTTTCGTGGTGACGAGAATCACTCCGAACGGGGCGCGGGAACCGTAGATGGAGGAAGCCGCGGCATCCTTGAGCACGGATATGTTCTCGATGTCCTGCGAGTTGATGGAATAGAGATCTCCCTCCATCCCGTCGATGAGGACGAGGACGCTGCCGGAGGAACCCTGGCCGATTGTCCCCTGACCGCGCAGGGTGATGTTCGGATTCTTTCCGTAGAGCTGCCCGCTGACCTGCTTGATGGTGAGTCCAGGCACCTGTCCCTGAAGGGCGAGAACCGTGTTCCTGACCGGAACGGTTTCAAGCTGTTCGGCGTTCACCGTGGCGACGGAGCCCGTGAGATTGATTTTCTTCTGGGTGGCGAAGCCGACAACCACAGATTCGTCAAGAAGTTTCCTGTCTTCGTCAAGAACGGCATTGACAACCGCACGACCCATAATCTCGATGGTCTGCGGAACGAATCCGATTGAACTGAAAGTAAGTGATTTGCTATCCGAAGCGTCTATCGAATACTTTCCGTCCACATCGGTGACTGTTCCCGAAACACCGTCTGACAGAATGACCGACACTCCGGGAAGAGGCTCTCCGCCGGTGCCGGTGACTGTCCCGGAAACGAGGCTCTGCGCGAATGCGCCGAGACTCATCAGCACAGCCGCCGCTGCGGCTATCGCTTTCTTACAGGGATTTTTCATAATAGCATTGATTAAAATATGGTACTGATATTCTTTTTCACCGTACTCGTCAGCTTCCCGGAAGAAGTGAAAGGAAGCCGGTAGAGCTGACCGCCTTTAAGGGTGATGACATTGCCACCGTCTGCGGCGACTTGCCCGTTTCCGACCGTGAGAACCGCATCCGCCGTGGAGAAGGCGACAAGTTCGCCGCCCCTGTCGAGCACGAACGCGAGTGCTCCGGAGGAGGTTTCAAAGGAGAGTTCCGCACCGGTGGTGCGGACGGTCTGGGAAAGGACGGTCTGCGGGGAATCCGTCCTTACATTGAAAACCGCAAAATCCTCCGTCGGCGTGACCGCCACATCTTCTCCTGCAGCCACAAGCCCGTCCAGAAGGACGGAAGTCTGAGCCACCTGCGGCTTCGGGGTGAAATCCGAGTTGTAGATACCCTCGGTATTGAAAGGAGGAGCACTGTGGGAGGTGATATATTTGCTTGTGGCAAGATCGTAAATGTCATATCCCCCTCCGAGAGCGGAAGCCACGAGAATGAGACTTGCAGTGTTGGAATAGTCCCCCCTGTTCTCGGCGACAAGCGGATAATTGCCCTCAAGCGACGCATATTGGCTCACTTCGTACGCAATCCGGTCCACCTGTTCCATATAGGGGTCGAAGCTCACGAAGTCTATCCCCTGGAGGGCGGCAACGTCTTTCGGAGATATACCCGGAGTCTGGGGAAAGTCATTCACTCCGTTGCCGGAGATTATGTTCGTGCGGGTGGCGACGGAATAGGCGCTGTTCTTTACGGCCGTTCCGACGGCATCCAGGGCTTTCAGAGTCATCTGCCAGGCCTCGGCTTTCGTCAGAAGAGTCCCGTCCCTGTGAGATATCTTCTTTTCATCCAGCCTCCAGCGCACGAGCGCGTCCGGTTCATTGTGCACCTGACAGCTTATGACAGGACGGGTGTTCCCGTTGGCCCCGTCCCATTGCAGGATGTGCGCGAAGAGTCCGGTGACGGCGTTTTTCTCGCGTTCAAGGACATAGTCCGAAGCGAAATCGATGGAATAGGTGTAGCCGTAGAGACCATGGAGATCGCCCTCGCCTTCACGTTTCAGACGTATTGACGGTTCGGCGAGGATGTAGGTCGGGACGAGCCAGGAATATGAGTCGCCGATGAAATTGGTGCTGAACCACAGCAGTTCGACCTTGAGATTGTGTCTGAGGGCGAATTCAAGCGTCTTGTCTATGCAGGTGAAATCCCATTGGTCTTTCTTGGGTTCGATGAAAGCCCAGGGACAGGGAATCTGCACGCAGTTGACTCCGAGTTTTTCCGCAAGAGAAAAATATTCTTCAATTTCCGTCCATTCGAGTTTGTCCACGGAGCGGAATATGTCCAGACGAATCTGCGCCCCGTAAACCGCGAAAGGTTTTCCGTTTACTTCAAGATAGGGTTTACCCCCCCCGAAGTGCATATCCGGCTTACTGTCACCGGATCGGACTGTCTGTCAG
>CAVDEO010000091.1:0-9433 GCA_963607915.1 bacterium
AAAACTTCCGTCCGCGCCAATCCATTGAGGGCTATTGAGATTGTCACGGAATATTACTAAGTAAGCGTTAAAAAATAAATTGGTGGAGATTTGCACGGGATTTTTGAGAATAGATTTCTTTTGGAAGAGAGAGTGTACTGGAGGTACATGACCGATGAGAAAAGAAATATAGACCAAAAAGACACACAAAGATTACCAAGTTATTTTTTAAGGATTACTAAATTTGCAGCCCGTTCAAAACAGATTCTGAATATGGTGAAGCATATCATTTTGTGGACACTCAGGGAGGAGCTGTCCGAAGAAGAGAAGACGGCGGTGAAGGCCGGAATCAAGGAAGGACTGGAGTCTCTCGCAGGAGTGGTTCCGGGGCTTATTGAAGTGATGGTCAGCACGGAAGGCCGTCTGCCGAGTTCCACGGCCGACCTGATGCTCGACTGCACCCTCGAATCGCCCGAAGCCCTGAAGGCTTATGCCGCCCATCCGGCACACCTCGCCGTGGCGAACACCAAGGTCCGTCCATACACCGCACTCCGCACCTGCCTCGACTACGAGTTCTGAGACGAAGTGACCGGGGGTTGAGGAGTTAATTTGGTCACCCTCATTGCGGGAGTTACTGCAGCGAGAAACGGAGTCCGGCGCGGAGGCTGAAATTGAAAGGACGCTCGCCGTAGATGCAGTTGACGGGGGAACCGTTGTTGAAATACCAGGCAGCACCGGGTTCTATGTACAGCCCGACAATACGGTTGAAGCTGTACTGCGCTCCGACGTGGGCGTTCACCGACCATTGCAGAGGTTTCACCGTTATGCCGCCGTTCTCGGAGGAAATCTTCTTCCCGTCGACGAAATAGTCGGTCCGGGTCTTGCCGGCGACGCATTTCTCCACCTGACCGCCGGCCGAGACATACAGGCTGAACTTATTGAATTTCAGGAAGTCATATCTCAGGCCTAGTGGTATCCCGACATAATGGAGGGTCTGGCGGATGTCGTAGTTTCCCGACTGCGTGCCCGATGAAATGTCCGATATGAGACAGGAATATGTCAGTCCGCTTTCAAGCGAGAGCCTGTCCGTAAAGGAATATGAGACGCTCACCCCGACCTGAACCGGCTGGAAGTGCTTTATGTTCGAGGATATTTCATCGCCTGCGTTGCTCTGCATCACTCCGGCATATCCCTGACTGTCGGGGAAATCCGCAGCAGTTTCCGAAAACCCGTGAATCTGGCGCGTCACCGTCGAACCGTAGAGCGCGGCATATTCCGAGGAGGTGCTTCTGCTGCCTGCGACATTCGAGGCCAGAAGACCTACCGCGAATCTGCTCCCGCGCGACCTGCGGGCCGGTTTCTCCGCCTCGGCCGGCCACTGTTCGTCTTTAATGTGCCGATGCCCATCTCCGTCTGCCCGCTGTTCATCTTTGGCGGGTCGCTGCCCGTCTTCGATTGTCTGCTTCCCGGAATCCCCGCCGGCACCATCCGCAGTTTCCGCTGCCACTTCGGCCGGTGTACCTTCCGGAGTTTCACGACCTGAACCTCCCTTCGGCTCAGCGACTGCATCGGCCGGAGTACTCTTCTGACCCGATGACGGTTCTGAACAGGCAAGAAGCCTGTCCGTGACCGGTTCAGCCTGGGAATCTCTGTCCGGACTCTCCTCAACGACCGCAAGCGGAAGTTCAGACGGAGGGACGGGCGATGCATCACCGGGAACTGTCTCCAGGCCAGGAACAGCAAGAAACAGCACAAGGGCGGCGGCCGCAGCGGCTGCGGCGGCAGCCCACCACAAGAGGGATGACCGGCGGCGCGAAACCTCTGACTCCTCGACGGCAGTTCCGGCGGTCGGAGTCCCGGCAGCCTGAGTCCCAGCAGTCTGAGTCCCAGCAGTCTGAATCCCGGCAGTCGCAGTCCCAGCAGCCTGAGTCCCGGCAAAAGGAGTCCCGCCGGCCGCAGTCCTGTCCGCCGCTTCAAGACCGGCTTCAATCCCCTCCCAGAGCCCGTCCGGCTCAGGTTCAGTGAAATCCGCCTGACTTTTGCGTATCCTGTTCAACCAATCTTCCATAAATCCGTTATAATTTTCCCGATTGCCCGTCACACCCCGTCTGCGCCTTCTCCCCGCCGTTCCTGCTGCGGACATATTCCCGTATCCTTTTCGCCAGAATCTTCTTCGCCCTATGGAACTGCGAGGCCGATGTCGTCTCGCTTATTCCCAGCATCGCCGCGATTTCCCGGTGACTGTGTTCCTCGAGAACGAAGAGGTTGAAGACCGTCCTGTAGCCGTCTGGAAGTTCGCGTATCATCGAATGTATGACCTCCGGAGGCACTTTCTCCACAGACATTTCCTGCCCGTCGTCCTCGTCGTCAGCCACGTCCGGCAGCTGCGGCACGGCAACTAACATCTCCGATTTCCTGTTGTCCCTCAGGAATTTGAGACATTCATTGACGACAATCCGCGTCATCCACGACTTCAGCGAACCCACGCCGCGCCACTCGAAGCGGTCAAGCGAGCGGAAGATTCTGATGAACGCCTCCTGAAGGACATCTTTCGCATCGGTGCGGTCGGTGACATAGCGGGAACAGACAGCGGAGAGATACTGAACATAGCGGCCGTACAATGCCCTGCGTGCGTCAGCGTCTCCCCTTATTGAAGATTTTATGAGTTCCTGCTCCCCCGTCTGCATATCGCGGCCGCCCGCTATTCCATCTTGAGACTCAGGTCAACTCCCCCGAGCACGGACTGCTTCTGCGTTTCGTCCTCCGCCTTGCCGCTGCAGAACTTGTACTTGACGGATTTCTGCCCGTCGGCGGTGTCGTATTTCAGCGTAAGATCCACCGTCTTGCCCTGCGTGTCAGGAAGTTCGCCCAGGCTGAACGCGACAAGGGAGCGTGCGACATAGGAGCCGTTCATATAATCGTCTCCGTTGGCATCGTGCCTGAACACGAGGGTGTAAGGGTCCTCGGGGTCTGTCCCGGTGACGAGATTCACATAGTGGACGCGTCCGTATCGTCCCCAGGCAGCGTCAAAGCAGAGGTTGAGATAGCCGTCCTCGACTCCGGTCGCCCAGATGTCGACGATTCTGACATTGTCTTTGCCGTATTTCTTCTCGTCCTCGTCCACGCTTCCGAGCGAAGCGACCGGCTTCTTGGTGAGTATGCTGTCGATGGAGTTGATTTCAACGAGCCTGTCGAAACCCTCCGCCCCGTTTTCTTTCGTCCCCTCGCCGAGGTCGGTGATATTCGCAAGCGCCCTGACCTGTCTGCCGCCGAAAAGAGGCTTGCTCACGTTCTTGGGAAGCGCGGTGGTCTCGTTGTCCAGCTGGAGATAGAATGTTCCCGCATCGTTCGTCTTGCAGGTCAGGATACAATTCGGATAGTATTTGGAATAATCCGTTGTGTTTTTTGAACAGGACAGCGAAAGCGCCGCAAACGCCGCCATAAGAATGATTTTCCTTGTTTTCATAATATTCGTTTTTCAATTTCCGGATATATAAACCCGGAATCCGGAAACCTTGCATCAAAAATCGGGGAAAAAATCGAATGTACAAAATACCGACAAATGGGGATATGACGGCGCATTCATTTTCGATATCTTTGCGCCGCTGAAAAAGGCGGAGACATTCTGACAAAAAAGACGGGGACATCCGACATCTCCGCGCCGCCGAAAAGGCAGGAGAAATCTCCAAAAGACAGGCAGAAAAATGAGACTCTCGGATTTGAAGACAGGCGAGACCGCCGTCGTGGTGAAGGTCAGCGGACACGGCAGTTTCAGGAAGAGGATTACCGAAATGGGATTCGTCAAGGGCAGCAGGGTGAAGGTCATACTCAATGCGCCTCTCAGGGATCCCATCGAATATGAAATCATAGGATACAAGATTTCCCTGCGGCGCGAGGAGGCCGAAAGGATTGAGGTGCTCTCGCGGGACGAGGCGAGGGAAATGCTCAGGGAGAATCCGGAGGCGTTCGGGCCGTCGCAGCCGCGCAGGGCGATTGAGGCCGACGACTGCGAAGACACGAAAAAGTACAGCACCGGGAATCCGGACGCGACGGCGAATGACATTCCCACGCAGGACAAGGATACTCTCAGGCAGGACAAGGATACTCTCAGGCTGGACAAGGATACTCTCAGGCAGGACAAAGACACCCCACTGCAGGACAAAGAGTCGGAGTTTTCGGATGCTGAAATAGAGGCCCTGGTCGCGAAAAAGCGGAAGTCCATCAGAGTCGCTCTCGTGGGAAACCCCAACTGCGGAAAGACTTCGCTCTTCAACATCGCTGCTAACGCCCACGAACACGTGGGGAACTACAGCGGGGTGACGGTGGACGCGAAGGAGGGGGTTTTCGAGCACGGGGGATATTCCTTCACCCTCGTCGACCTGCCCGGCACATATTCCCTGTCGGCATATAGCCCCGAAGAACTCTATGTGAGAAAAAACCTCATCGACGAAGTTCCGGACGTCGTCATCAACGTCATCGACGCATCGAATCTTCAGAGGAATCTCTATCTGACAACGCAGGTCATCGACATGAACCTGAGGATGGTGGTCGCCCTGAATATGTATGACGAACTCAAGGCGAGCGGCGACTTTCTGGACATCAAGCAGTTGGGCTATCTCCTCGGACTTCCGGTAGTGCCCACGGTGAGCCGCACGGGCGAGGGGATCGATGAGCTTTTCGACACGGTGATCGCCGTCTATGAGCACAACACGCCGGAACTTTCGCGTCACATCCACATCAACCACGGACCGGAGCTTGAGCAGAGCATCGACCGAATAAAGCTGATTATCCAGAAGGACGACGAAATCCGGCAGAAATACTCGACGCGCTACCTCGCGATAAAATATCTCGAAAACGACAGCGACATCGCGAAGGTCGTGGAGGCTCTTCCGGAGCGGGACGAAATCATCGCCGCACGGTTCGAGGAGCAGAAAAGGCTGAAGGAAATGCTCGGGATGAGCGCGGAGACCGCGATTGTGGAGGCGAAATACGCCTTCATCCAGGGGGCGCTCGCGGAGACGTGGAAACGCAACGACAAGGGGCACGAGCAGAAGACCCTTTCGGAGAAGATTGACGCGGTGGTCACGGACAAGTGGCTGGCGTTCCCGATTTTCCTTGTGCTGCTGTTCATCGTGTTCCAGGGCACTTTCACCCTCGGGGCCTATCCTGTGGACTGGATCCAGTGGTGCGTCGACAAGGTCGGGGAGATGGTCAGCGGCTTCATGAGCGACTGGTGGCTGCGGGATTTGATTGTGGACGGCATCATCGGCGGAGTGGGCAGCGTGCTTGTTTTCCTGCCCAACATCCTGCTGCTCTATCTTTTCATCTCGCTGCTTGAGGATTCCGGGTATATGGCCCGGGCGGCGTTCATCATGGACCGCCTGATGCACCGGATGGGTCTGCACGGGAAATCCTTCATCCCGATGATTATGGGCTTCGGCTGCAATGTGCCGGCGATTATGGCGACGCGTACCATCGAGTCGCGCAAGAGCCGTCTGCTGACGATTCTCGTGATTCCGTTCATGTCCTGCTCGGGCAGGCTTCCGGTCTATATACTTCTGACCGCGGCATTCTTCCCGCATCACGCCGGCCTCGTCCTTCTCGGCCTGTATGTGCTCGGCATCGCCCTCGCGGTTGTCAGCGCCCGCATTCTCAGCCATTTCATCAAGGACGATGACCTGCCTTTCGTGATGGAACTGCCACCGTACAGGATTCCGACATCGAAGGCGGTGTTCCGCCACACCTGGGAGAAATGCAAGGAGTATCTCTCGAAAATCGGAGGCGTGATTCTCGTCTGCTCGATTGCGATATGGTTCCTAAGCTATTTCCCGAACCACGACAAGTACTCCACGGTGGAGGAACAGCAGGAAAATTCTTTCCTCGGCTGTCTCGGCAAGGCGGTCGCACCCGCGCTTGAGCCTCTCGGATTCGACTGGAAGATGGACATCGGCATCCTCTCCGGCATCGGCGCGAAGGAGCTGATTGTCAGCACGCTCGGCATTATGTACAGCGAGGATGACGCGCCGGCCGCCGTCGGTGCAGAGAGCGCCACCGAAACCGACCCGGAGAACACAAGCCACCTCCAGAGGGCTCTCCAGAAGCACACGACTCCGGCCGGCGCCCTTGCCTATATGGTCTTCATCCTGCTCTACCTCCCGTGCATAGCGACTTTCTTCGCCATCCGCCACGAGGCCGGCAGCTGGAAATGGGCGTTCATCTCCGCCGCGACGACCCTCGCCACCGCCTGGCTTTTCTCCTTCGCCACCTTCCGCATCTTCAGCCTCCTGCTCTGACGGAGCCGATAACTCGCGGAATCGCATAAAAAATCCGAGATTCCGCGAATAATTTCCGGATAACTCGCGGAATCGTACAAGAATTCATCGATTCCGCGAGTTATTTTCGTTTTTCTAAATTCCGCAGACCTATAGTCTGCTAAAGTTTCAAAAGCCCAGATAAAGAGTGCCATCCGTTTTCCGAAAAAATTCATAACTTTGTGGTGCTGAGAAATCAGCATACATATTGAAAGTGTTTTCGGACATCCTTAAAAGAAAATGTGGCAGTTTTCAAAAGAGAAAGGACGACGGACAGCACTCATTCTCATTGTGGACTATGCAGTGTGGGCATCCTGTGCCCCGATACTTCATATCCTTTTGAGTGTGGGGTATTGGGTATCGTTTATTTTCTCTTGGGTTAGCCACAACCTTCTTTTAGATAGACGGACTCGGCTCCACACTTTCTTTTTTTATTATTGTCGGCAAGACGGAGCTGTTTGCCAACCATTATTATCTTGTAACCATGAGTAGCTATGACGTTTCTGGCCCGATGTTCATCCGACGAACATTGGACAATCTTGACAAGCAGCATTGCCACTTCCCAGTAACAGCCATCATCAATTTTGGATTTGGCATCATTGTAATGTCACACGAGGAATGTGAAAACAAACTAAAAAAATCAGAAGTGCCGCCATTGGCAGAATTTGGGATTAACCCGAATAAAATTACAATCTGCCATGATGAGAATGGCAATACAGACAAGAGTTTTAATGTCATAATCCGGCATCTGAGGAACTCTGTTGCACATTGGAATTTCTCCTTATCAGGAAAACCCATCAAGGAAATTTGTTTCGAAGATAAATTTCACGGACAAGTCAATTTCAGAATGTCATTCCAATATCCGGCATTCAAAGAATTCATTCACAAGTTGGGAGAGTATCTTCTGGCTTCCTTTGATGAAGATGATAATAAAAAAGAAAAATACGATGAGTAGCAACACTTTATTCTCCCGGATAATTGCAGGAAGCTTTTTGTCCATAGTTATGAGTTGCCAAATGGTTGCATCGGTTATAGGAGTCGATTCCATAACTTTATCTGAAGACAACATTAAAATATCCGAAGGTAACTGGCATGATATAGAAGTAATGGTTTCCCCCGCCGTTTCAGAAGACACTTTTATTTCCACCAGTTCATCTGATTGCTCCATCGCTGAAGGTTATTGTTATCTGGAAACGAATAGTCAAACTACAATATGTACAATTGAGGCGAGGAAGATTGGAAAAGCAACTATTACTTTTTCTATCGGTAGTAAAACTGCCAGTTGCAATGTGACTGTGGGAAAGAAGGTGTCATCAATTAAGTTAGAGCATGAATCCATTAAATTGGCTATTGGCAAAAGTGAAACATTGAATATCTTGTTTTCACCGGAGAATGCCGTAATTGATTTTCCACTTATATGGGAATCAACAAATACTGATGTCGCCACTGTCGATAACGGAGAAATAACTGCGATAGCAACAGGACGAACCTACATTAGGGCTTCATACGATAACCTACACACCGATTATTGCGAAGTCCTTGTTATTCAACCTGTCAATGAAATCAAACTGGACAAACAGATTCTGAATCTGAAGAAGTATGAAAGTCGAAGAGTCGAAGCGACAATCACGCCCGAAAATGCTACAGAGAAAGATGTAACATGGAGCACATCTGACGAATCAGTAGCGACAGTATCAGACGGCATTATACGCGCCGTAGGAGGCGGGACTGCGACAATCACAGCTCAGGCAGGAGATGCACAGGCATCTTGTCTAGTCAACGTGACAGTAGATGTCAGAAGCATTCATTTGAACCCCAACATCTTAACTTTATCCAAAGGCAATAGCCGCGAACTGACAGCGACCATCTATCCTTCTGATGCTACAGACCAAACTGTCATTTGGAAAAGTTCCGAGCCGAACATTGTAAGTGTTGACGACAGTGGTATGATTACGGCAATAAATGCAGGGGAGGCCATCATATCAGCATCGTGCGGAGAAGAGACTGCAAAATGCGAGGTAACAGTCACGATCCCTGTCAGTTCAATAATACTGAATAAATCGTCGGTTACATTAAGCAAAGACAGTAAATTTGAACTTGTAGCCACTATCTTACCAGAGGATGCCACCGCTACTTTAGAGGACATAAAGTGGGTAAGTTCAAACGAAAGTGTCGTATCCGTACATAATGGAACAGCCTATGCAAATACGGCTGGAACTGCCACAATCAAAGCAAGCATAGGGGACATTTACGCTTATTGCAATGTATCTGTCGTTATTCCCGCAACATCCATTTCTTTCAATTATCCAGGACTATTAGGAAGTAAAGGGACATCCATGTTTCCATTCTGGGCGGACATTAAGGTCATTCCATCAGACACCACCGACAAAATAACTTGGAAAAGTTCGGACCCGTCCATTGTGGTTGTCGATGACACCGGAAACGGAGACTTTCTCAAGTCGGGTACAGCAATAATAACTGCAACCGCTGGAGAACACTCGGCATCATGCACGGTTACAGTAAGAACCGAGATGTCCGGAGGCACAGAAAAAACAGAGGAAGAACCATGGAATTAAATTTGAACAAGATGAAAGCAATACATTATATAATCCTTTGTGCAACAATCTTAATATCATATTCTTGCACAAAAGAAATTATTGAGAACCACGCCCCTTCAATTGCAGGTACGGAGGAAACTTTCTTGGCATACAATGCCGATGATGCGTCAACCAAGACCGTCCTCAAGAAAGACGGCTCCATCAATTGGTTAAGTTCCGACAAGATAAATCTGTTTTATGGAAAGGACTATTCCACTACCTTCGAATGCAAATCTACAACGCCCGACGAGAATGGCTTCGCTACATTCCATGGCTCACTTAAAGGCTGCGAAGAGAATAACGAGTCTTTCTTCTTTGCAGTTTATCCGTATTCAGCAGGCAACTCATTTGATGGTGCCGAAGCAACTATAACATTACCTTCCGAACAGATTGCTGTCGCCAACACATTTGCTGACGACTTATTCATCTCTGTGGCGCAAACAAAGGACAGAACACTGTCATTCTACAATGTCTGCGGAGGTGTCAAATTCTCGGTAGCGCGAAACGGGGTGACACAAATCAAATTCAGAGTGTAAACGGTAACTT
>CAVDEO010000092.1:0-9382 GCA_963607915.1 bacterium
AGAGCGTCTGCCTTACAAGCAGAGGGTCGGGGGTTCGACTCCCTCTGCTCCCACAGGTCCGATAAGATTCGACAGAATCTGTCTGGATTCAAACAGTCCTGTAGCTCAGTTGGTTAGAGCACTACACTGATAATGTAGGGGTCAGCAGTTCAAGTCTGCTCAGGACTACAAGTTCTTTAGAATACAGTTTTTCAGCTGCATTTTGAAGTTTATTTTTGGATGGGGGTATAGCTCAGTTGGCTAGAGCATCTGCTTTGCAAGCAGAGGGTCGTCGGTTCGAATCCGTCTATCTCCACAAGAGGAGTCCCGGACTCCCCGAACGAAAGAGAGGGTGAACAAAACACTTTTTGTTCACCCTCTCTCAGACTTCTTAACCCCCGCAGTCGCGCCCGCTATTCCACCGTGACGGATTTGGCGAGGTTGCGCGGCTGATCCACATCCAGCCCCTTTGCATCGGCTATGTAGTAGGCGAACAGCTGTAGCGGAACCGCCACAAGCACGGGCATCAGGCACGGATCGACAGACGGAATCCGTATGCAGTAGTCCGACATGGCGGACACGACCGTGTCATCTTTCGAGACAACGGAAATCACCACACCGCCGCGGGCTTTCACTTCCTGCACATTGCTTGCCGTCTTCTCATAGGTCGAATCCGGCACTGCGATGGCAAGCACGGGCATGTCCTTGTCAATCAGGGCAATCGGACCGTGCTTCATCTCTGCGGCAGGGTAGCCTTCGGCATGGATGTAGGAAATCTCCTTGAGCTTCAGCGCCCCTTCGAGAGCCGCCGGATACTCATAGCCGCGCCCCATATAGATGAAGTCCCGAGTGTCCTTGAACTGCTCCGCAAGAGTCTTCACAGGAGCGTCCAGATTGTCAAGTTCCTCCTGTACGAGGGATGGAAGGGAAAGCAGGGTTCTGGAGAGGCATTCGAAACGCTCGCGGGGAATGCGCATCAGTGTGTTGGCAAGCGTGAGGGCAATCATCGCGAAGACAGTCACCTGTCCCGTGAACGCCTTGGTCGAGGCGACGCTGATTTCCGGCCCGACATGGATGTAGCATCCTGAGTCGCTTGCACGTGAAATCGACGAACCGATGACATTGCAGATTCCGAAAACAAAGCACCCCGCCGCTTTCGCAAGTGCCACAGCTGCAAGGGTGTCCGCAGTCTCTCCGGACTGCGAAACTGCAATCACCACGTCTTCAGGCCCGAGCACCGGATTCCTGTAACGGAACTCGGAAGCGAACTCCACCTCCACCGGAATGCGGCACAGGTCTTCAATCAGGTGTTCTCCGATGAGGGATGCGTGCCACGATGTGCCGCAGGCCACGATGACAATCCTCCGCGCCGACAGAAAGCGGTAGGCGTTGTCCCGTATCCCGCTCAATATCACATCGTAAGACTCCGGACTGACACGCCCGCGCATACAGTCCAGAATGGTCTTCGGCTGTTCGTGTATCTCCTTGAGCATGAAATGTCTGTAGCCGCCCTTTTCGAGTTCGGAGATATTCATCTTCAGCCTTTTCACATCCACCGGGCATTCATCGTTGTCGAAGTTCACGACTTTCAGCGGCTTCCCGCGATGGAGCACCGCAATCTCTCCATCCTCAAGATACACCACCCTGTCCGTATATTCCACAATCGGAGTGGCGTCCGAAGCGAGGAAATATTCCCCGTCTCCGATTCCCACCACAAGCGGGGAACTCTGCCGTGCCACTATGATTTCATCGTCATGCCCCTTTTCGACCACGGCAATCGCATATGCTCCGACGACCTGCTTCAGCGCCCCCTGCACGGCTTCGAGCAGCGTGCAGCGGTTTGTGTTCCGGACATATTCTATCAGATTCACAAGCACTTCCGTGTCGGTCTGGCTCTTGAATACATATCCTTCGCGGATGAGCGCATCCTTGAGTATTGACCAGTTCTCGATGATGCCGTTGTGGATTATGGCGATGTTCTCCGAGCAGGAGTAGTGCGGGTGCGCATTCGTGCTGTTCGGCTCGCCGTGGGTGGCCCACCTCGTGTGCGCGATTCCGCAGACTCCTCCGAGGTTTCTGCCCTCGACGAAATTCTCAAGCGCGGAGACCTTTCCCTTGCATTTATAGACATTGAGTCCGCCATCCGAGTCCACCACAGCCAGTCCGGCACTGTCATATCCCCTGTACTCAAGCCGGTGAAGTCCCTTTATCAGAATGGGATAGGCCTCCCGCCTCCCCACATAGCCAACAATTCCGCACATAACACTTTCTTACAGCTCGGCGAGCAGTTCGCGGTATTTCGGAAGCGGCCAGAGGTCGTCGTCGATAATCATTTCAAGCGCGTCGATGTGTTCGCGGATTTCGGCCATCTTGGCGCGCACGTCCCGTTCGTAGCCCTTCGCCCTCGCCGGAATGTCCGGATTGCGGTTGAGGGCGTGGCGGATTTCAGTCATCTGAGCAGATGCCGTGCGTATGACGTTGACGTGGCCTATGATTTCGCGGAGAGTGCTTATCTCGTCCTTCGCCAGAGTGTCGAGCTCGTCCGGGAAGACCTCGTGTATCCCGCGGATGTTCTCGATGAGCACGTTCTGGTAACGGATGGCCGTCGGGATTATATGGTTCGCAGCAATATCCGCAATCACCCTCGACTCAATCTGCACCTTCTTGAGGAAAGTCTCGTTCTTGATTTCATAGCGGGCGTTCAGTTCCACCCCGTTAAAGACCTTGAACCGGCTGAAGAGCGCGGCACTCTCCGGGCGCAGGTACTCCCCGAAGGCCTCCGTGACGTTGTTGGCGCTCCGAAGTCCTCTCTTTGAGGCTTCCGCAACCCACTCCTCGCTGTAGCCGTTGCCCTCGAAACGGATGTTTCTGGACGCGATGATGAACTGCCGTATGACCTGAAGTATGGCCTCGTCCTTCTTCACCCCCTTCTCCACAAGCGCATCCACCGCCTCCCGGAACTCGGTCAGTTCCTCGGCCACGGCCGTGTTCAGAACAATCATCGGCATTGAGCAGTTGGTGGAAGAACCGGCGGCGCGGAACTCGAAGCGGTTGCCGGTGAAGGCGAACGGCGAGGTGCGGTTACGGTCGGTGTTGTCCACGAGTATCTCCGGAATCTTTCCTATGTCCAGCTTTATCTCCGTCTTTTCGTCAGGGGAGAGTTTCCTCTCGTTGATTTTCTCCTCTATGGAGTCGAGCATACGGTTCAGCGTAGCCCCCGTGAACACGGACATGATTGCAGGAGGCGCCTCGTTCCCGCCGAGACGGTGAGAGTTGGTTTCGGAGGCTATGGAAGCCATAATCAGCGAGCCGTAGTCGGCCGCAGCCTTGAGGGTGCAGACAAAGAAGGCGAGGAACTGCATGTTGCTCTTCGGAGTATGCCCCGGCGCGAGAAGATTCTGCCCGCTGTCTGTGGCCATTGACCAGTTGCAGTGCTTACCGCTTCCGTTGATTCCCGCGAAAGGCTTTTCATGAAAGAGCACCTTCAGATGATGTTTCACCGCAATCTTTCTCATCAGCGACATGAGCTGCAGGTTGTGGTCAACCGAGATGTTGACCTCCTCAAACTGCGGGGCGCATTCGAATTGGTTGGGAGCCACCTCGTTATGGCGGGTCTTCACCGGAATCCCGAGCCGGTAGGCGGCATCTTCGAAGTCCTTCATGAACGATTCGACCCTTTCCGGAATCGCCCCCCAGTAGTGGTCTTCCAGCTGCTGGTCCTTGGCCGCCGTGTGCCCCATCAGAGTGCGTCCTGCCTGCATGAGGTCTGGTCTGGCATTGAAAAGAGCCTCATCGACGAGGAAATATTCCTGTTCCCAGCCGAGCGTAGGATAGACCTTTGCGACATCCTTGTCGAAAAGCTGGCAGACAGACACGGCCGCGGAATCAATCGCCGCCATAGACTTGAGCAGCGGAGTCTTGAAGTCGAGCGCCTCGCCGGTGTAGGAGACGAATATGCTCGGGATGCAGAGCGTTCCGTCCATTATGAATGCCGGCGATGACGGATCCCACGCGCTGTAGCCTCTTGCCTCAAAGGTGTTGCGCAGCCCGCCGCTCGGGAAAGATGACGCGTCGGGTTCCTGCTGCGCAAGGAGATTCCCGCTGAAATATTCGAACGAGTCCCCTTCAAGGTCAGGCGAGAGGAATGCGTCGTGCTTTTCCGCCGTGGAGTTGTTGAGCGGCTGGAACCAGTGCGTGTAATGTGTCGCGCCCCTTTCCATTGCCCAGACTTTCATGCCCTCGGCCACCTGGTCGGCGATGCTCCTGTCAATCCTGCGTCCGTTCTCGATTGCTTCGATGACGCTGTCATACACTGACTTGGAAAGATAACGCCGCATCTGCGAACGGGTGAACACATCTTGTCCGAAAATTTCGGATTTCCGTTTCGATGACTCCGCGGTTTCGGTCTCCGGACGCGAATGCATGATGCCGAGAGCCTCAAATCTCTGATTTTTCATGGTTATTGGATAAATATATATAAAAACACTACTGACCCCGGAATTTTTACCGTAAATCGGGCGCAAAGATATATTTTTCTTGCGATACCCCCAAATTTTAAGGGGTAATAATGAAAAAATATATCTTTTATCATTTTGCCCCCCCCTGTTTTTAGTAAGCGTTAAAAAATAAATTGGTGGAGATTTGCACGGGATTTTTGAGAATAGATTTCTTTTGGAAGAGAGAGTGTACTGGAGGTACATGACCGATGAGAAAAGAAATATAGACCAAAAAGACAAACAAAGATTATCAAGTTATTTTTTAACGATTACTTATATATCCGATGATAATACAGGAGGTCATTCCCGACAGGCGGACGCCTTGGAATCTGTTCATTATTTCCGTGTGTCCGTTTTTTTGGGCAATTTGTTATTTTTTAATCATTACTAAATATTTGTTTTAATTAAAATTAACCGTATCTTTGCGCCCGCTTTGGGTTTACAGACCGTGACCCGAAAGTTTTAGTAAGTTTCACTCTTTAAATTTTTCCAAGATGGCTGAATATCTGGCACCGGAGAAAAAACAGGAGATTTTCGCGAAGTACGGAAAGTCCAACACTGACACCGGCTCACCTGAGAGTCAGGTTGCGCTGTTCTCCTACCGTATCGCTCACCTCACGGAACACCTCAAGAGCAACAAGAAGGATTTCTCAACCCGCCGTGCGCTTTTGAAACTCGTAGGTAAAAGACGTCGTGTACTTGATTATCTCAAGGAAATTGACATCGAGAGATACAGGGCTATCGTCAAGGAGCTCGGTCTCCGCCGATAGACGACAGCAGGGAATCAGGGTATATCCGGAAAAGGGATATACCCTTTTTCTCGTTTTTGAGATTGTCCCGGCCGAGGTCGCCGGCAGACAGTTTTCTTTCATTTCTGCAGCATATCCCGGCGGCGCTCACAATTTCAGCCTGCGGCGTCACCCGGAAAACATCATATAAACAAGTACGAAGAATCAGATATTACTAATCGCTCCCGTTGGGGGAGGCGGGCTGTGACGAAATTTTAATGAACATTATCAACAAGAAAATCGAATTATCCGACGGTAGGGTAATCGAGATTGAGACCGGAAAGCTCGCCAAACAGGCGGACGGTTCGGTGGTGGTCAAGATGGGCGGCACGATGCTGCTCGCGACGGTGACGGCGGCCAAGGATGCTAAGGACGATGTGGATTTCATGCCGCTTCAGGTTGACTACAAAGAAAAATTCTATTCCGCAGGGCGTTTCCCGGGCGGATTCATGAAGAGGGAGGGAAAGGCGACTGACGCGGAGATTCTCACCGCACGTCTGGTCGACCGCGCCCTCAGGCCTCTTTTCCCTGAGGATTTCCACGCAGAGGTCTATGTACAGATCAGTCTCATTTCGGCGGAGAAGGACATCCAGCCGGACGCACTTGCCGGATTGGCCGCTTCCTCGGCTCTCGCTGTGAGCGACATTCCGTTCGGAGGTCCGATTTCAGAGGTCAGGGTGATCCGCATCAATGGAGAGTTCAAGATTGACCCGACTTTCAGCGAGATGGAACAGGCTGATCTCGACCTTATGGTCGCAGCCACCTACGACAACATCATGATGGTCGAGGGCGAGATGAAGGAAGTGAGCGAAGCCGATATGCTTGAGGCGATTAAGTTCGCGCACGAGGAAATCAAGAAGCACTGCAAGGTGCAGATGGAGCTTACTCAGGAGTGCGGCAAGACCGAGAAGAGGACTTACTGCCACGAAATCAACGACGAGGAGCTCAAGAAGGCTGTCGAGGCTTTCTGCTACGACAAGTGCTACGCCGTGGCGAAGTCCGGTCAGGACAAGCACGCCCGCAGCGACGCCTTCGACGCGATTAAGGAAGAATTCATTCAGACCATCCCGGAGGAGGAGCGTGAGGAGAAGAAGATGATGGTCGAAAGATATTACCACGCCGTGGAGAAGGCTGCGATGCGCAACCTCATCCTCGATGAGGGCATCCGTCTTGACGGACGTCACACTGCGGAGGTGCGCCCTATCTGGTGCGAAGTCGGCTGTCTGCCGTGCGTACACGGAAGCGCAATCTTTACCCGTGGAGAGACCCAGTCTCTCGCGTCCGTCACTCTCGGAACGAAGATGGATATGAAGGAGCTTGACGAAGTGCTCGTCCAGGGGACTTCACAGTTCGTCCTCCACTACAACTTCCCTCCGTTCGCAACCGGAGAGGCGAAGGCGCAGAGGGGTGTGGGCCGTCGTGAAATCGGTCACGGAAACCTCGCGTGGAGGGCTCTCAAGCCGGTCGTTCCGCTCGCTCCGGAGAATCCTTACGCAATCCGCGTGGTTTCGGACATCCTCGAGTCCAACGGCTCGTCTTCGATGGCCAGCGTATGCGGCGGATGTCTCGCCCTGATGGATGCCGGCGTGAAAATCAAGAAGCCGGTGGCAGGTGTGGCGATGGGTCTCATCACCGACGCGGACAAGCCTAACGAGCGTTACGCAATCCTCACAGACATTCTCGGCGACGAGGATCACCTCGGCGACATGGACTTCAAGGTGACCGGAACCAAGGACGGCATCACCGCCACCCAGATGGACATCAAGGTGGACGGACTTTCATACGAAGTGCTCGCCAAGGCGCTCGAACAGGCGCGTCAGGGCCGTATGCACATTATGGGCGAAATGCTCAAGACCATCAGCGAGCCTCGCGAGGACTACAAGCCGTTCGTTCCGCGCATCGTCCAGATTCGTGTTCCGGGCGAGTTCATCGGCGCAATCATCGGCAAGGGCGGCGAGGTCATCCAGAAGATTCAGAGGGAGACCGGAACCACCGTCACGATCACCGAGGAGCAGAACAACGGAGTCAGCGAGGGTGTTGTCGACATCTTCGGCGACAACAAGGAGTGCATGGACAAGGCTCTCGAATGGATCAACGGCATCTGCGCCGTTCCTGAGGTCGGCACGGTATATCACGGGAAGGTGGTTTCCATCCTTGAGTTCGGCGCGTTCGTGGAGATTCTTCCGGGCAAGGAAGGTCTGCTCCACATCAGCGAGCTTGACTGGAAGAAGACCGACAAGGTCGAGGATCTGCTCGCTGTCGGCGACGAGGTTGACGTGAAACTTCTCGAGATTGACGCGAAGACCGGCAAGATGCGTCTGAGCCGCCGCGCCCTTATGGAGAAGCCGGAGGGATATGTCGAGCCTGAACGCCGGCCGAGACCGTCCGGAGACCGTCGTGATGACCGCAGGGGAGGAGACCGCCGCGACAGCCGCGGACCTCGCCGTGACGGAGACCGCCGCGATGACCGCAGGGGAGACCGCGGGCCTCGCCGCGACGACCGCCGTCCGCGCTACGACCAGGACGCTCCGAAAGAAGGCTACGACACTCCTCAAAGCAACGATGGCGGCAGCTCCGACCCTGAGATGTTCTGAAGAACGGTTTGAACACAAGACAGTCTCAACGGATATGTCTTGACAAGCGAGAGAGGGTGAACAAAAAACTTTTTGGTCACCCTCTTTTGATTTTGGCGGAGTCTGCATTATTTGTTTTTGCCTGTCAGGGACTTATCGTAGTATGAAAACTTCTCCTCGGCGTACGGGTCACATTGCATTGTTTCTCTGCAACACAATCTGGGGCGCAGCGGTTCCAGTGTCGAAATTCATCCTGGCCGGCGGCATCGTGTCCTCGACGGTGCTTGCGGACATACGCATCCTTTCGGGCACTCTGCTTTTCTGGCTGGCATCGTTTGTATTGAAATCGGAGAGGGAAGAAAAGGTTGAGAAACGGGATTATTGGAAACTCTTTCTGGCCGCATTCTTCTCCACTGTGCTGGTCCAGCTGTTCTATATGAAGGGCATTTCGCTCTCGTCTCCAACTGAGGCCGCAATCTGCATGACGACGTTGCCGATATGGACGGCGCTTATGTCCGCGCTGCATCTCCACGAGAAAATCAATGCCCGCAAAGCCGGCGGCATCCTGCTCGGAATGTCCGGCACGCTGCTCGTCATCATCTACGGCAAATCCATTGTTTCAGCTTCGCTTCCCGGCGCGGCGCTCTGCCTTCTCTCCCAGATCTCCTACGGCATCTATCTCGTTTTCTTTCAGGACATTATTCGGAAATATTCCCCGATTGCCCTGATGAAGTGGAAGTATCTCTTCGGCGCCGCCATGCTGCTGCCTTTCTCAGCCACGGAGGTGTTCCGTACGGAGTGGGCCGCCATACCTCCGCCCGCATGGCTCGCAATCGCCTTCATCATCATATTCTCGACATTCATCAGCTATTTTCTCGTCCCATTCGGACAGAAGTCCCTCCAGCCGACAACAGTCGCGATGTACAACTACCTCCAACCCGTCACCGCCTCCCTCATCGCCGTCGCAGCCTCTCAGGAAGCCTTCAGCCCGGTCAAGGCCGCCGCAATGATTCTTGTCTTCCTCGGTGTCCGGCTCGTCAGCACCTCCGGTCTGACGGTCTATTCCCCGCGAAGGCGGCGGACATTCCGGTTCATCAGGTGGCGGCCGAGATGACGGTAGAGAAAGGCCTTGAGGGGTGACATTGTCTGATGATGCTCCCGCCCGAGTTCGTCCGGGGAGCAGTAGATTCCGAAGTCTCGGATGATGCCCTCGCTCTGGATGTAGGTGGAGTTGCGGTTGAACTCGACAGCAGGGTTGCGGAGGTCGCGGACGGCCGCTCCGTAGCCGCAGAAAGCGCGGCAATCCGGAAACTTGCGCTGAAGGGCTCCGAGATACTTTGAATCAAGGATGAACGCTTCCAGTTCGTACCATTCGCCTTCAAGCAATACCTCCACCCAAGAATGGAAAATCTCCCGGGGCGCGGTCGCATAGACGATGCCCGTCATAGCCCCCTTCTGCAGTTTCTTGTCTATCGTGAAGCCGTGTATGCGGCAGGGAATCCCGCAGCTGCGCAGCAGGGCCATGAAGAGAGTCCCCTTGGTGTTG
>CAVDEO010000093.1:0-9348 GCA_963607915.1 bacterium
GATATTGTCCGTATCGAGGTTCATAATCTGCTGAATCCCCTCCGCCATCTCGATTCCATTAAATTGAGCCTCGCCGCCCCGGATGCTCAGCGTCAGGAACAATGCCAATGATGCCGCTGCCGCGAGCAGTGTGCCAAAGACCACCGCCTGCCTGCGTCTGCGGGATTCCCCCTTCTGCATCAGATTGTCGAACTCGGCTGCGGAGTCATCGGAGAGATATGCATTCTCAAGCTCTGCCAATGTTCTGTTATCGTGTCTTATATTCATTGATTCTTAAGGATTTGCTTCATTTTTCGCTTTGATTTTGAAAGGAGAGACTTTATCACGGACTTGTCTTTGCCTGTTTTTGCGGCCATCTGGTCAAGCGACCAGTCTGTCTCCTCGCGCAGCCTCGTATATTGCAGCTCGGAGGGTGTCAGAGTGTCGTAGAGTTCTTTCCGGAGCCTGGCCGCATCCTGTTTCTCGACTTCGACGGAGGCCGATGTCCCTCCCGGAAATACATCGCATGTGATTGTTTCAGTCTCAAGATGATGCCTGCGATAATGCGAAACGCAGATATTTTTCGTGATCTTGACAAGGAGTGCTTTGGGATTCAGCACCGGGTAGCCTTTTTCGCAGAGCTGCCAGAAAGCGAGCAACGCCTCTTGAACGATGTCCTCCTCGCCGATAGCCATATCGGTCGCCCGGCCGAAACGCCTTGCCAGGGCCTTAAGTGTGCCGCTGTGTTCCTGCACGATATGTCCGAATTCCTGTTCTGTCATACTCCTTTCAAAGCGTCTTCACCTGTAAGTCGCAAAAACGGAGCGAAAGTTAACAGAAATAATCCAGCCGCCGTGCGAAACGTTCCTGTTCGGATTTTGAGATTCCGCAGGATGCAGCGACTGCACGCCAACCTTTCAAGGCATCCCTGACTTCGGAAATTATCTTCTCCGCGTCATCGTATTCCAACATATAATATTCACAGGAATCCGACAAAAGCCGCAGTGACGACTCGTTTGAGTTAGGTGAAATCAACAGGCTCTGAGTCAATAGGTTTGTCGGATTCATATCATATGCGGGAGAAAGTTTCCATCCGGATTCTGTCAGCAGGAAACCGTGGTTTCTGAAATGGTCATCGTGGTTGCCGATACAGATATTGAATGCAATCCGGCGGAACAGTTCACGGATTGCCGTTTGCGGAGATGCGACTCCAGAGTTTCCGAAGATGACATCGGCGATGTCAAGATAGCCGTTCCCCGAATCCGCGTCTGAGCCGTCGGAGAGTCCGCAGAGCGTCATCGCCGACGCGAAGTGTATGCGCCGGCCGTCCGATGTCCTGTCAAACCGCGTGGACAACAGCGTATGAAACCGTACGCCGTCAAGTTTCAGCAACCGTGTCTCAGCTGCATCGATGCCGGCCTCACGCGCAAGAGCGTGCGAAAAATGCTCCCACAAGGCGATATCGTAATCATCATTCACAGAAGGAATCTTTGCTATGCACAGTCTCCCCTCCTCGTCCAGCACATTGGCCTTAGGCCTTGCTCCGCCGAGCGATGAACCTTGCAGAAGAACATTCTCCAGCCATTCTTCACGCGGCAGCTCTCCGTTCTTTTCCGCCGCCTCATAATCGTGCGCCGTAGCGATAAATTCTCGAAGACTTGCAACCGGCGGAACCGGCATCGCATCGTGCTCCGCCCCGATAATGACATCTCCGGAACGAAACCGGAGAGCACCCATCCGCGAGCGGTCATCGACTTGAAGCAGATAGTCAAAATCATTGAATGTGCGTGAGATGCGTTTCTCGCGTTCTGCAAGTATCCTCTCCCTCTTGTCAATGAGTTTTCGTCCCCAACGGTCCGGGAGAGCATCGGCAAGGAATCCGAAAATGCTCCCGGATTTGTGCTGCAGACCCTGGTGGGCAGTCAAATCCGCGCTCAAAGAAGAGACTCTTCCTGACTGAAGCCAGCTGGGGGCATATTCAAATGTGTATGACGCAGTCCCCCTTATTCTGTCATAACCGAGACTTCCGATGACTCCGGGGGTCTGCAGAAAGTTGAAATCGGCAATTATGTCTATGGTTTTCATTCTTTTTCGGTTTTACTCGCACGGCGTCTATGTTTCAACTGAATGTCCTGAAGATTCCGCCCCAATTCATCATTCCTGGCGATAAGAAGAATGTCCTCATCAAGTCCCAAGGCATACAGAATACGCAGATATATTCCGATTGCGACTGTCGCAGTGCCTTTTTCCACCCGCATCACCGTCAGAGCCGAGCATCCGGCCCGCTCCGCAATCATTCCGATAGTCAGGTCGCGTCTCAGTCTGGCAAGCCGGATCTGCTCCCCGACAATTTCCAGATTTCTCGCGGCTTTCCGTGGAAGAAGTGTCGCCGTCGTTGATTTTCCCATATCGTAACAAATCATATAATGATGCAAATATAGGAATTTATTTTATTATATGATAGTTTATGCTTGCAAACGGCTGCCCGACACAGGTCGTTTGCATTCATTGAAGGGAGTCAGCCGGGAAATCTCCGCGGCGGGCGAAGTCTGTCCAGCGGGTCTTGAAGAGCTTCGAGTAGTGCTGGTATTCTTCTTCCGTCATTCCACGGAGCATTTCGGCTCCGGTCCAGTCCTCGGGACGGCCGAGCAGGAACGGGAGTTCTATGCTGTGGCAGCAGCCGAGAGGGCTGCCTTCCGGATGCCAGTTGAAGCGGTACATAGCCGCACCGATGCCGTTTTTCCGGAGTTTTTTCAGATATTTCTCCAACGGGGAGGCGAAGATGCGTTGCGTGAGGATTTTCGTGAAGACCGCGCCGAGAGGGGTGCGGTAGAGCTTCTGTCCCAGAATCTTCCGTGCATAGACCGAGGCGTCGTCACGGTTGCAGCAGAGCAGCACCATGAACGGCGGGCCGGCCTCTTCGCCGGGGTCAGGTGTGATTGAATCCGATGCGGGAGAATACGGGAACAGATTCCCCTTACCCGAAGCCTCTGAACCCGAACTCCTTGAATCACGGCAAGGGGATGAACCCTTCGGGAATGAGGTGCAATCCGGAAGAACCGGCATAAACGGAAGGGCGAAATGCATCTTTTTCATAGAGGTCTGCACCTCAATCAGATTTTCCAGCGGGGCCGTCTCCGCCATTCTCCACCTCAGCTCCGCTTCATCCGCGCCCAATCCCTTTCCCGTGGATTTTCCGGAACTTGCATCACTCCTCTCCGCTTCATCCGCGCCCAATCCCTTTCCCGTGGATTTTCCGGAACTTGCATCACTCCTCTCCGCTTCATCCGCGCCCAATCCCTTTCCCGTGGATTTTCCGGAACTTGCATCACTCCTCTCCGCTTCATCCTGCCGCTCCCCCATTCTGGCGGCGAGACGGCGCAGGAAAAGCGAACGGAGCTTCTCCGCATCGCGTGGGGTCATCTTTATCCCAAGCGGCGGAGACTGGAGTATCGCCCTGTGGAACAGCACCTCGCCACCGAAGCGTGGAACATTCGTCAAAGGTTCCACACCGTCCGCCGAAGCAATCAGCGAAGCGACCGAATGCGCCCCTGCGGACTGTCCCCAGAGAGTCACATTGTCCGGGTCTCCGCCGAAAGACGAGATATGCCTCCGAATCCAGCGCAGAGCCGTTTTCTGGTCTTCAAGCCCGAGGTTAGCGACTCCCTTCTCCGGGAACCACAGGTAACCGGACGCTCCCAGGCGGTAGGAGATTTTCACGACTATGACATTCCCCGTCTCCGCCAGAGCCGAAACGTCGTAGCGATGGTCTTCGCTCCCGCCCGTGAGGTATGACCCGCCGTGAATCCACACCATCACCGGCAAACCGGCACAGTTCCCCGATGATGCCGAACCGTTTCCAGACGACTCGGAACCGTTTCCCGACGACTCGAGACCGCTTCCCGACGACTCGAGACCGCTTCCCGACAACTCGGCACCGCTTCCAGACAACTCGGCACCGCTTCCAGACGACTCGAAACCGTTCCCTGTCCGGAGGCTCTCCGCTCCCCCGCTGATGCCTCCGGGCGGAACTGTCACGCTCAGGCATAGTTCGCCCTCGCGCATCTCCAGCCCGGAATCCGGTCCGAGCTGCTCATTCAGGTGAGACAAGTCCTGCGGGCATACGCAGCCGTAATGTGTCGCGTCATAGCAGACCCGGCCGCCGTCAGTCGCTATACGACCGACCGAACCATCGCCTTCGGCAGCCGTTGCACACCCCCCTGAAACGCCGTCAGACGCGGTACAACCCCCCAAAACGCCTGCGCCCGCTCCGAATCCCCCGTAATCGACGATTTCCGGGAGTCCGAAGCGGGTGTAGCGGGCATAGACGATTCCACGGAACACGACCGCGCCGTTTTGCGCGGTCCGCCCCCTGAACTTTCCGTCTGAAGTGAGTGCCGGCATTCCGCTAAAAATTGTTGAACGCGATGGTCGCGTACCACTTTTTGCAAGTGGCCACGTGGCCCGCCCAATAGCTGTGGAACAGCGACACCTTGTCGCCGAAGGCATTCTTCACGGCAGTCGTGTTGTCATAAGGCACGATATCGTCATCCTCTGACGCATAGAGCTTTATCATATGATAAGGAGTCCATCCCACGGTAAGGTTGTTCTTTTCGAGGCAGGCGAAGAAATCTTTCGCGAGTTCGGAATTCTTGTTGAGAGCATCCTTGCTCAGAATATCCGTCAGTTTAGGTTCGTCATTGCCAAGCAGTTCCTTGATCTTCTTGTTGAGTTCAGTGGCATCGACTTCTTTCTTGGAGAGCAGTTCATCCACCTTATCTTTGACTTCCAGATAATGGGCAGAGTAGAAATCATCCTCTTTCCACCTCGACATCTCTTCGGGATAACTTACGAGCATTGACTTGATGGTCATCGGGATTGCACCGATATAGGCAGTCTTGCCCCACTCGTAGTATTTCCTCATCGTAAGAGCCGGGTCATAGGCGCCGGCGCAGCAGTAGGAATAGTCGAAACGCCACTTGTTTGAAAGCTCCGGATGGGTCTCGAGATATTTGTGTACCGCAAGCGCGTTGCTCGCCCCCTGCGAACAGCCCATGACATACATTTTCCAGTCGTCCTCCATCTCTCCGCTGCCGTGCTTCTTCCATACGGCGACTCCGGCTTCAAGCGCATCGATGGAATTTATGGCCGTAAGTTCGTGGTTGAGATACGGATGGACTTCGTTCTTCGTGAAGCCGTAACCTATGTAGTCCGGCATAATCAGCAGATTGTCACCCAGCACCATCATCTCGAACTTGCCGTCGCTGGAAGGGGCTTCGGAATCCTTTGTGATGGTGTAATGCTCGAAGAGGTAGAGATTGTCCGGGTCGAGATTGCGCCAGCCGAAAAGCCAATATTGAGACCATGCCACTTTGGCTGACAGGGTTATGGTTCTTCCGGTCTGGTCCTTAGATCGGTAGATATATTTGTAGCTGACGGTTCTCATTGAAAGTCCGTTCGCTCCCAACTCCTCTGCAAGCTTGTTTTGACGAGCCTCGGCTGCTTCGAGGATTGCCTGGCGGAGTGCATTCCCATCCTCGTCCGCATTGGCGCCGTCTTTACCGAAAGCCGCGTCAGCCATCTCCTCCACTGTCTGATACTCAGGTTCGCCGGTCAACTCGAAATAGACATCGTCGACATCGGGAACCCCCTCATTTTTCGTTTCTTCTTTCTGGCAGGACGCGAAAAACACCGTCCCGATTACGGCCACAGCCGCCAAAAACCGATTGAATTTCATTTTTTTCAAATTTTACCGTTATTATTTCGTCATATTTATTTCGTCATATTTATTTCGTCATATCACCTTTAATAAGCTCCGCATCATTCCATCACTATGAATTCTTCCGCCGTCGTCCGGCAAAGGTTGCCGAAGAGCGCGGAATTTTCCACAAACACGTGCGAACCCAGAGTGTGCGTGTACAGATATTCGTAAAGTTCCCTGTATGTCTGACCGGGGTTCGCGGTCAGCGTGTTCACGAGATTGTTGGTGAAACGGTCGCTCATCCATACTCCAAGCTCCGAGGAATGGAAATCGGCGAAAGAAGATTCATTTCCGGCCGCGCTGGCTATGCTCAGGACACCTGGGAAACCCTCCGCCTGAAGTGCCATATTGCGGGAGAAACAAGGTTCGAAGAGAAGTAGCATCTTGCGGTAGCGCCGCCCGGAGTCCATCTCCAGCAAAGTCCCGAGCAAATCGCTGTCCGTGAATATGTCGTCGCCTCTCCACACGAAACCGTCAGCTTTCTTGCTGCTTTTCACACATCCGTGGCCGCTCCAGAACACGAGTATGTCAGTCCGGTCGTCCGTGTCGAGAACCGTCGGAAGATGTGCGCTCCGCCTTCCGAGAAGAATGTCGCTGATGTCGGAGACGACAAGGGTGTCAGTGCTGTAGTCAATCACCGCGCCTCCGTACAGATCCTCTCCGGAGGTCGAGCAGCGCACCTGACCGGGAGTTTTGTTCTTCGCATTGCCGGCGATGTCGTCAGAGAGGATGAGAATGATGTGGTCGTCATCCCAGCCGAATTTCCTGAGCATCTGATAGACATTCAGCACATCGGCCTGATGGCGGTAATTCTCCCATCCGCACGAGCCCTGGACCAGAAGGGCGTAACTGTCGTTCAACTCATTGTATGTCACCGGGGAATCTACATCTTCGATGTCCTCCGCCACCTTGGCCTTCCAGTTCCACGAAGCCATAGTCGAGGTGGTCCTTCTGCTCCCGTCGGAACTTCTGTAATCCAGGGTGAGAAACCTGCCGTCATAGACAAGCCAATGGACATAGGTGCTCTGCACCAGACTCGTCAGAGCCTGATCGTCGAAACGCAGGACGCCGCTCGCTCCGACAAGTTTGACATAGCCGGAGTCACTGCGCAGCATGGCGAGAAGATAGCTCAGAGCCAGTTCGTCCCACATAAGATAATCGTCCCCGCCCGTGGAGGTGATGCGCCTGAGAATCCCGTTGGCGCTGTCGGATGTTTCCGTACATTCTTTCAAGAAAGCGGTCAGACCGGCGAGCAGCACCGCGTCGTACACCTGGGCCTCCCCTCCGGCGGGAGAGAAGCCGAAACGCTCTTCATAGGCAATCTGGAAACCGGTCGTCGGGTCTGAATACGGAGCCACTCCTTCAGCCCCTTCGGCCAAGTCGCCGAGTTCCAGAAGGTAGGGGGTGAACGCCCCGTTGGTGAAAAGAATCCGCGGAGCCGCACCTCCGAGGGCTTTCTTCACCTCAAGCACAGTCTGCGCATCACGGGATGAACTTGCCGCGCATATCACGCAGTCCACATCCGAAGAAAGCGCCTTACGGGCCTTCTCATCAAGATTGTCGGTGTATTGCAGGGTGTTGTCGGGAGAGAGCTCCAGACCGAGTTCAGTCGAAAGGAAAGGTATCCATTCGTAGAAGGTCTTGCCGTAATCGTCGTCTGGAGCGAGCAGGGCGATGCTTTTCGCCCCGTATTCCCATGCTTTGACAAGCAGCACCTCGCTCTGGCTCACATCCGTTTCGCAGAGCGACCACAGGAACGGCTTTTCCGCCTTGTCGCCCGATTTTGTCAGGGCGTATCTCCGGATGATGTCCTCGCTTGAGACGCAGGGCACAATCAGAGGCAGGTCAGCGGTCTTGCAGGCACGGGCGAAAACATCCACGTTCTCGTTGCGGAACGGGCCTATCACCATCAGGATATCTTCTCTGGAGGTGATGTCGGAGGCCAGCTTCCCGAGATCTTCCACATCTTCGTCATACCATTCGATGTCAAGATCCACGACCGTGTCTCCCTCCGTGTGCGCAAGAAGTTTCTGGGCTCCGCGCAGATTCTCCAGTGCGAAATCCACGGTGTTCTTCAGCCGCACGCCGTCCCCTCCCTCCCGACTGAGCGGAAGCACGGCCGCCACTTTGCAGGTCACGGTCTTTATCGGGGACACATACACGATGTCCTCCCGTGCGCAGGAAAGCGCAGCAAGACAAAGCGGGAGAAGCAGAACCTGACGCAGCAGCCCTCCAAGCGCCCGTCTCAAACTTCCAGACGGCCGCCTCACAAGAGGAAGCCTCACAAAAGGAAGCCTCACAAGAGGAAGCCTCACAAAAGGAAGCCTCACAAAAGGAAAAACTCCCGGGAGCGCTCCCGGAAGCGGCAATACGGAACATCCCCTACCGGTCTTCATATTCCTCCTCCCTTTTCAGAGCCTCCGCGTAGTAACTTTCAGCCAGAGCGGAAATCCCCTCATTCTGATACGCGTCCGCAACCACAATCCCTGTGTAGCCGGATGCAAGTCCGAGTGACAGATGCCGGGGCATTTCTTCGCCGTCTCCCCAGCGGGAAATCCACTTCTGCATCACCCTGTCCATATGTTTCACCACGGAAAACGGCACGTCCGGAGAATAGCGCTGCATATCGCAGTCCACACCGAGCGTCCAGAAACGGCTCGGATTCTCGCGATTGTATCTGTAGAATCCCTGGCAGGTGCCTCCGCAGAGCGGGAGCACGAGACCGTATTTCCCGTCTATGTCGTAGCACATCCTGTAGGCTTCGTCGGCCATATCATATCCTCCGTCGGTGTCCGACAGCAGTTTTTCTTCCACGCTGATGTCCTGGTCTCCCGCCTTCAGACCGGCGATGAACCCGCCGCTCATCTCGCCCAGAGCCTCCTCGCCCGAATTTGCGGAAACGACCAGCACGTCGGAGAGATTCTCAATCCATCGTCCCGCCACTCTGCCGGCCTGATAGCAGACCCCGTACTGCGGCAGGCGTATCGAATGGACAGGCAGGGTCAAATCCGAACTCTCGGTCAGCAGACAGTCCACGCCGGATGTTCCGGAGAGAAGTTCATCATATTTGTGAAGTACGGGTTCGAGATGGTCATTGGCGATTACGACAAGAACGCGGCGTTCCCGCCCGACCTCCGGGAGATATTCCAGCAGTTCACCGAGAACCAGCTCCATACTGCTCTCCTCAGGGGGAAGATTGAGCAGGGATAGCATCATCCCGCATTCTGACGTTCCACGGACGACTCCCCTGTAAATTGAATCCACATAGCCGAAGTCACCGAGCGAACCTTCCTTTGAGACGAAATAGACGATGGGGCGTTTGTCAGGCTCTATCGGTTTTTCGACATAGACTGTCTTCGTGCAGGAAACCGCCACAAGCCCGGACAGGAGAATTACCGACAGAAAAAAACCGCGCAGAAAGACTCCGTTCAAAAAGACTCTGTTCGAAAAGAGTCCGTTCACAAAGAGTCCTCGCAAAAGAAATGATATTTTGTTTAACAGTCTCATCCCTGCCGACAAAAACACCTCTGTTATAATCGGGGTGCCATCCCGCTGATTCATATCCGGAACACTACTCCCCGGATTTCAAAAAATCCCGCAAATTTAGC
>CAVDEO010000094.1:0-1759 GCA_963607915.1 bacterium
TATAGACCAAAAAGACAAACAAAGATTATCAAGTTATTTTTTAAGGATTACTTAAAGTCACTTGAATGAAAGAGATTGTAGCGTCAAGCAAATTCAAAAAAGACATCAAAAGATTCAGGAACAGACCGGATACCTTGAAAAAACTGTACGATGTTGTAAATATTCTATCGAAAGGAGAGAGTATTCCCGAACACTACAAGCCACATATGCTGATTGGCGAGTACAAAGGATATATGGAGTGTCATGTCGAAAATGACACTCTACTTATATGGATTGATGAAAACGAGAACCTGATAAGACTAATCAGGTTCGGGTCACATTCTGAACTGTTCAGATAGAAATCGTCGTCTCGCCGGGGCGGATGCTGTGGGGCTTGCCGTTGAGGACGACCCGGCAAATCGAAACTCCGCACAACTATATCAAGATTTTTATCTATTTTTGCAAATATATTCGAAATATTCAGAACTTCACGCAGAACGGTTATGAAAGCTTTCAGGGGATTTGCGCTGACCGGGCTTGTCGCCGTTGCGGTGACGGCGTTCTCGTTCGTGTCTCCGGCAAAAATCGGTGACGTGCAGCTGGGACGCGCGAATCTATGGTCCGGACTGCTCGAATGGGACGATGCGGAAATGTCCGACGAGTTCGCCCCCGACTTTGAAAGCCTGTGCAGCAAGGTCGGGACTCCGGCCGGGGAACTGCCTGTGGAGACATCGTTCTATTGGGATGCCGACAGTTCTTCGCACGGGGACGCGGACAGCCTTTCACTCGGGGACATCGACAGCCTTTCGCTCGGGAAGACATACAGGATTGCCTTTCTCGGAGACTCTTTCATCGAAGGAGACATACTTGTGGGTGATTTGCGCGAGAAACTTCAGGCGGAATTCGGAGGCGGCGGCCCGGGATTCATACCCTGCGAACTTCCTTTCGGGATTTATCGCCACACTGCGAAAGTCCGGGGCACGGGATGGAAGAAATACGGAATCATGAAATACAAGGGCGTGCCGGAAAACCTGCGGGACGATTTTCTCTTTTCCGGGTATATGGCCTTTGGCGGAAAGGGCGCGGAAATGACTTGGGAACGCGGACAGGGATTCGGACACATCGACAGCAGCGATGTCTGCCGAGTGTTTTTCATGAACCGTTCAGACTGCTCGCTTGAACTCCGCATCGACGGCGGACGGAGCAGGACATTCTCCGTCAAGGGGGCTCCGGCGCTCAGGCAGATAGTCGTGGGCGCGGACACTCAGACGCTGAGTCTCAAGGTGCTGTCCGGGAATCTCATCTGCTACGGGGCTTCGTTCGAGTCCTCGCGGGGAGGAGTGCAGGTCGACAACTTTTCAGTCAGGAGCAACAACGGCGGCGCGATGTTCCGCAGCAACGCCGCTCTCAACCGCCGGATGGCGGAGATGGCCGGATATGATGCCGTGGTTCTCCAGTACGGTCTGAACATAATGCTGCCGGACAAGAGCAACTACGCCAAGTATCAGAAGCAGCTGGAGGACATGATTCAGTTCGCGAAGATAAGCTTCCCCGAAAGCAGGATTGTCGTAATGGGTGTGACCGACAGGGGATTCAAACGGGAGGGAGACACGACTTTCACTTCCATAAATTCGGCTCCGGCGCTCACGCGCCACCAGAAGGCGGCCGCCGACAGCCAGGGGGCGCTGTTCTGGGACACCTGCGGGGAGATGGAACGGCTCGGCGGCCTTGAAACATTCGTTGACAGGGGGTGGATAGCCTCCGACTGGGTGCACTTCAC
>CAVDEO010000094.1:2068-9296 GCA_963607915.1 bacterium
CAGCATCGGATTTCCTGAAATCAGCCCGCTCTGGAAAGAGCATCTTGCGGAGGCTCTGCTGTACAATCCGTCAGCGCCGCTCCAGATTCCGAGCGCGTTCATGCTCGCGGCTCTGCTGCTGTTCCTGTCCGTCCACGGACTGCTTCACAGGCGGCGCGGCGCACGGAATATTTTCGCCGCGCTGTTCTCCCTCTACCTCTACTACAAGCTTGCCGGAGGCTATGTGCTTATGCTTCTGTTCATTGCGGTCTCGGATTTTTTCATTGCAAGGGCGATGGGAAGCAGCCCGTCCCACGGTGCGGACGGACAGACCCTGAGAAACAGAAGGCTTCTCGCCCTCAGTGTCACGCTCAATGTCCTGATTCTCGTGTTCTTCAAAGCGAACGGAGTCTTTGCGGAGTTCATCGGGGCCATTTCGCGGGGCACGGTCACGCTCCGGCATATCGCCGTACCGGCGGGAATCTCTTTTTTCTGTTTCCAGTCAATCTCATATGTCGCGGACACATATCACGGAAAAATCCGCCCTCTGCAAAGGTTCACGGACTATCTTCTCCTTCTCGGCTTTTTTCCGAAGATGTTTCTCGGGCCGCTGGTCCGCAACGCCGACTTCATCGCGCAGATGCGGCGGGAGGACATCACGGTCTCCCGGGATGACTGCGGAGAGGCCACGCGGCTGATTGTCTCGGGATTGCTGAAGTTCTGCATACTGTCCAAACTTCTCGGTCAGCTGTTCGTCGCGCCGGCATTTTCCGGCACGCTCGGGGAGGACGGATTCACCGCGCTCATGGCGGTGTATGCCTTCACTTTCCAGCTCTACTGCGATTTCTCCGGCTACACTGACCTCGCCTCAGGCATTTCCCTGCTCGCCGGCTACCGCCTCCCGCTGAACTTCCGCCTGCCCTACCACAGCGCGACCATCACGGAGTTCTGGCGGCGCTGGCACATCACCCTTTCGTCCTGGCTCCGCGACTACCTCTACATCCCCCTCGGAGGCAACCGCAAGGGCACTGTCCGAACTTATGTCAACCTGCTGCTGACCATGCTTCTCGGCGGTCTGTGGCACGGCGTGGGCATAATGTTCGTCCTCTGGGGACTCTGGCACGGCATCCTTCTCTGTCTGCACAAACTCTGGATGCGCTTCGTACCGGGTGCCGCCCCTATGGGGAACGGACTGCCCCTGTGGAGGCGCGTGATTGGTGTGACCGTGACATTCAACGCGGTGGCCTTCGGCTGGCTGATGTTCCGAAGCCCGGACTGGGCGGCCTTTACGCAGATGCTGCACAGCATTCTCTGCAATTTCGCTCCGGAGGCCGTTCCGGCGGTACTCTCCGCCAATGCCCCGGCATTCTCCGCCCTCGCCGCAGCGGTTCTCCTCCACGCCGTTCCCTCGGCGGCCCTCCCCCGGCTCGACCGGTTCTGCACCGCCGCCCGCCTTCCAGGTCAGGCGCTGCTTATCGCCCTCGCCGTCTGGCTCGCCCTCCAGTGCGACAGCATATTCTTCTCCGCAGCCACCTCGGCACTGCCCATCTATGCCGCCTTTTAACGCGGGCTTTGTTAAAAGGCGAATTGCTGCGTTATGCATCACAGGTGACAGACGCACTCATCCGTGAAGCTGAAGAAGCTGTCGCCTGCGATGATTATGTGGTCAAGGAGCGATATGTCCAGCGACTTCAGCCCCGCCCGCAGTTCGGCCGTCCGTTTCAGATCCGCCTTCCCCGGGTCGGGGGAGCCTGACGGATGATTATGGAACAGGATTACGCCCGTGGCCTTTTTCTCAAGCGCGAGACGTGCCACGACTCTGGAGTCCATCCCGGTGTCGCTGAGTCCCCCTGAACTTATCATTTCCTTGCCCACCGGACGGTTGCGGCGGTTCAGGAACAGCGCCCAGCATTCCTCGTGGTCAAGCACCCGCAGACGTGGAGCGAGCATTTTTGCCGCCGTCACGGCATCCGTCACCTGAACATCCGAATTCCCCGCCTGTTCAAGCGCGCAGCGACGGCCGAGTTCAAATGCGGAGGCTATCGATGCGGCCTTGCCGAAGCCTATGCCCGGCACCTCGCACATCCGCCTGACAGACAATGCGGAAAGCGCGCACAGGCTGTTGCCGGAAGTCCGGTAGAGTTCCCGGGCAAGGTCCGCGGCGTTCCTTCCGCCTGTCCCGGTCCGCAGAATCACGGCAAGCAGCTCCACATTCGACAAGGCCTCCAATCCCCTGTCCCTCATCTTTTCCCGAGGTCTCTCGTCCTCACTCAAATCCAGCATCTTCATAAAAATTGCGCCTCAACAATGAAGCGCAATTATAAGGTATATTTGCCGTATGAATGCAAGAATCAAAAAAAAGAAACTCAGATTTTTCTTTTTTTTGAAACCGGAAAGACCGGGCAGGAGAAACCGCAAGACTCAGCCGCCGCTTCCCGCCGCCTACTTCACGAGTTCCTTCACGCCGTCGGTTCCGGCGAGAACCGTTCTCGCCAGCTCAGGATTGTCGGTCGTGATGAAGTCAACCCCCTCCCCGACACAGCGGCGGATATCCTCCTCGCCGTTGACTGTCCAGACATTGATGCCGTAGCCGTTCGCACGGGCTCCTTCCTTCCATTTCGGGTCGCCGAGGAAGGTCGGGAAATACATGTCGATGCCGTTCACACCGTTTGCGGTGAGGACATTGAAATCATCGCAATCGTCGTTGAGATACTGCACCGTGAATCCAGGAGCGGCTTTCGCAAGCCTGTTGCACTCGCTGAGGGAGAAAGAGATGAACATCACGCGCTCGGGAGTGAAGAGACCGTGAGCCTTGAGCGAGGCCACAACGGCATCGACCGCCTGCTGTTCAAGCGCCGCGTCATGCCACTTGAGTTCGAGAACGAGCTTGGTCTTGGGATAGTTCTGTGCGACGGTGAGATATTCGTCAAGCGTCGGGACGGGTTCTCCGTTCGGCAGACGGACATGGTCGAACTCCGCCTTCGGGGTGAAGTTGATCCGCTTGCCCTCTATCTCACTGTCGTGATAGACAAGAAGTTCCCCGTCGGAAGTCATGTTCACGTCAAATTCCGTCCCCCAGAAGCCGTGTTCGCAGGCGGCCTTGAGAGAGGCGATGGAGTTGTGGGACATCCCTCCCTCCGCGCAGTTCCAGTAACCCCTGTGGGCCACGATTCCCACTTCGTGCTTCGGAGCACAGGCGCAGAAGCCGCAGAGAGCGGCGACTGTAAGCATAAATATATTTTTCATATTCATGAAGATTTGATTTCAACGAAGACAAAATTAACGATTTATCACGAAAAACGAAAATTCCGGAGAAAAACACGAAAAAACAGAGTTTTTCACAAAACAAAAAACGAGTCAGGCACGGTATAACCTGACTCGCTTTGCGGACTTTAAGCGGCATTCAGTCTTTTATTTGCCGGTCCACCAGCGCTCGATTTCTTCGAGGGACTTGCCGGTGGTCTCCGGAACCAGCTTCCACATAATCAGGAGGTACGGGACGCACATCAGGGCGAAGAGGAAGAAGGTGCCGGCCGGGGCGAAAGGCGGGACGTTGGCGAGGAGCCACGGGGTGAGCTGGCCTATGAGGTAGGTGCCGACCCAGAGGGCGAGACCCGCGATGGACATCGCTATGCCGCGGACATTGTTCGGGTACATCTCCGAGAGGAGGACGAACACGACGGCACTGATGGAAATCGCGCAGCAGAACACGTAGAACAGGAAGAACACGAGCATGAAGATGCTGCCGAGCCGGTCCGGGAATATGAAGTAGAACCCAATCATCAGCAGGGACAGAATCATACCGGACACACCCCAATAGACGAGTTTCTTGCGTCCCACCCTGTCGATGATGAGGAGCGCGATGACGGTCGTGAGCATATTGACGACACCGACGAGAACCTGCGAGAAGAGCGCGTCGCCAGAAGCGAGGCCGGCCTCCTTGAAGATTTCCGGGCCGTAGTAGAGAACGGCGTTCACACCCATGAACTGTCCGAGAATCGCGATTGCAGAGCCGATGAGAACGGCCTTCATGATGCCCGGGGAAAGCAGGGCCTTCCACTCGGACTTGGTCTCTCCGCTGATGGACTCCTCGGTGACGGCCTTCTGGCGGGCAGCCTCGTCAGCGGTAACATAGATGCGCTGAAGGACAGCCGTGGCCTCTGCCCCCCGTCCGCGGACGATGAGCCACCGAGGACTTTCCGGGATGAGGAATATGATGAAGAAGAACAGCAGGGCCGGAACGGTCTCCGAGCCGAGCATCCCGCGCCAGTATTCATCCACCATCAGCCGGTTCATGAACTCGGACGAGAACCTCCGCGACGGGTCGGCGGCAGCGCCCTCGGCGATTCCGAGAATCCAGAAATTGATGAGGTAGGCGAAGAGGAACCCGACGGTGATGGCGAGCTGGTAGAGCGAGACGAGGGTTCCGCGCTTCTCGGCCATAGCCACCTCAGAGATGTAAATCGGAGACACGATGGAGACGACTCCGATGCCCACACCGCCGATTATCCTATAAACCACAAGCCCCGTGAGACTGTTGCAGACCGCACAGCCGATTGCCGAGAGGCTGAACATGAACGCGGAGAAGAGCATTGCCTTCTTGCGTCCGAAACGGTCGCTGAGCACGCCTGCGGAGGCGACGCCGATGATTGAGCCGATGAGTGCGCTGCCAACGTACCAGCCGAGCTGCATCGCGTCAAGTCCGAACTGCTCCGCAACCTTCGACGTCGTTCCCGAAATCACCGCCGTGTCATACCCGAAAAGTATCCCTCCGATTGCCGCAACAACCGAAAGGAACACCACATATCCAACATTTTCCTTTTTCATATCTCAAAGTATTCGCAATAGCGGTCAAACAGATGCCCGGCCTGAAGATACGCCGACTGAGGCGACATGAAATGCGAGAACTCGAAGGTTATCGCCTTGTCATAGCCGCAGCGAGCGGCAGCCTCCAGCTTCATGCGCAGCTTGTCGAACTTAATCGGCAGGAAATGAATCGGCATGTCGCGGTCGAAAGTCTCGGCGTTGGTCCAGCACTGCATCCCGTACTTGTCCGCAAGCTTCTTGTTCACCGAGAAGAATGCGTCAAGCTCGTCATAATCTATGTGTCCATCCTGGAACGCTACCGCATCGACGACATCGTGGATCCCGTCGAAAATCTCGTTCCATTCCCTCTCGTGCTCCTCGACGGAAACCGCATCCTCCCGAGTCTTGAGGTTGGTTCCCATCACGGCCTTCTTGCCGTCAATCCACGGAGAGATGAAAGTCGGAAGCCCGCCGGAAACGTCCTTGCACTGCTTGCCCATCGCATGGAAGGCATCAATCGCGCCCTTGGTCTTGCGGCTGATTTCGGTGCTGATGTACCATCCTCCGAAGCTGTCGTACTTCTCGCCGTACATCTTCCACACCTCGTCGATGACGAATTTGTTGTCCTCGATTTCATGCGACAAATCCCCTGTGTCCCAATACATTCCGGAATCATAAAGCCCGAACCAGAACTTCATCCCATACTTCTGCGCGAGACGCAGGAACATGTCAATCAGGTCCATCGACGGCATATGACATCCCTTCTTCAGGAGATATGGTGACGGGTAGGTGATGAACTTGCGGTAACCCGAACGGATGCATATCACCGTGTCTATGCCTATCGACTTCATATACCGGAAATCCCTGTCCCATTCCTTCTCTCCCCAATTCTGATGGGGGATGTCATGCGAAATCTCGTCGAGAAAAGTTCCCGTAATCCTGAGTCCCCGAGCCTTCGGGACTATGAGGCCGCCCTCCGAACCCCCTGCGTCCACTTCGCCCTCATCGGTCCGTCCGCACCCCGTCGGCAAAACCGACGAGACGGCAGCCGCCGAAGCCGCCGCCGCCACAGTTTTCAAAAAACCTCGTCTGTCAGTCATAATCGTTTTCTTTTTATTCGCCCATTGCCGCACACTCATTTGCCAATATCCACAGCTGATACAAACCACGCGGCACATGGAAACACCCCTTCCACTTGCCTCCCTTCAGCGGCAGCAGCACCTCGCCGCGGCGGTTCAGGTAGCCGAACCACTCCGGGAACTCCTTGTCCTTGAAATTGTTCCAGAGATACTCGTCGAGCCTGAGGAACCACTCCAGACATTTCTCGTTACCCGTCAGGCGGTAGCCCTTGAGCATCGCGATTGCCGACTCGATGTGCACCCACCACAGTTTCTGGTCCCATTCGAGCTTCTGCTGCGGAGCGCCCTTCGCGTCGAGGAAGTAGAAGATTCCGCCATATTCCTTGTCCCATCCGCGCTCGATGACACGGAGGGAAATCTCCACGCACTTGTCAATCAGCGCCCTGTCATTGCGGCGTATTCCGAGATTCATCATGAACCAGAGCGCCTCGAGGTCGTGTCCCGGGTTGATTTCGCGTCCCTCGAAGCAGTCAATCGCAGTTCCGTCAGGCGACACGTTCTCAAGCATGCAACCGAGCTCCGGGCGGTAGAACACGTCGAGAATCTCGTGCAGGCAGGTGTCGATGGTCTGCTCGAGGAAATCCTTGTCCTCGAGTATGTCCTCGACCTCAAGCGCCATATTGCAGATGATCATCGGCAGAGCGAAATCCTTCATCGGACGGGTTCCAGGATAGGCCTTGCACCACTGTCCCTTGGGGTTGGATCGGCGCTCAAGTATGCGCGAGAAGAGGCGGCGGGCAATCTGAGCGTACTCGTCGCTGCCGGTCGCCTTCGCAAGCTGCGCGAACGCCATGCAGGCAAAGGTGTTGGAGAAGATGTTGTAGGGCTGGACAAGCGGCCGGCCCTCGCGGTTGAGCGAGAAATAGAAGTCCCAGTTGTCGTCATGCCCGTATTTCTTCAGGAACTCGGCCCCCTGGACGGCGCAGTCGAGCCACTCCTGATTCTTTTCCACATTGTTATAGAGCATCGCGAACATCCACACTTCCCTGCCCTGAAGCCAGACGAACTTGTCTGTGTCATAGACACTTCCGTCACGGCCAAGGCAGCTGAAATAGCCGCCGAACTCCTTGTCCTGAGAATGCTCAAGCCAGAAAGGAAGACAGTTTTCCCGGAGTTCCTTCTCGTAGCGTGAGGCTATCTGTTTGAAATCGACATTTTTCATATTGTGTTTATTTTGTTTTCGAAATATATGTAATCCTTAAAAAATAACTTGGTAATCTTTGTTTGTCTTTTTGGTCTATATTTCGACTTCATCGATTTTTTCTACGTTCGGCATAGTTCAAGCAAGCTTGACTCTGCTCTCA
>CAVDEO010000095.1:0-9062 GCA_963607915.1 bacterium
GATTTGAACGGGAATGTGTCCGGGGGGATGACTCCTCCGGAGGGGCTTTTCGCCCCGGGACGGCGATACAACGCCTATGTGGATTTCTTTCGCAGGCGCTACGGGGCGAGACTCCAGAAAGTGGTGATTGACGCGGGGTTCACCTGTCCGAACAGGGACGGATTCCTGAGCCGGGGTGGCTGCACTTTCTGTGACAATGAGGCGTTCCATCCCTCCTACAGCCGTGCGGAGAAGAGCGTGGGGGAGCAGATTGACGAGGGCGTGGAGTTCCATCGCGGGCGCTACCGCAACACGGCGGCGTATCTCGCCTATTTCCAGGCCTATTCAAACACCTACGCAAGTCTGGAACGGCTCCGCGGGCTCTACTGTGCGGCTCTGGAGCATCCGTCGGTCGTGGGAATCGTAATCGGCACGCGCCCCGACTGCGTGGACGGGGAGAAACTGGATTTTCTTCAGGAACTCGCCTCGGGGAAGGTGCTGAAAGCTTGGCGACGGGAGATTGCCCGGTCCGGATTCGGCGGTTCTGCGGCCGGAGCCGGTCGAGAGGGGAGTGCGGAAAGCGCCGCCCCGCTGGTGCTGGAGGCTCCTGTGGTGATTGTGGAATATGGAATCGAGTCCTGCTATGACGGGACTCTGCGCCGTGTGAACCGGGGGCACGATTTCGCTTCGGCGCGCAGGGCGGTGGAGATGACCGCAGCCCGGGGTCTCGACTGCGGGGCGCATTTCATCCTCGGCCTGCCCGGCGAGACACGGGAGATGATGCTTGAAGAGTGCGCGGTGATAAACTCCCTGCCGCTGACCACGGTGAAGTTTCACCAGCTGCAGATTGTCAGGGGCACCGCCATGGAGCGGGAATATGCCGACCGTCCAGAAGACTTTGTCCGTTTCACCCTCGACGGCTATGTGGATTTCTTCACAGATATGCTCGAACGGCTCCGCCCGGACCTCTGCATAGAGCGTTTCGCCGGAGAAGTCCCGCCCCGCTTCGTGAACGAAACCCCGTGGGGGCTAATCCGCAACACGGAACTGCTCCGACTCCTCGAATCCCGCCTCGCCGCCCGCCGCACCTGGCAGGGACGCCTGCTGCGCTAAGAAAGACTCTTTGCCCCTTTCCTGAAGTTCAGTTCCTTGCATTTCCAGCGGAGTTTGCATGCAGTTCATTCATGCTCATTCCAAGGCAGGAAGCGATAATTTCTTCCGGTACTCCAGCCGCAAGAAAGTTCTGCGCATCCTCATCTGGTAGCTTTCTACGGAACACCCCGATGACATGAATGCTATATGATTGAACAGTCGTGCATTGGCTCATCCTGATAAACACCTTCGGCAGCTCTGGATTCCTCTCGGAGGAAGTCCGTCCGTTCAGAGTTACAGGAACATCGTCATATATGCCGGGAGGCACAGGATGTCTTCGTCCTTGCGGAGGTCTTTTGTGTAAATCAGATATTTGTTGTTTATGCGGGAAGAGTACTTCCGGCAAAATGCATCTAGAGAGGCGTGGACCTTATAGCCGGACGATTTCACCTCGACAGGGCTTATCTTGTCAGAGTCGGCAATGAGAAAATCCACTTCATAGTTGTGTTTCCCGCTTTCTGTTGGGAAGGTGTAATAATATAGTTCGTGTCCGGCGGCTTTCAACATCTGTGCAACGACATTTTCATAAACATATCCGAGGTCGGCGCTTAATTTATCGCTTAACAGTTTGTTGTAAATCGTATTGTCCGTGAATTTCTTGTCCCAGAACGCGAGCGTGATGAACAGGCCGGTGTCTCCCACGAACATTTTATATTTGTTGGGATTCCGGTGCAGTGACATTCCCGCTCCCGGGTCATTGACATGATAGGCCATATTGACAACCATTGATTCCCTGATTTCTGAAATGACTTCTGTCAGTTCAGAGTTGCGGATACCGCCGGTCGCGCTCCAAGTGAGATACCTGTTTGCGCTATTCGTCAGTTGGGATGGAATCTGACGAAACATCATAGACGCGTTGCCTGTCTGGTCTATCTTGTTGAAGTCATCCTCATATAACGTTATGATAGCGCGTTTTACGCGGTCAACATGTGCCAGATTGTTTGTTTCAAGATAGGCAGCCACGGCCTGAGGCATACCCCCGACAAGCATGTAAAGGCGAAAATCACGCATCAGTTTCCTGTTTGTGGTATCTCCGAGAGAATTCCGGTCATTAAACCAACCTTTAAGCAACTTCATTGTCGCCGTGTCGCCCAGTGCCCACCTGAACTCCTCGTAATCCATAGGGTACATATAGAGTTTGACTTCTTCACTTGGAATCAGAATGTCCTTGACATTCCGGCGGATGGAAATCAGTGAGCCTGTTTCTATATAATCGTACCTGCCGTCCTTTACAAGATATTTTACTGCCTGTCTCGCCTTGGGCGCGAGCTGAATCTCATCAAAAATGATGGCGGACTTGCGTTCTTTCAGTTCTATCCCGTATTCAAGCTGTAGACGCATGAAAATGCGGCTTAAATCCGAGATATCATTGAACAAGTCCCTGATTTCATCGGAACACTCTGCGAAGTCAACCAGTATGTGACTCTCGTATTCTTTTTTCGCAAACTCTTCGGCCACGGTGGATTTTCCGACTCGTCTCGCACCTTGAATCAGTACGGCTGTTTTGCCATTGTCCGTCTGCTTCCACTGTAGGAGTTCATCGTATATTTTTCTCTTGAATATCATGGTTCTGTCGTTTGACGGCAAAGATAGCTTGTCTTACACGAATCTCAAAATGTTTTGGGCGGATTCCTGCACAAATCTCACTTTTTGAGGGTATTCGACACGAATCTCAAAATGTTTTGGGCGGATTTCTGCACAAATCTCAGTTTTGTTTCAACAGACGATAGGGACTGATTGATTACTTCTCGCAGATGCGGCAGAAGTTGCGGTAGTTTTCGAAGATTTTGTCTATGTAGGCCGTGACGGAGCTGTCAATGTCGGGGTTTACAGGGTGATCGTCCTCCTGTGCCGGTCGTGTCAAGTGCGCGGAGTCAATCTCCGTTTTGAGACCGTCTGTTGCCGTGGGGTCGATTCCCGCACGGAGACCGTCTGTTGCCGCGGAGTCGATTCCCGCACGGAGGCCGTCAACCGCCGCGGGGCCGATTTCCGCACGGAGGCCGTCAACCGCCGCGGAGTCAATCTCCGCCCGGAGCGCGGAGTCGGACAACTCTTCCCCGGAGGTCCCGTTCAGATAGCGCAGCACCCTTGTCTCGCCGGCATTGTAGGATGCGAAGACATACTTCAGCCGCTCGTCACCGTCGGCATACTTCCGGAAAAGGCGGTCGAGATGTCCGAGGTAACTTGCTCCGGCTCGGATGTTCTCCTCCGGGTCAAGCACATCCTGCACGCCATAGACCCTGGCTGTCAGCGGCATAATCTGCATCAGCCCCTTCGCTCCGGCCGGCGAAGTGACATTTATCGCGAACTTTGATTCCGTGTAGATTACGGCGGCAAGCATCCTCCAGTCCCAGCCTATCGAGTCCGCCCAGATGCGGATGGTGCTGTCGTAGGGGCTGAGCTGCCTCCTTTCGGAGAAGGCCTTGTGCGGGCGATGGGAAGAAGGCATCAGACGGAAACGCTCGAGCATTTCACCGAACTCCTCCCGGCTTGTGTAGTCGTCTATCCAGGAGTTCACGCGGCGCAGCTCCGCCCTTTCGCCCCGGCGCATGACCCAGCAGAGTTCCTTACAGACCGGATGCGACTTCGCCACGCTGTCAATGTGGCTGACATGCAGGGCCGAGTCGAACTTCGGCAGCACGACAATGTCCGCCGCTCCGCTCCTCAGCGAATCAAGGCTGCTTTCCCTGCTTGTGAATGCGCGAATCCGGACCTCGCAGCTGTTCTCGGAAGCGAAGTCCTTCAACATCTCGTAGCTCAACCCCGCGTAGAGGATGTCCCCTGCAAGTTTGAAATGCCCGAAATCCAGCACGCACTCGAATCTTCTGCCCTCAAGCGGATTCGGGCGGGGACGGGTCGCAAGATGGTGCGCGCCCCACACCGCGGCGGCGACTGCGGCCGCACCGGCAAGTCCTGCAAGAAATGTGAAAAGTTCCCTGCGGCGTTGTCTGTTCTTACCTCGTGGCTGCATTGCTCAGTCCGCTGCTTCTGGCTCCGCCCGTGATTCCGCCGACGGCCTGGCCGCCGCCGGATGCCGAAGCCTTCCCGTTTTTGTTTGATGAAATGTAGAACGGCCAGTAAATGCCGATTTTTATGGCTCTCTGCGTGTAGATGTTGCCGTGTGCTGTGAAATAGTCGTTTGTCGCCATCGGCCAGCCCTGTCCGGCGTTCATGAACTTCACGAAAATGCAGGCCTTGTACCACTGGATGTTGATGAACGCGTCGTAGTAGGGACAGTTGCCGTATTTCTGCCGGTTCTGGTTGTACCACACTCCGAGCACGGGGTTGTAACCCTGGGCGTACCACGATGTCGTGAAATAGGTGTTCAGACCGATCTGCATCTCCATCACATTCTTCACGACCGGGAACTGTACATACCACCGCAGGTTCAGCGCGAGCATCGGAAGCGGAAGGACATCCGTGTTGGAAGAAACCTGGAACAGCGCCTGATTGTCGAGATGAATCTTCCAGAAAGTGAAATTTTTCTTGAGATATGCGCTCATCACGCTCATCGCATCCCCGTTCTGGCGGACGATTCCTGCGCTGTCGTAGTAGAGATTGTTCGCGAGCAGGGCATATCCGAACGATGCCGTGAGCTCCCACCTCGGGATGTCGAGTTCTCCGAAAATCTTCGTCGTGGAGGTCTTGCCGAAACTGTTGGACCATCTGAAATGGTTGGTGAGCAGGTTCTGCTGGTAGAAATCAGGTTCCTTGAGACCGGTTTCGAAATGGACCTTGAGTTCTATGGGGCTGAATCTGTCCCGTCTGAACGGATAGAAGCTGAACTTCATATTCGCATCGACACGGAAATCATTGACCTCATAGCCCGCAAACGCATATTTTCCCGTCGCGTCCCATTCGACGTATTTCTTTATTTTCCCGTTCGCCCCGGCATAGACATAGGCCGAATTGAGATAGGTGTTCTTCAGTTTTCCGGAAATATACAAATCCTTGCTGAACAGGTAGTAAGACGCGAGTTTATCCCCGATTCCGACGTCAATCTTCGAGACTGCGGCGTCGCTCGCCCACGGCTGCAGCCGCAAGAACACCTTATTGTCGAGGCGCAGCGTCCTCAGGGAATCGGCCGATGCCGTCGGGTTCAGATAGAACGCGTCGTTGAAGAATGTCGATGCTTCGGGGTTCGATGAGCCGATTTCGTCGGTATATTTTTTCGTGTATATGTCAAGCGTGCTGCTGTGTCCTATGTATGCCGTGGTCATGTCTTTGTTGAGACTGTCGGCGGAATAGGTGAAAGTGCTGTCTTTTTTCGCCTTTATCCTGTTTATGAAGCTGAACGGGATGCGGAAAGTCTGGTCGAGGAAAAGTGTGTTCTTCTTCAGTTCGTTGGAGGCGTTGTGCAGGTTCACAGCAAGTTCACGCGCATCGAGCGTGGTGTCGCGGATCATCGAAAGGTCGGAGACTCCTCCGTTTTCACTCTTGCTTATCTTGTTGTGTATGAAGCCGGTGTGCATCATGTACTTCTTCCCGAGCCAGTTGAGGCCTATGACAGCGTTGCTGTTGGTCACGTCCTCCCTCTGGAGCATTCCCTTGCCTCCGAACTTGTAGTATCCGAGGGTGAGGTTGAGCTGCGGGAGTATGTTCTGCGATGTCCACACCCTGACGTTCATCTCCTCCTTTTCGTCCTTGGCGAAAAGAGTCCCCCAGTAGGCGAGTTCTGTGTAGGGGGTCTTGGTGTTGTACTGCGGAAGGGTGGAGGCGGAGTAGCTGTAGTCTCGGTACGGGGTGTAGAATATGGCGTTGTCCTCTTCTTCGCGCTTGAAGAAGTTGTAGTACTGGGTTGCAGAGCCGCTTACGCCCTGCCATGTGATGTTCACGTCGTTGCGGAGCTGCGGGATGTCGTTGAACCAGTAATTGAAGGTCGTGTCCTGTTTTATGTATTTGAACTGCTGGAAGTCCTGGTCCACGTTCCAGAGGACTATCCGCTTGTACTGGAGCGAGTCCGGGAAGGCGAAGGTTTCGAGTATGCGCGGAGTGTTTTCGCGGATGCTGTCCTTGTAGGCCTGGATGCTGTCCTGACGGTGCATGATGCTGTCGGAGCGCCGGAGCAGTTCAGGAAGCTGCTGCTGGTAGTCATATCTCTTGCGCTCCTTGCGGCTGAGACTCCTGTACCATTTGTCGAAGGCGATTTTTGCGATTTCAGTGGAGTCCTTGACATAGAGAGAATCCAACCTTGCCAGCTCAAGGGTGTCGCCTGCGGCGAGCAGCGTGTCGCGGGTGTAGGCGCGGGTCGCCGAGTCTCGCAGGGCTATGTAGTACTTGAACTTGAACGGGTCTTTGAATTCGAGGGAGTCGGGGATGCGGATGGTGTCCGCCGGGTTTATCACCGGCTGTTCCGCGCTGTCGGCGACCGTGGAGAGGCTGTCTGTCCGGAGAAGTTTCTCAAGAGAATCGGCCGTGCGGCGCACAGGCACGCTGCGCCCCGCGTCAGTCCCGAACAGCCGGAACCCCGCGAACGCCACGACCAGCAGCGGCAGCCATATTTTCTTGATTCCCTTTCTCATCAATTTTATTCAAGTCCCAAAAATAATCAACTTTTTGCGTCCCGGGAAACATCGGGGAGGCGACGGGCTTAAAAGGATGGAGTGCAAGGCTTGCGACGAAGTCCAAACCGCAGCAACCTGTCGGTTGTGAGGATTTGGACGAGGAGCATAACGCGGCAATCCGCCTTTTAAACCCGCCGCCCCTATATCAGTTCAATGCCTTCGGTCTCCATCTCCCCAAGCGCCTTCCTGTGGCCCTCTCCGCTGACCCAGGCGAGCGCCTTCGTCAGCAGCCTCACCTTGAACCCCGCCTTGAGCAAATCCTCGCAGGTGTTGCGGACACAGAACTCAGTGGCAATCCCGCAGACATTGACCGTGCGGACATCGAGCAGTTCAAGAATCTCGCCGAGCGACTGCCCCGCGCTGTTCCTCCCGTCGAATCCCGAATACTGTTCACAGTTCCTGTCGCAGCCTTTGTCGAAGGTAAGTTCTTCATTCACATACGGCTGCAGATCCTCGTGAATCTCTCCGCCCCGAGTCCCCGCGACGCAGTGCACCGGCCAGATCCCGCCGAAGCCGGTGAACGAACTGTGGTCGGCCGGATGGTGGTCGCGCACGAACAGAATCGGGAAAGTGTCGAGAATCTCGACTTCCCCGTCCCCCTCCTGACCGTCCGTGTTCCTGTCGATGAAGCGCAGCGTCTCCTTCACTGCGTTGTCCGCGTTGATGCAGGCGAGCGAGCCGTCTATGAAATCGTAGAGTTCGTCCACGACGACGAGTGCCGTATTCTTTTCCATATATCCCTATATACCTATATAATAATCATATGCATTGTCCGTCATCCCGAACCCGCGAATGTTCAATCCCGAACCCGCGAATGTTCAGATTTCCCGGAATTCGTTGATTTCCTTCACGAGGCGGTTGATGATTTCATTCTTCTTCGCGCTCAGGTCGTCTGAAATGTCCACCTTATAATAATGCGGGTTTATGAGACGTCGCTCCGAAGGGCTGAAATGCATCAGCGTGTACTTGTAATATTCCCGCTTCTCCCCGAGGCTGCGCTTCGGTGCGACTCGCCTGCCCTCAGCTATGGCAGGAATCTGGAGCGCGGTCGCGGTGTAGCTCCCGGCCGGGAAGGTCTTGAACTTGTAGCGGTCATACTCGTCATAGACGGTGATTTCTTCTCCGCGTTCAATCTTTTCGCTGAGGGAGTCGCCCCTCAGGCAGGTCACGTCTACCTTGAACACATCGCCCTTCTCTTCATCGTGCTTGAGGATGCGGTAGGTGATCTGGAATCCAGGGTTTATGAGCTTCACCTTGTCCTCGGAGCGTTTGAGCACCGGAGTCCCGTCAATCTGCACGAGCTTATAGACATTGCCGAAGCACGGGTTGGCCTTGCTCGTGGCAATCGCGTCGCCCACTCCGTAGCAGTCAATCGCCGCCCCCTGGCGTTCGAGGTCGCTTATGAGGTATTCGTCGAGGGAGTTTGTCGCGAAAATCCTGCAGTTCCTCATCCCGTTTTCGTCGAGTATGCGCCGGCATTCCACAGAGAGGTAGGCGAGGTCTCCGCTGTCCAGACGCACTCCGTAGCCGAACGGGTAGCTGTCATCGATTCCATTGGCGCGGAAAGCCCTGACAGCGTTCTTGATGCCGCAGTGGAGCGTGTCGTAGGTGTCAATCAGCAGGATGAGGTTCTCGCCCTGATGTGTCTTGACGTAGGTGTCGAAAGCGTCGAACTCCCCGTGGACGGAGCAGCCGAAAGTCGTGACATAGCTGTGGGCCATAGTCCCCGTCGAGCCGCAGTCGAAATAGGCTCCGGTGAGGACGTTGGATGTTCCCGCGCAGCCCGCGATGATTGCCGCCTTCGCCCCGTAGGTCGCCGCCCACGGCCCGTGCGCCCGTCTTGAGCCGAACTCGCTGACGGGACGGTTCGTGCTGCGGCACACTCTCGAAGCCTTGGTGGCCACGGCCATCTGGTGGTTCATTATGCACAGCAGCGGGGTCTCAAGCACCTGAGCCTCAATCAGAGGTGCTTCCACCGTGATTATCGGCTGGGTCGGGAAGGCGATTTCACCTTCTTTCATCGCATAGACATTTCCGGTGAACCGCATCCCGGCGAGGTATTTCCTGAACTCGGCGTAGTCGTCGCCTGGCAGGAACTTCTCGAAGAAAGACTCGGGCCTGCCGCCCATCGAGAGAATCATCTCCACGGCTTCCTCCGTGCCGCTGACCACCGCCCAGTTGTTGTTTTCGGGCGCGACCCTGTAGAACATGTTGAAAACCGCCACCGAGTCTTTGCGCCCGCTCTCATAGAAGGACTTTCCCATCGTGTACTGGTACTTGTCCGAGCAATATGCTATGTCGTCAAAAATCATGATTATCCGAGACTTATCCTGTCGCAGTATTATTCGAGACTTATCCTGTCGCAGT
>CAVDEO010000096.1:0-8979 GCA_963607915.1 bacterium
ATATAACATTTGAAAAAATATGATTACACAGGAATTCAACGAACAGGAACAGCAGAGGCGCGACGCGCTCGGAAAACTCCGCGAACTCGGAATCGAACCATATCCGGCTCCGCTCTACCCGGTCAACGCGACGACGAAGGACATAAGGGACGGTTATGATGCGGAGAAGGGCAATTTCAGCGACGTGTGCATCGCCGGAAGGATTATGAGCCGCAGGATTATGGGCGCGGCGTCGTTCATCGAACTTCAGGACGAGACCGGGAGGATTCAGGTGTACATCAAGCGCGATGAGATATGCCCGGGCGAGGACAAGACGCTCTATAACACCGTGTTCAAGAAACTTCTCGACATCGGCGACATCATCGGAATCAAGGGATACGCCTTTTTCACCCAGACCGGCCAGCTGTCTGTCCACGCGAAGGAACTCACACTTCTGAGCAAGTCGCTGAGGGTTCTGCCGATTGTGAAGGAGAAGGACGGCGAAGTGTTCGACGCGTTCTCCGACCCCGAACTCAAGTACAGGCAGAGATATGTGGACCTCATCGTGAACCCCGATGTCAGGGAGACTTTCATCAAGAGAAGCCTGATTATCGCCACGATGCGCGAATATTTCAACGAGGCAGGCTGCCTTGAGGTGGAGACCCCGATTCTTCAGGGCATTCCGGGCGGTGCGACCGCGCGTCCGTTCATTACGCACCACAATGCGCTCGACATCCCTCTGTATCTGCGTATTGCCAACGAGCTGTATCTCAAGAGGCTGATTGTCGGAGGATATTCCGGAGTCTATGAGTTCGCGAAGGATTTCCGCAACGAGGGTATGGACAAGACCCACAATCCGGAGTTCACCTGTATGGAGATTTATGTGGCCTACAAGGACTATATATGGATGATGGAGTTCGTGGAGAAGATGCTCGAGAAGATTGCGCTGAAGCTTCACGGGACGACAGTCCTCACGATAGGGGACAAGCAGGTGGATTTCAAACCGCCGTACCGCCGTCTTCCGATTCTCGACGCGATTAAGGAATATGCCGGAGTGGACGTGAGCGGAATGGACGAGGCTCAGCTTGTCGAGACCTGCAAAAAGCTTCACGTCGAGGTTGACAAGACTATGGGCAAGGGCAAGCTGATTGACGCCATTTTCGGGGAGTACTGCGAGGAGCATCTCGTGCAGCCGACTTTCATCACGGACTATCCCGTTGAGATGTCCCCGCTCACGAAGCGCCACCGCAACAATCCGGAACTCACTGAGCGTTTTGAGCTTTTCGTCTGCGGAAAGGAACTCGCGAACGCCTACAGCGAGCTTAACGACCCGATTGACCAGCTCGACCGTTTCAAGGAGCAGGCCAGGCTCAAGGACGAGAAAGGCGACGACGAGGCTATGTACATTGATATGGACTTCGTTCGCGCCCTTGAATACGGGATGCCGCCGACTTCGGGAATGGGAATGGGAATCGACCGTCTGACGATGTTTATGACCAACCAGCCTACCATCCAGGATGTGCTGTTCTTCCCGCAGATGAGACCGAAGGAAGTGAAATAGTTTCACCTCCTTCGGTCTCATGGCCGCCAGTGGCGGCCTGAGCCTCCTGAACCCCAGTCAGCGGAGCTGTATGAGAATTGAGACGATAACTTCCGCGCAGAACCGGAAAATCAAGGACTTGCAGGCGCTTGTCGAGAAATCGCGGGCGCGGGGCGAGTCCGGGCTTTTCGTTGTCGAGGGGCAGCGGGAGCTCGGGCATTGCCTTGATGCGGGGTTCGTGCCGGAGACTCTGTTCGTGTGCGGGGAGGTGATTGCGCGGTCGCCGGAGGGGGAGTCTCGCCGGGAGGTGGCCGGGAACATCGAGGGGAAGGACGGGCTTGAGGCGCTGGTCGCCAGGGCCTCGGCGCTCAATCCGCGTCTCACCGTGATTCAGATTCCGGCGTTTCTTTATGAGAAAGTGGCTTACAGGGGTTCCACTGAGGGGATTATCGCCGAGATTCATTCACGTGAACACGGTCTTGAGTCTCTCGCTCTCGGAGAGAATCCACTGGTCGTCGTGCTGGAAAGCGTCGAGAAGCCGGGCAACCTCGGAGCGGTTCTTCGCAGTGCCGATGCCGCAGGGGCGGATGCCGTGATTGTCTGCGACCCTCTCACCGACCTCTGGAATCCTAACCTCATCCGTTCGAGCGTCGGGGCGGTCTTCACCGTTCCTGTCGCCGTCTGCGCCACAGCCGAAGCGATTGCCTTTCTCAAGGCCCGCAGCATACGCATACTCACGGCGCAGCTTCAGGATTCGGAGTGGTACTACGACACGGATATGACCTCAGGCACGGCCCTCGTGATGGGTACGGAGGCGACGGGGCTCACTCCGGCGTGGAGGGAGGCGGCCGACGCGCACATAAGGATTCCGATGCTCGGACATCTGGACTCGCTCAACGTTTCGGTCAGCGCCGCAGTCCTTCTCTACGAGGCAGTCCGTCAGCGGCATCGTTGAGCGGCAGGGAAGAAGGTGGATTTTGAAAATGAAAGACTTCCGGGAATCAGGTTTCATATGCGAGTGAGGTGAATCTGCTGAAGGACGTTTACGAAACAACTGCAAATATGTCAAAATACGGTCTCATAGGGTTCCCGATAGCCCATTCGCTCAGCCCCCGCCTTTTCAAGGCGGCCTACGACGGGCGTTTCCGCTACGACCTGCTTGAATTTGAGGACTTCGAGCAGGCGTTCCGCGTGTTCATGAAGTCCTACGACGCGGTGAATGTGACGGCCCCGTTCAAAGAACCAGCTTTCGCGAAGGCGAAGTTCCGCAGCACGGAGTCTGAACTGACAGGGGCGGCGAATATGCTTGTCAAGACATCAAGGGGATTGAGCTGCTTCAATTCGGACTGCACCTCTGTCAGGAGTCTGCTTGAAAACAGCATCGGGAAACAGCCTGAAGGCGGGCGGCTCCGGAAAGTCTTGGTCGCGGGCTGCGGAGGGGCGGGGAAGGCGGCCGCCGCTGCGGCTTACTCTCTCGGACTTGATGTGACCGTGATGAACAGGAATATGTCCCGCGCTCTGGAGTTTGTACACCATCTTTCATCGGTCAGCCCGTCACTGTCTCAAGGAATCGGAGGATTGCGCGGGAAACAGAACGCCGGCACGGTGTCGGCACTTCCGCTCGACAGGTTCGAGTCCGAAATTTTCAGGAATGACGTGCTGATATACACGCTCCCGGCACCGCTGGAGACTTTCCCGTTCCTGCCCGATCCGCACGGGGCGGAGCCGTCGTCCCCCGGACAGGAAAAATCCACGGCCGATTTCAAGTCAGGGAATGGCGACAGTCTGAGGTCCGGGGACGGCTGCCGTCTCAGGATTGTGCTTGAAGCGAACTACCGCAACCCTTCGTTCACGGCGGAGACTCTCGCCGCACTTCCGCCGCAGGTGGAATATATCCCCGGAGAGCAATGGCTTCTCGGACAGGCTCTTACCGGCTACGGGCTGATGACCGGAGTGAATCCGAATCCTCAGGCGCTTGCCGAGGCGGTAATCAATCCCTCAGGCTCTTATTGAGGCTGTCATCATCCCCGGGACTCCCGGTGCTGCTGCGGGAAAAAATCTGAGCTTGTGCAACAGTTTTGCATAGACAATTCCTAACTTTGCGGAAAAATAATCCATACTATGGCATCTCTGAATAAAGTAATGCTTATCGGCAATGTCGCCGCCGACCCTGAAATACGCTATCTTGAAGGCGACTCCGCACAGAACAGCGTGAAAGTCGCACGCCTGCGTCTTGTCACGAATGACCGCTACAGGGACAGGAAGACCGGAGAATGGAAGGAAACTCCGGAGTATCACAATGTTTCGGCGTGGCGGGGGAATGCCGACACGGTTGAGAAATATGTCCGCAAGGGCACGCCGCTCTATGTCGAGGGCCGCATCCGCACCCGCAGCTGGACGGACAGGGACAACAACATCCGCAGCGCGACCGAAATCCTTGCGGAATCGGTCCAGCTTCTCGGCCGCAAGGCAGACAACCCCGCGCTGCAGACCGCCGCGCCACAACCCCCGACAACCTCCCCGGCAACAACATCCGCCCGGCCACCGCAGACCACGACCGTCCCCCAGCCCTCACCCCTCCCCGACGACGACCTCCCGTTTTAGTGTAGCGTAACGCAGCAATTCGCCTTTTTAAAAGAGTTTACAGTGTCTGGCCGCCGATAAACTCACGCATAATAGACGTCGGCGGAATCGCAGCAATCTCCTCAGGGCTGAGCGCGACGATGTAGCTCAGGAACTTCAGCAGGCGCACAGCCTCGCTGTATGCCGGCGATGTCGGATTGATGCGGCGCAGCAGCGGCTCCACATAGTACTTCAGCGTCGGAAGCTCGAAAATCAGAGCCGAGTTGAACATTATGTCGGCGTTCTCCTGAAAAGGGAAGATGTTCCTGTTCTCGCCCCGGCGCACGCTCGGCCAGCGGAGAATGGTGTCTTCCGGAGATATGCCCCTGACCCTGTTGTCGCGCACGATGCGCCGGAGCAGGCGGCTGTCCGTGGTGGAGATGTTGTTGTTCTCGTCGAGGGAGAGGGACGTGAGCGAGGAGGCATAGACACGGAAAATCCTTGAATTGTCAACTCCCGGGACCATTTCCGGATTCAGCGCGTGGATCCCCTCCATTATGAGGATGTCGTCCCTGTCGAGCTTCATCCAGTTGCCTTCGAAGACTCTTGCCCCGCTCTTGAAGTCGAATCTCGGAATCTCCACCTCGCGGCCGTCCAGAAGATTGTTCAGCTGGATGTTGAGAAAATCGAGGTCCATGGCCTGAAGCGCCTCGAAGTCATAGTGCCCGTTCTCGTCTTTCGGGGTGTGGTCGCGGTCGACGAAATAATTGTCGAGTTCGATGACCTTGGGGTTCAGACCGAGAATCTTGCACTGCTGCGCCAGTCGTAGCGACGACGAGGTCTTTCCGGAGGATGACGGACCCGCGATGAAAACAATCTTCACGTCGTTGCGGCTCCGCTTGATGGCGTCTGCGATTTCAGCGTACTTCCTCTCGTGGCGGGCCTCGGCGATGTTGATGATTTTTCCGGCATAGCCCCCGAGTATGGCCTTGTTCAGCGTTCCGACGCTGCGGATTCCGAGCACGCGGCACCATTTCTCGTGTTCATCGAGCGCAGCGGCGAGTTTCGACTGCCTTTTCATCGGCATGATTCTGCCCTTGTGTCCGAGTCCCGGATACTGGAGGCACATCCCGTTCCCGAACGGGCGAAGCTCGAATGTCTTCAGATAGCCTGTCCGCGGAACCAGAGGGCCGTAGAAGGTGTCCGCCGTGTCCCCGAGATAATGGACGTGGTAGGTGTATGAGCCGAGCGTCTTCATCAGTTCCAACTTTTCGGTCTGCCCGTTCTTTGCGAAAATCTCCGCAGCCTCGTCGGAAACGAGTATTGAGCGGCGGAACGGAAGGTCTTCACTGACAATCTCTTTCATCCTGTCCCGGAGAATGCGGATTTCCTCCCGCGTCGGCGTGTGCACATTATATCTCACACTGTCCGGGCTGTCGTGCAGCTCACAGTAGAGACCGCTCGGGAGGGCGTATTTGATGTTCAGGAACTTGTCCGGGAATTTGTCTCTCGCCGCTTTCTGAAGCACGAAGCAGAGCGAGCGGATGTAGGTTCTGATGCCGTTCTGATGCCCGTAGCCTATGAACTGGATCTTGTGCGGACGGCATATCTCGAAATCGAGCCCCCGCAGCGAATTGTCCACCAGCGCCGCGAGAATCTGCTTGTCCTGCGTGCCCTCCGTTTCCTTCGGCATCATGTCCCTGGCGACGGCGAGAAGCGGCGTCCCGAATTCGACGTCACGGTATGTCCGCGTGTTTTCGCAATAAATCCGCATTTTTTCCATATTCAGCTATATTCTTTTTTTTACGATGATATATCCTTTCCGGCAAATCAAGATATGTTTTCATAATCATGATTTTCCATATCCGTTCCACATGGAAAGGGAGGACTCGCCGTCCCTGCAAATTAACGACCGAAAACGCCTGGGACGGACATATTTTCCACAAATTTCGTAAATTTGTAATATGTAAGGAATACTCTGTTTCAGATTATTCTTACATATCACTTGCACAATATGGAACAGAACGACGCTTACATCGAAATACGCGGCGCGAAGGCGCATAATCTCCAGAATGTTTCGCTTGACATCCCACGGGGCAGGTTTGTCGTGATTACGGGGTTGAGCGGGAGCGGAAAATCCTCGCTCGCGTTCGACACGCTCTATGCGGAGGGGCAGCGGCGCTATATGGACACGCTCTCGACCTATGCGAAGCATTTCATGGGCATACTCGAAAAGCCTCAGGTGGAGAGCATCGGCGGACTCAGCCCGGTCATCGCGATAGAGCAGAAGACCACAGGGAAGAATCCGCGCTCGACTGTCGGGACGATTACGGAAATATATGATTTTCTGAGACTTCTCTATGCCCGGGCATCGAAGGCCTATTCCCCCGCGACGGGAAGGGAGATGGTGCGTTACACCGACGACCAGATTGTTTCGCTGATTATCGAAGGCTACGGCGGACGCAAATGCCTGCTCCTCTCTCCGCTCGTCCGGGGGCGCAAGGGACATTACAGGGAACTGCTCGCACAGATGCGAAAGAGGGGGTATACGCAGGCGCGGATTGATTCCGAAATCGTCGAACTCTCGGAAATCGAGGCTCTGGACCGCTACAAACCGCATTTCATAGAACTTGTCGTGGACAGGCTGAAGCCCGAGGCGAAGGACGGGAAGCGCATACGGGAGTCGGTGATGACGGCTCTGAACCTCGGGAAGGGGTCTCTGGCGGTTCTGGATGTGGAGACGGGCGAACTGCACCACTATTCGAAGCATCTGGTATGTCCGGACACGGGGATATCTCTTGAGGAACCCGCCCCGCACACGTTCTCTTTCAACTCCCCGCAGGGCTACTGTCCTCACTGCAAGGGACTCGGAACCATCGTGAACGTCGATGTGAAATCCATAATCCCCGATCCGTCCGTTTCTATTGCCGACGGCGGGATCGTGCCTCTGGGGAATATGCGTCAGACGAAAAAATTCGACATAATCCGCTCCATTGCGAGGAAATATGATTTTTCGCTATATGACCCCATAGAACTCGTTCCGCAGGAGGCTCTGACGCTGATAATCTACGGGTCGGACGAACTTTTCCGCGTGGGGGAGGGGGCGATGTCGGAGATGGTGTCGTTCCCGGGAATCGTGGGGGACATCGAAGACAAGATTGTGTGTCCGGAGTGCGGGGGTACGAGGCTGAAAAAGGAGTGCGGCTGTTTCAAGATTGACGGGAAGCCAATCTGGGGGGTCTCGGCGATGGAAATCAGCGCGCTGAAGGAGTGGCTGCTTTCTCTGCCGGCGAAACTGGACAACAGGGGGAACGCGATTGCGCGGGACATACTCAAGGAACTCAACGAACGGGTGCAGTTCCTTCTGGACGTGGGTCTGGACTATCTCTCGCTCGACCGCGCCACGGCTTCGCTTTCTGGCGGGGAGAGCCAGCGCATAAGGCTCGCGACTCAAATCGGGTCGAAGCTGGTGAATGTGCTGTACATCCTTGACGAACCGTCGATAGGACTTCATCAAAGGGACAACCGCAAGCTGATAGCGTCACTGAAGGAACTGCGGGACAGCGGCAATTCAGTGATGGTCGTGGAGCACGACGAGGAGACGATGAGGGCTGCGGACTGGCTCGTGGATGTCGGTCCGGGGGCGGGTTCCGAGGGAGGGCGCATCTGCCTGAACGGGCCGTTCGCTCTGCTCGCCTCGCATCGGGATGCGGAGGATGAGGTTGGACGTCACTGCATTTTCGGAAACTCTGTGACTTTGGACTATCTGACGGGCAGACGCAGGATTGAAGTGCCTGTGGAACGCCGCAGAGGCAACGGACTGTTTCTGACGATAAAGGGGGCAAGTGGCAACAACCTGAAGAATGTCGATGCCGCATTCCCTCTCGGATGCTTCATCGGAGTCGCCGGAGTCAGCGGTTCGGGGAAATCGACCCTGATAAACGAGACTCTGATGCCGGTTCTGAAAAACAGACTGTTGAGGGCCAAGCTGCAGCCGCTGCCCTATGACGCGGTTGAGGGGATTGAGAACATCGACAAGGTTATAGAGATTGACCAGTCTCCGATAGGTCGCACCCCGAGGAGCAATCCGGCGACTTTCACCGGCGTTTTCGACGACATCCGCCGGCTCTTCGAGGCGACTCCTGACGCCAAAGTGCGCGGATTCAAGGCGAGCCGTTTCTCCTTCAATGTCTCCGGCGGGCGCTGCGAGGAGTGCAAGGGAGCGGGGCTGAAGGTCATAGAGATGAATTTCCTGCCTTCGGTGAACGTGGTCTGCCCGCAGTGCGGCGGCCGGCGCTACAAGGAGGACACCCTCGCGGTCCGTTACAAGGGCAGGAGCATCAATGACGTGCTTGAAATGCCGATTTCCGAGGCATACGAATTTTTCCGCCCCGTGCCGGCCATCGCGGTGAAACTCAAGGCTCTGCTTGATGTCGGACTCGGCTACATCACTCTCGGACAGTCGTCCGTCACGCTTTCCGGAGGCGAGAGCCAGCGTATGAAACTCTCCGCCGAACTCTCCAGAAAGTCCACCGGCCGGACTCTCTACATACTCGACGAACCGACCACCGGTCTCCATTCCGAGGACATCAAAGTCCTTCTCGGCGTTCTCCAGAAGCTCGTCGACGGTGGCAACACGGTAATCATCATCGAGCACAACCTCGATGTCCTCAAATCCGTCGATTACCTCTTCGACCTCGGTCCGGAAGGCGGCCGCCGCGGCGGCTTCATAGTCTCGCGCGGCACACCCGAGCAGGTCTCCGCCGACCCCGCCTCCGTCACCGGCCCGTTCCTCAGACCGCTGCTGTAGGGCGACGGCTTACACTCCCAGTACGATGTTGGCATCAATGCCAAGCTCTGTGCTGATTTTTCGAGCGACATTCAATGTCGGCTCGCTT
>CAVDEO010000097.1:0-8905 GCA_963607915.1 bacterium
TATCCTCAAAAATCCTTCACAAATCTCCACCAATTTATTTTTTAACGCTTACTTGACTCTTCTACCGGATTTTTTGCGGGGGCTTTTTTATGACTGGCTTCTGAAATGATTGATTGGGACTTCGGGGATTTTTGTTCACGAGGTCCTTTTTGCAATGGTTGCTGCGATGCAAGAGATATGACCATAACACATAACCACAATACTTATAACACTGAAACATGAAGACTGAGAAGATTATGGCTTCGCTGGAGGCGAAGTACGGGGAACAGAAGGAGTACTTGCAGGCCGTGCAGGAAGTTCTGGAAACCATTGAGGAGACATACAATGAGCATCCGGAGTTCGAGGCGGCCCGGATTGTAGAGCGGATTGTAGAGCCTGACAGGATTTTCACCTTCAAAGTGACCTGGGTGGATGACAGTGGGGAGATAAGGGTGAACACGGGCCACAGGGTGCAGTTCAACTGCGCGATAGGGCCTTACAAGGGCGGTTTGCGCTTCCATCCTGCCGTCAATGTCTCCATGCTCAAGTTCCTCGGTTTCGAGCAGATTTTCAAGAATGCCCTCACGACCCTGCCTATGGGCGGAGGCAAGGGCGGTTCCGATTTCGACCCCAAGGGCAAGTCCGATGCGGAGATAATGCGCTTCTGTCAGGCATTTATGCTGGAACTCTGGCGCAACATCGGCCCGGACACGGATGTGCCGGCTGGTGACGTGGGCGTGGGTGGCCGGGAAATAGGCTATCTTTTCGGAATGTACAAGAAACTCGCCCGGGAGCATACCGGCGTGCTGACCGGCAAGGGCATGACCTGGGGAGGCTCGCTGATTCGTCCGGAGGCCACCGGCTACGGCGCGGTCTATTTCGTTCAGGATATGCTCCGCCGTGCGGGGCTTGAACTCAGGGGAATGCGTGTGGCTGTCTCCGGCTTCGGGAATGTGGCCTGGGGCACGGCGGAAAAGGCCACGGAACTCGGGGCGAAAGTGGTCGCCATCTCCGGCCCGGACGGAGTTGTCAGGATTCCGGACGGGATGACCCCGGAGCAGATTGCCTATATGCTTGAACTCCGCGCCTCCAACAATAATGTCGTAGCTCCGTTCGCGGAGAAATTCCCTGGAACGGTTTTCATCCCCGGCAAGAAAGCCTGGAGCGTGCCTTGCGACATCGCGATGCCTTGCGCGTTCCAGAACGAAATGGACGGGCAGGACGCGGAGGAACTCATCGCCGGAGGGGTGAAACTTGTCGCCGAAGTCTCCAACATGGGCTGCTGTCCGGAGGCCATTTCCGCCCTCCAGAAAGCCCGCATACTCTTCGCGCCGGGCAAGGCGGTGAACGCAGGGGGAGTGGCGACTTCAGGGCTGGAGATGACCCAGAACGCGATGCACCTCTCGTGGACAGCCTCGGAAGTGGATGTCAAACTCCGCGAAATCATGCACAGCATCCACGAAACCTGTGTCAAGCACGGCACTGAACCGTCCGGCTATGTGAACTATGTCAAGGGGGCCAACATCGCCGGCTTCATGAAGGTAGCCCGCGCGATGCTTGAGCAGGGCGTAATCTGAACCGTCCGTCCGCCTGCCTGCCCGCCTGACCCTTTTACTAAGCGTTAATGAATAATTTGGTAGAGATTTGTGATGGATTTTTGAGGATAGATTTCTTTTTGAAGAGGGAGCATACCGGGGTATGTGACCGATGAGAAAAGGAATCTAGACCAAAAAGACACACAAAAATCACCAAGTTCAGACTGTCAAAAGTATGATCACCCCGCAGACTCCGATGTAGCCGTAAACGACTTTGCTGAAGAGTTTCGCGGGGATATGTCTGAACACCAGCGCTCCTATGGCGGTGCCTATTGCTATACCCCCGAGTCCGCAGGCGTAGTCGATGCCCACGGCGCGGGTGAGGTAGCCGTTCCCGGCACGGGTGAGCGTCATCAGCGCGTTTCCGAGAAGGAGATAGGTCTGAATCATCGCCATATAATGTTCTTTGTCGGGTTCGGATGCCATGAAATAGAGCACTGCGGGCGGCCCCTGCATTCCGAAGAACCCTCCGAGGACTCCGCTTATTGTGCCCATGCCGAGCTGGGCGGGGACGCTCGGGCGGATGTGTATTTTTGAACTCAGCAGGAAATAGAAGCTCGTGAGTATGAGCACCGCGCCGAGAATCCTGCGCAGAACGATGTCGTTGATGCTTTTCAGCGAGAACACCGCCGCAGTCGAGACGACGGCGAAGGTCAGCAGCATCGGCCATAGCCTCTTCCACGACACATATCTTCTCATCTTGAACGCTATGAACAGCGACGTCGTCATCGCAAGCAGGCCGCTGAGGGCTGTGGCTTCTCCATAACTGTTTGTCAGAAAGGGGAGTACCGTCATTATGAATATTCCGAATCCGAATCCGGTCGTCCGCTGGATGAAACTCGCCCCTATGCAGAGCAGGAATATGTACAGGACATTGATTGTCATAACAATACGAAGCTTGAATCCGCAGCGTGAGATTCGACAACAAATTTATGAAAAAATCAGCGGAATCGAAAGTTTTCCGACGGGTTTCCATAATCGGAAAATACGATTGCCGTTATTGAAAATTTCACTAAATTTGCAGCCTTTGTCCGCAGGACTGTATTTTTGGGGGGATGACACCCCGATGCCGGATGACCGGTCTGAAGCAGGAGAACTGACCGCATATCCGAAGCGACAGAAAAATTTAAAAACACCATAAAATGAGTGAAAAGAAACTCAACCTCAAGTACGCCGTGTGTCTTCCCATAGCACTGGTACTTTTCTTCTTTCTCTGGTTCTTCCCGATAGAGCCTGTCACAATCGGAAATCTGACCTTCGGCTACAGCCTTTTCTTCGGCGACGGCGTCCTTTCGCAGGTGGAAGTCAGGGTCATAGCCCTGTTCGCCCTTGCCGCGCTGTTCTGGATTTTCGAAATCATTCCGACCTGGTGCACTTCCACGATGATTATCGTGCTGATGCTTCTGACAGTTTCAGACCAGGCGGCGTTCACCTTCGCTTCAGATGCCAATGTGGGCAGTCTCATCAGCTACAAGTCGATTCTCGCGACTTTCGCCGAGCCTACGGTGATGCTCTTCCTCGGCGGTTTCGCCCTTGCTCTCTGCGCCACCAAGGTCGGTCTTGACGCGCAGCTCGCCCGCATACTGATGACTCCTTTCGGAACTAATCCGAAGATGGTGCTTATGGGCTTCCTGTTTGTCATAGGACTGTTCTCGATGTTCATGAGCAACACAGCCACCGCCGCCATGATGCTCGCCTTCCTCGCTCCGGTGCTCAGGTCCCTGCCTGACGAAAAGAGCAAGATAGGCCTTGCGCTGGCGATTCCGATTGCGGCGAACATCGGAGGCATAGGAACCCCTATCGGAACCCCTCCGAACACGATTGCTCTGAAATATCTCAACGAACCGTCTTTCATCGAGACCATCAACGCCAAACTCGCCTCCGCGAACGAGACTCTCGGGACGGCCTTCGAGCCTATCGCCCGCATAGGTTTCCCGGAGTGGTGCTCCGTGATGGTGCCGTTCGCCCTCGTGATGCTGCTCATCTCCTGGGTCGTGCTCCTCATCCTCTTCCCGTTCAATGTGGACAAGATTGAACTCAAAATCGAGGGGAAACCGAAGAAGGACAAGGACTATTGGATTGTGGCGATCACTTTCATCGTGACGGTGTTCCTGTGGATGACCGAGAATCTCCACGGACTCAATTCCTATGTTGTCGCGATGATTCCTGTCGGCGTGTTCGCCACGACCGGCGTGCTCGGCAAGAAGGAAGTCAAGTCACTTGACTGGGACGTGCTCTGGATGGTTGCCGGAGGTTTCGCGCTCGGTCTCGGACTGAACAAGACCGGGCTCGCCACGAATCTTGTAGAGGCCATTCCTTTCAGCGAGTGGATGCCTCTGCTCGTTCTTGTGGTCGCAGGTCTGCTCGCTTATGCGTTCTCCAACTTCATCTCACATTCCGCCGCGTCGGCCCTCCTTATCCCGATTCTTACTGCGGTTGCGACCGGTATGGCCGGCACTCCGGGATTCGAGCGCATCGGCGGCGCCGCCACTCTCATCGTGACTGTCGCCGTGACCTGCTCGCTTGCGATGCTCTTCCCGATTTCCACTCCGCCTAACGCCATCGCGCATTCCACCGGTCTCATCAAGACCAAGGATATGGCGCTTACCGGCGCGATTATCGGCGGTGTCGGCATTGTGATTTTGGATCTGGTGATGACGCTTATAGGCTTACCCCGTTTCTGATGAAAAGGATTGCATATATATTCTCTGTGATGGCACTTCTGAGCGTTTCAGCAAGTGCCATTGCTGCGGTTGGCGTGTCGGAATCCGGTGTCGATTCGGAATCAGGTGCGGCATCGGAATCCGGGGATGCGAAGGCGAAGTCCGGGGCGGTCAGGGAGCACCTGCAGAACCATTACAAGTTCTACGGGTTCATCCGCAATTATATGGTCTATGACTCCCGCGAGGCGGTGGCCGGAACGGGCGACCTGTTCTTCTATCTGCCGAAGGACCGCAATCTCAACGCAGCCGGGGATGACCTCAATCAGAAAAGCTCCTTCCGCTTTCTGGCGATAACTTCCCGCGTGGGTGTGGATGTCTCCGGCTATCAGCTGGGCGGGACTTCAATCGGGGCGAAGATAGAGGCGGACTTTTATGCCGGGCTTTCCGGCGTGACCGGCACCGCGACCCTCCGTCTGCGTCAGGCCTATCTCACACTCGGCTGGAAAGACCTTCCGCTCGCGGGAAACCGCAGGGCTTCCGTCGGGCTTAAAATCGGTCAGGCCTGGCATCCTATGGCTGCCGACCTCTGCCCGGTGTTCACGCTTGAATCCGGCGCCCCTTTCGGTCCGTTCAGCCGCACGCCCCAGCTGACGATGGACGCCGCACTCGGAGAGCATTTCATCCTCACGGCTTCGGCTCTGTGGCAGATGCAGTACACCTCCACAGGCCCTGACGGAGCATCGGCGAACTACATCAAATATTCCTGCACTCCGGAAGCCTATCTCGGAGCGACCCTCAAGTTCGGAGGCTGGATGGCGAGAGCCGGCGTGGATCTGCTCAGCATCAAGCCGCGCACGACCGGCACGGGAGGATTCTACGAGACTGCGGAGGGCACGGCTGAACCTGTCTGGAAATCAACGACGGTCAAGGTCTCCGACCGGCTGACCACGGTCTCTCCGTTCGTGTATATGCAGTATGTCAGGGGCAAACTTGAACTCAAGGCCAAGACCATCTATGCGCAGGCCGGCGAGCATTTCAACATTCAGGGCGGCTATGGCATCACGAAGAAATTCGAGGGAGACGGAGAGGACGGACACTGGGAATACGCCCCGACACGTTCTTCATCCACCTGGTTCACTGTTTCCTACGGAAAGAAATGGATCCCTATGCTGATGCTCGGCTACTATCAGAATTTCGGCACTGCAAAGGACCTTTACAGCGCGACCGGGGACGGAATGGTCAGCGAGTCGGATTTCTATTTCGCGAAGAACAGCTTCAAGAACCTGAACCGTCTCTACCGCATCTGCCCGGCGTTCATCTGCAATTTCGGCAAACTCTCCCTCGGAATCGACTACGAACTTTCAGGTGCGCAGTTCGGCACTCCGGAAAAGCGCACCGTCACCGATGCTTCCACCGGAAACCCCTCGACGCTGACTCTCTATAACTCAAGGGGTCTTGCCAAGGACGGTCTCCATTGGATTTACAGCCACCGCGTCCAGTGTATGGTCAAATTCACGTTCTGACGCGGCGGTCGGATATGACGCCGCCCCAGTTCCGACGGGTTCTCAACAAGGACTTCATTACCGACGAGCTTGGTGCGTCACGCTCCTACTCTGACACCTCGTCCAGACGATAGAGGCTGTATCCCTTGATTTGGGCAACAATTAGGTGAAGCTCGGCGTTTCCGGCAAGCACCCGGACTGCCTTTCCTGCTCCGTAACTCCGGATTTGCTCCACGGCCTCGTCCCACTGCTTCCGTGCGGCATCCTCCGTAGCGTCCGGCTTGAGGTACTTCAGTTCGACGATGTAGGCATGGGCGGTCGTGGCGCAGCGGTGGAAGTCCGGCATCAGGAAGAAGTCGCAGTAGCCGTGGCTCAGCTCCACTTCGGGATTGGTGAGGTAGTAGGGGTTCAGGCTGAAATAGGCGGTCATGAATCCCTGGATGTTCCTTTCTCCTTCAATCAGGCTGCGGACTGAGGTCGTGTCGTTGTATTGCTGGCAGATGTATTCCATCATCGGCCGCCAGTCGCCGTCGAGAGCCGCGGAGTCGAAAGTCTCCGACAGCTTTGGCATATTGACCTGAAGTATCTTGTTGTATTCAATCACAAGGTACTCGTAGAACTGCTTGCGTACATTATTGTTCGGAATGCTCAGTATGGTGTTCACTCCGCGTGTGCCGCCGATAGTCAGCAGGCCGTAGTAGTAGAGCAGGCTCTTGAACATGTCCGGTTCAATCAGCCTGTGCGCCGGGAACGACGGCTGCACCTCTCCGAGAGTGAACCCGTTCTGCGCCACCTCAAGAATGACGCTTTTGCGGTCCCCGTCGAGTTTGTCGAGGCGGATGAGCTTGTCGAGCTTGTTGTAGTCGGTGGCGGTGTTGCGGTCGAGCATTTCTTCCGGAGCCTCACCATGATTGATGTAGTTGCGGAGGTAGTAGCTGACCATGTCAGTGTTATACATCTTCGGGTCTGTTTTAAGTGCCCGCCTGCTGAAACAGTACCCGTCATACCAAGGCTTCATCTCGGCAATAAGCGCATCCTCGTCGGCTTTCAGCGCACCCACGACCTGATAGTAGCGAATCATCTCCCTCACCTCCGTCTCGCTGAATCCGAGCATCATGTTGAAGTCCGGGTCGAGCGTCAGTGAGGTTGCGATGTTGTAGCCGCTGGTGACGTCGTCCATCGTGACGGGGCTTACTCCCATCATGAGGATGCGGTCGAACATACCCTTGTACTGCTTGAACACGCTCCGGTAGAATCCCTCGGCGTGGGTCATCGCATGATAGACCTGCTCGCCCTTGACATTGAGCACGACATTGGTGAAATTGTCATATTCATCGACGATGAGATAGAGCCTGCGCTTCATCCTCTTGGCATAGAGGTCAATGACATTCAGCTTGCCGACAAAAGTCTTTTGATTCTGCACCTCGGACAGGTACTCGGACGGATAGAACGCCTCATACCTTCTTGCGAAGTCCTCCGCCGCGGCGCTGCAATAGATGTCGAAACTCTGCGGCAGCGTCTCGATGTCCCCTCCGACCCTCGAAAAGTCAAGATACAGCACTTGAAACTCACCCATCAGAGGAGTCCGGTTCTTCTCAATCCAGAGCCCCGAGAACAGATCTCCGAAATTATCCTTTTCCTGGATGTCGTAATAATACCTGAGCATAGACAGGAAGAGGCTCTTTCCGAAGCGGCGCGGCCTTATGAGGAACAGAAAATTTCCTGCATTCTCCATCTTGGGGATAAACTCGGTCTTGTCCGCATAATAGAGATTTTCCCTGCGCACCTGCTCAAAGTTCGAGATTCCGTAAGGTATGAGTTTATATGATGCCATATCACTGAAAATAACAAGCAAAGACAAAAATACGAAAATTCAAAGACATTGCAATAAATCCGTATGCCTCAGAATGACTCCCGACGGGTCATGCGGAAGTCGCAGTGGACTTTCGTGAGATTCTTTTCCAGAATCATGTCCCCGATGAGGAGGAGGTCCATCTGGATGAAGCCCGTCGAGACTGTGGTGAGCCCGTTGAGGATGATTTCGCTGGTGGGGGATTCGTTGTAGGAGATTATCGCCATGTCCTTCCCGACCGCGAAATCGTTCATCGACGGGAGCATTTGTTGTCGGATTGCTGCGTGAATCTGCTGTCGGATTGCTGCGTGAACTTACTGTCGAATCTGTTGCCAGATTGCTGCGCGAACTTACTGTCGGATCAGGTTCAGAAATTCGTTACGGGTGCGCTCCGAGTTGAGGAACGCGCCTGAGAATGCCGAGGTCACCGTGAGGGCATTGGCTTTCTGCACGCCACGCAGCGACATGCAGCTGTGGGAGGCTTCGATGACGACTGCCACCCCGAGCGGCTTCAGCGTGTCCTGAATGCAGTCGCGAATCTGGACCGTGAGCCTTTCCTGCACCTGAAGCCTGCGGGCGTAGCATTCCACGACACGAGCAATCTTGCTCAGGCCGGTGATGCGTCCGTTAGGGATGTAGGCCACGTGAGCCTTTCCGATGAACGGCATCAGATGGTGCTCGCAGGTTGAATACAGTTCAATGTCCTTGACGAGAACCATCTGGCTGTACTCCTCCTCGAACATCGCGCTCCGAAGGATTTCAGCTCCGTCCTCTCCGTTCCCTTTCGTTAGGAACTGCATGGCCTTAGCCACCCGTTCGGGGGTCTTCCGCAGCCCCTCCCGTCCGCAGTCCTCTCCGAGCAGACGCAATATCTCCAGATAATGCCCGGCAATCTCCGCCGTCACCTCCGGGTCATATGTTTCTTCATTTCTGTATGCCATTTTCTATGGAATTGTTTTTGCCATGGCAAACTCCGGGTTCGCTGTGGTGCAAAATTAAGCAAAAAAGGGTTCATATTATCCGATTTTTATATATCTTTGCCGCCCCGAAGCGAAGGGAAATATTTACGTATTGATTATTAACGTTTTAAAACATATAAACTATGTATTGGACACTTGAACTGGCCTATAGACTTGAAGATGCGCCGTGGCCGGCCACCAAGGACGAGCTGATTGACTATGCGTCACGCTCCGGCGCACCTCTCGAAGTCATCGAGAATCTGGAAGAACTCGAAGACGACGGTGAGATTTACGAGAGCATCGAGGACATCTGGCCGGACTATCCGACCAAGGACGACTTCTTCTTTAACGAGGA
>CAVDEO010000098.1:0-8898 GCA_963607915.1 bacterium
TATCCCGCAAATTTTTATATGCTATTAACCCATCTGTCCCCGAAATTTTTGCGGACCTTCTTGTTTATGCCGGCGTGTCTGATGAGAGTACGGAGTTGTCAATTCATCACAAACTGTGATACTATGATTGATGGTTCAGTCTGATGTGCCTATTCTTCGGTTTCATCATCGTTCGCCCGCAATCATAATACCGTTTGCAGAAACTCCCGTAAGTGAATGTGCCTTATTCCTTCTATGCTTCCGCCGCTTGTCCATTCATCGAGACTGACGACATATTTGGGGTAGTTGTTTTTAATTGCACTGAGGTTGCCGAACTCGCGTTTTTTTGTGGACTCGTCAGATAAGAGGTAGCAGGACTGGATATAAATCGTCTCATCATCTTTGCGTGCCACGAAATCGACTTCTTTTCCCGAAGAATTCTGACCGGTAAAAACTTCGTAATTGTTCTGTTTCAAGTGAAGGAATATCGCGTTTTCGATCAGTTTGTGGATGTCATTCAGCAGATTGAAACCTAAATGGCAGTTGCGTAATCCCAAATCTTCAAAGAAATACTTGTCTCCTATTTCAAAAGCATGCAGACCATTCACATCAATCCTTCTCACCTTATGCAGGAGAAAGGCATTCTGGAGAGCCTTAAGATAATTAATTACCTGCAATGGTGAAATGTTGATTCTCTGTGATTTAAGATAGCGGCTTATATTGTTTGCCGAAAACAGAGTGCCGACATTGTCCGCCGCATAGGCTGCCAGAGTCTCAAGAAAATCAACATTGCGTATGCCCTCACGTTTGATGACATCTTTCAGGATAATCGTCGAATAGACATTCTTCAGATATTCAAAAGCCACATCACGCTGAAGCGGCAAGTTATGCAAATATGGAAGTCCTCCGAAGGTCAGATAATTACGGAGGCTCTCGGGCGTGTCTGAAAGCGAGTGGAAAGTGAGAAACTCGGTATATGTGAGGCTGTGTATATGAAATTCCACATACCTTCCTGAAAGATAAGTGGAAAGCTCTCCGGAGAGCATTGTCGCGTTACTGCCGGTTATGAATATGTCGCATGCGTCCTGTGCCTGCAGGCTGCGCAATGTGTGCTCGAAACCTTCTATGTCCTGAATCTCATCGATAAACAGATAATTCTCCACTCCCTGTTTCATATGATTTGATACATACTCTGACAAATCCTCATTTGTACGGATAGACAGAAATTCATCGAACTCTTTGTTGATGAATATGGTGTTGCTTTCCGGTCTGGTCTTGTCAATGTATTCCTGGATCTGTTTGAGGATGCAGCTTTTCCCTACTCTTCGTTGTCCGGTCAGTACTTTTATTATGTTTTTCCCGATAAACGGGATAATGGCGTCGGTATATGCAGGGCGATAGATGATGTCTGTCATTTTGTTAATCGTGTTTAAAACTCTTGGCAAAGATAGTTATTTTATTAATCACGACAAATAAAATTAAAAATAGCTGACTGATGTGGATGACCAAAAAGTCCCGGATATTGGAGCGAAGCGACCCAAGGGATCTGGGGAATGGGAGTCCCCAGTGACATGTTTATATGTGTCGGGGGCTGTCACGAAGTGACTGGGGTTGAGGTGGTTGTGCGATGGCGGGACAATTACTTTGAGTAGCCGCCCATTATTATATAAAGCTGATAATTTCGTATTTTATATGCATTATTCAATAATGTATGTATATTTGCAGAAAAATCGGACTCTATGATAGGGCTTAATAAGAAATTCACCGCAATGAACCTCCCCGTGGAGATTTTTGCCAAGTTGAAGACTCTCCAGAAGGCGGCGCTTGCCTGCTATGAACGCAAATTCTCATACGAGGAGTTGATAGACAATATGATAAATGCTCTGGAGACGTCGGATCCAGAACTGTATAGGTATTTCCGGCTGATGCAGGATGCCGGAGTGGAAAAGGAGATAGTTGACAACAAGATGAACGGAAATATGAGCGAATCAATGACGCTTCATAAAGCGATAGCGCAGGTGCTCGGAGAAGCCGGGCATCCGCTTACTGTCTCCGAGATAGCCTCGGAGGTGAACGCCCGAGGACTTTATGCGAGGGGGGACGGACTTCCTGTGCCTTCCAACCAGATCTCCGCCAGAGTGAAGAACTACCCGGGGCTGTTTTCGGTCGACAGGAGCGTCAGTCCCAGAACCATAGCCCTCAGGCGCTGACCTGGCAAGTGGCTTTACATCCACATTATAAACCTTAAATCTATGTCTGCGAAAGAACAGTTGAAGAAATCGTTGAGCAGCTTCGCCACGAGATTGACTTCGATGACCTCGCCGATCAGGCGGACTATTGGCCGGACGATGAATAGCAACTATTAATACATCAAACCTTATGAAGGGAAGAACTACATTCACCGCTGATGAGTTCCGGAGGATAAGGGAACTCGTGAGAGAACTGGAGAACGCCGGCGGAACGGCGGCAAAAAAAGGGCTGAGACAAAAGATTCGCAACATCGGCCTATATTGGAGCGAAGTGGCACAGGGGACCGATTATTCGGTCGCAAACCTTGATGCCCTTGCAAGCAGGGGTGTTTTGAAGGTGGCAGGACAGAAGCCGGGCGCAGTCACATCCTTGTCTCCTGCAACTATTGCTGTTCCGGAGAAGTGGACATTTTCAATTGGCTCCATTTCTGGCGGAGGCCGCTCCCGCTCCGCCTCTGACGAGCATTATGTGATTGACCTTTGCGATGAAGTGCTGAAGCAGACGGCCTTCAGGCAGCACAGGTTTCCGTTCCTGTTGGGAGACTCCGGGACTATGCTTCCGGTTGACGCTTACTATGAGAAACTGAATCTTGTCATCGAGTATTATGAACGGCAGCACTCGGAGGCAGTGGCGTTCTTCGATCGCAGGCAGACCGTCAGCGGCGTAAGCCGGGGAGAGCAGAGGAGAATCTACGATGATAGGCGCAGAACCGAACTGCCGAAACACGGCATACGCCTTTTGGTGATTAGCTGGAGCGACTTCGGTACATCCAAGAAACTTCTGAGAGACCACGGCCGGGACATCAGCATCGTGCGCGACATCCTGCATCGCAGCGGCCTAATCTGAAAAGGTGTTCAGCTATGAGCAATCTGGTACAGGCAAGTCTTGTTCAAGGGTGGGATTTGACTTATTTTTATAAAATATTTATTCTATCTTTGCGGAATGACTGATTGTTCGAAAAAAGGACGCTTCCGCTATGACTATGTCAGACTGCCTCCGGACAGTCAGATAGGTTTGCATTCACAAGAATCCTGGGAACTGGACTATATCCTTACGGGACGGGGTGTGCGCACTATAGGTGACCGGAGTGAACATTTCCGTGAGGGTGAAGTCGTGCTTGTGCCTCCGGGTATTCCGCATCGCTGGGAATTTGATCCGGCCTATACGGATTCAGGCGGGAATATTGTCAATATCACCATTACCTTTGACGAACAGTTCCTGGATTCTGTCCGAAGCGTTTTCCCTGATTTGCGCGGACACATCAGTTTCATACGGGAACGGAGGAATGCGGCCATATCGTATGTCGGCGATACTCTGAACCGGCTGGTCTCCCTGATGACGGAAATGAACGCTGAGGATGCCGCCGCGCAATCCGGCTCATTTCTGAAAATACTCGGCATTCTCGGAAGCAATCCGAAAACGAAGCCGACCGATAACTGCTTGAAGATAAGCACGGAAGAAAAGCGGAAGATGAAAGTGCGCACCTTTGTCTCGTGCAACATCTCACGTCCTGTCACGCTTAAGGATATATCTTCCTACATCGGGATGAACGAATCTGCATTCTGCGTCTTTTTCAAGAAGCAATACGGGCAGACTTTCGTGGAATACCTCAATTCGCAGAGGTTGGAGTATGCCCGTTATCTTCTTGAAAACGGAAATTTATCCGTGACGGAAATATGCTATGCCTGCGGATTCTCTTCGCTGCCGTATTTTTCCAGGATTTTCCGCAGGAAGGTCGGGATGTCACCGCAGCAATATGTTAAATCAATCAGCTGCAGTAAGTAGACTGTTTCTGAAAAAATGAAGATATGATGAAAATTGATACGCGGCATCGTATCGCAAGGATTTTGAAGGAAGCCGGCCCGGGTGAAAGAGGAATCTGCGCATGAAGGTGCAAGGCATATTCATCGGTAATTACGGTAACATCTTCCGGATTGGCGGTATGCGGCGGCCCGAAGCGTCTGAGTACCTTTGCATCCGGATTCAAAACTGATCTTGATTCAATGCGGGTCTCGATTCAGCGCGGATTCGGATGAAATAAACCATAACGCTATATGTATCTTGAGAATATCAACGGTCCGGAGGATGTCAGGAAACTTGACATCGGACAACTGGATGTCCTTGCCGGCGAGGTGAGGCGCTTTCTGATTGAAAAACTGAGCAATCACGGCGGTCACGTGGGTCCTAATCTGGGAATGGTGGAGGCGACCGTAGCCCTGCACTATGTGTTCAATTCGCCCGAGGACAAAATCGTCTTCGACGTATCCCACCAGAGCTATGCCCACAAGATTCTGACAGGCAGGAAACTGGCTTTTATGAACCCGGAGCATTACGATGACGTGACAGGCTACAGCGAACCTTCGGAGAGCGTACACGATCATTTCGTCATCGGACACACGTCGACTTCCGTCAGTCTCGCCTGCGGACTTGTCAAGGGACGCGACCTCGCGGGCGGGAAGGAAAATGTAATCGCCGTAATCGGTGACGGTTCGCTCAGCGGTGGGGAGGCTCTTGAGGGACTGGATGTCGCAGGGTCTGAACTCCGGAGCAATTTCATCATCATAGTCAATGACAACCAGATGTCCATCGCCGAAAACCACGGCGGTTTGTATAAAAATCTCCAGCTGCTCAGGGAAACCGGAGGAAAGGCTGAGAACAATCTTTTCAGGGCTCTGGGGCTTGACTATCTCTATGTGGCGGACGGAAACGACATCGCTTCTCTGATTGAAGCCTTCGGGAAAGTAAAGGATATCGATCACCCTGTCGTGGTGCATATCAACACTCTCAAAGGCAAAGGTCTGAAGTACGCCGAGGAGAACAAGGAGAAATGGCATTACGGCGCGCCGTTCGACATTGAGACGGGCGAACCGAGATACAAGTCCGTGGGCGAGGATTACGGCAATCTCACTGCCAGTCATCTTCTTGAGAAGATGCCCGCCCATCCGCAGCTTGTGGCAATCACCTCCGGCACACCGGCCGTGTTCGGATTCACCAAAGAGCGCAGGGAACAGGCGGGGAGGCAGTTCGTCGATGTTGGCATAGCCGAGGAGACGGCGGTCGCGATGGCGTCCGGGATTGCCCATCGCGGCGGAAAACCTGTCTGGGGAGTTTACAGCACCTTCATACAGAGGACTTATGACCAGCTTTCGCAGGATCTCTGCATCAACGACAATCCTGCCCTGGTACTCGTGTTCGGCGGAGGAATCGAAAGCCTGAACGACGTGACACACACCTGCTTCTACGACATTCCGCTGCTCGCGAACATCCCGAATCTCATCTATCTGGCACCGTCCTGCCGCGAGGAATATTTCGCGATGCTTGACTGGGCTCTCGCCTACAGGGAGCATCCGGTGGCGGTCCGCGTGCCTGTAAACGGGGTCATATCCCGTACGGATACGGAAACGGCCGATGTGGACTGGTCTGTCCCGGCGTACGAAATCACCCGCAGAGGGAACAGGGTGGCGGTTCTCGGACTCGGAAGTTATTATCAGCTCGGCGAGAAGGCCTGCGACCTGCTCAAAGCGCACGGGGTCGAAGCGACGCTCGTCAATCCGAGAATCATCACTTCGCTCGACACCGCAGCTCTGGAGGCACTGAAGGCTGGGCACGAACTTGTCGTCACGCTTGAGGACGGCCAGATTGACGGCGGTTGGGGCGAGAAGATTGCGAGGTACTATGGAGACAGCGGAATGAAGGTTCTCGTCAGAGGTCAGCGCAAACAGTTCGAGGACCATTATGTCGTGGACGAGCTGCTGAGAGAGAACCGTCTCGCTCCGGAACAGATTGCCGAGGATGTGCTCGGCGTGATAGGCGGAAACTGATTATCTTTATACATCCCCGGCAGTCCGGATGGGGTTTCCCGCAATGTGAGACTGCCGGATGAAAAACCGTCATTGCAGATGAAAGAATTGTATTTCAACACTGTACAGGAGTTTAACGACTGTTACGGCTTTGAAACGCTCAACCCGCTTGTGAGCGTGGTGCGTTATGACCGTGAACACGAGGTGACTGAGGGAATCTATCACTACGGACTCTATGCCCTGTTCCTGAAGGAGAACAAGGGATGCAGGCTCAGCTATGGTCTTACCGAATACGACTTCGACGAGATGACCGTGACAAGTTTCGCCCCCGGGCAGAGCGTCAGGGTGGAGGCGAATCCCGAGGTGAAGTTTCCGAAATGGACGGGTCTTGTGTTCCATCCGGACCTGCTCGCCCGCACCCAGCTCGGCCGGACCATCGGCCGCTATGAGTTCTTCGACTACACTTCAGACGAGGCTCTGCACCTTTCCACGGGCGAGATAGAGATTTTCCGGGGGGTGCTCAGTCTGATTGAGCAGGAACTCCGCCGGAGCATAGACAAGCATTCGCGGGAACTCATAGTCAGCAACATTGAACTCCTGCTGAACTACTGTCTCCGCTTCTACGACAGGCAGTTCATCACCCGCGAGGAGATAAACCACAGCGTGGTCAGGAAGTTCTCGACCCTGCTGGACTCCTATCTGGCCGAAAGAGCGGAGGACGAAGGCCTTCCCACGGTGGCATATTTCGCGGACAAATGCTGCTACTCTCCGAAATATTTCGGAGAACTGGTGAAGACCGAGACCGGACGCACAGCCAGGGATTTCATAAACGACCGGGTTCTGTCCGCCGCCCGGAAGCTTCTCTCGGACGAGACGATGAGCATCGCGCAGCTGAGTCAGAAGCTCGGCTTCGAATATCCCCAGCACTTCGTCCGCTTCTTCAAGACGCACACGGGTGTCACCCCGTCTGAATACCGCAGGACATCCTGATGTTCACGACATTCCGGCACTGCACACCGGAGGCGGACTCGCAATCAACCGATAAACACTGCACACCGGAGGCGGACTCGCAATCAACCGACAGATTTCATAAACCGCTTGAAATGAAACATATAGCCCTTCTTGTAATAATCTCAGCAATTATGTCAGTCAATATCTCAGCTCAGACTCTGTCCGGGCGGCAGCTCCATCTCGCGACCTGCGCCGCACTCGAAGCGCAGGGCGACCTCGTCAGGCTTGAACCTGCGGTACGCGCAGCCCTTGATGCCGGCGTGACGGTCAATGAACTCAAGGAAGCATTCTCGCAGTTGTACGCCTACACGGGCTTTCCCCGATCCCTCAATGCGCTCGGGGTTCTGTCCAAGGTGCTTGAGGACGGCGACGCTTCCTGGAATGAAGGGAAGCCGTGGACCCGTCCGTCGGTGTGGGACGATGCCGATGCGGCTCTGAAACTCGGAACGGAAGTGCAGACCAGACTCTCCGGGCGGCCGTTTGACTATGCATTCTGTCCTCAGGATGACTTCTATCTGAAGTCTCATCTTTTCGGCGACATATTCGCCGGAGACCAGCTTTCCCCCGCCGACAGGGAGATTGTCACCGTGGCGGCTCTGTCCGCACTCGAGGGCGTCGCGCCGCAGCTCGCCTCACACAAGGCCGGAGCGGTGCGGATGGGAAACACTCAGGAACAGATTGACGAACTCTGCAAGTTCTTGAGCGACAACGGGCTGAGCCGGTGTGATGCTGCGGCGGACGCTGTCGCAGGAGATTGGAAGCAAGGGAATCCGAATACCGGATATGCACAATATTTTACCGGAAACTCCTACCTGAATCCCGTCGTCCCCGTGAATCTGTCTTCGACTGGAGAAAGCGCTCTGCCTCTTTCAAATGTGACCTTCGAACCCGGTTGCCGCAACAACTGGCATATCCACCACGGCGCGCGTCAGATTCTGATTTGCGTCAGCGGGTGCGGCTGGTATCAGGAATGGGGCAGGCCGGCAGTCGCGCTCAAGCCCGGCGATGTGGTCGACATTCCGGAGGGCGTGAAACACTGGCACGGAGCGCAGAAGGACTCCTGGTTCCAGCATCTCGCCACGCATGTCAAAGTCGAGAACTCCTGTCCGGGTTCGGAACCCAACGAATGGCTCGAACCCGTCAGCGAAGAGGAATACGGCAGCCTGTAAGGGATGCCGTACAGGATTTCCATTTTCAACCGAACCTCAGTCAGTGCTGTGTTTCGCGGACTCAGTGAGTGTCGAGGGCTGCGAAGATGTCGGAGCGGACATCTTCGACTGTGCCAGCCCCGTTGATTTCGCAGTATTTGCCGGCATCCTTGTAGAAACTGACGAGGGGTTCGGTCTTCCGGTGATAAGTTGATATGCGGTTGGCGATGACCTCGTCGCTGGCATCGTCATCTCGTCCTTCGATTTTCGCGCGGTGTCGTATGCGGTCGAAAATCATTTCGTCCGGAATCATGATCGAAATCACAGAAGTGAGTTCCTCGTTCCTCTTGGCAAGCATCCTGTCGAGAGTGCAGGCCTGTTCGATTGTGCGCGGATAGCCGTCGAGCAGGAATCCGTCGACTCCCTTGACAGTGTTGAATTCGGATTCAATCATCGCCTCCACGACCTCGTCGGGGACAAGACACCCTTTCTCAATCAGTTTGTGCGCCTGTCTGCCGAGTTCCGTACCTGCGGCTATTTCCTTGCGGAGAAGCGCTCCGGTGGAGATGTGGTGGAGATTGTATTTTTCGACCATCGCGCTGGCCTGAGTTCCTTTTCCGGCTCCCGGAGGGCCGAACAAGACATAGTATTTCATGATTTAGTAAGCGTTAAAAAATAAATTGGTGGAGATTTGTGAAGGATTTTTGAGG
>CAVDEO010000099.1:0-8891 GCA_963607915.1 bacterium
TTTCACTAACTTTGCAGGGATGTGCCGTTCGACACATCCCTTTGTTGATTCAGGTTTCATAACATGGGTCATTGACTTGAAAGCGGACGCTTTCCGAAAACGGGATTTGACCGGTATATTTTTGACTGGCATATTATAGAGGGACTGATATTATGATGAAGATTTCAAAGAGAAAAAGCATATGCATATTCGCGGCCGCGCTGATTGCAGCCGTATGTCAGGCGGCAGCGGCCGCAGTGCCTGCGGAGGATGAATCCAAGACCGGGAAGCATGACAAGGCGGAGAAGCAGGACAGCAGTGCCGCAGGCGGTGGAAAGAACCTGTACGAAAAGACATTCATAAAGGACAAGTCCTGCGTGACCGCCGGCTGCGAGGGAGGCTTCATGAAACTTCACCATTGCGGCAAGAAGCTCTACATCGAACTTCCGAAAGAGAATTTCGGGAAGAGGATGCTGATTGCCTCGACAGTCACCGCAGTGAGCAATCCGGAGATTCTCTCGGTCGGCTACAAGCCGGTCAAACCGCTGCACGTCAGGTTCGAACGGGCCGACAGCCTCACCATAAACCTCTGTGAAATCAGCACCCGTCCCGACCACGACATCAACGACCCGGCTGAAACCAGGGCGGTGGAACGCAATTCGCTCGACACCGTGCTGGAAACTTTCAGCCTTTTCTGCGAGAGCCCCGACGGAACCTCAGTGGTCTTCGAATCAAGCTCATTCTTCAGCGGGGACAACGCGAGACTCGGCCCGGTGAAGTCCGGAACGTCGAATCTCGTGAGCACGAAATATACCCTGAAGAAAAACTCCCCGCTCATCGAGGGGGTGAAAGCGTTCAGCGACAATGTGAGCATAGTTTCCAGATATACCTACACGGTGAATTCCGACATACTCGGACTCGCCGTCCTCCGGAAAGACGAACCATACACCATACGGACGACAAGGAGCATTCTGCTGCTGCCCGAGCGCAGGATGACGCCGAGGGTGGCGGATTCGAGGCTCGGCATCTTCCTGACGGACAGAAGAGACCTGAACGGCGACGGGGACAATATCGGGACATATTCTGTGATTCACCGCTGGGATGTGCAGCCCTCCGACACAGCCGCCTGGCTTCGCGGAGAGACGGTCGAGCCGCAGAAGCACATCGTGTTCTATATGGACGACGCTTTTCCCGAGGAATGGAGGATTTCCGCAGCAAACGGCATCCTGCGATGGAACAGCGCATTCGAAGACATAGGCCTGAAAAATGTCATCCATGTGCGTGACTTCCCTTCCGATGATCCGGAGTTCGACCCCGACAATCTCAAGTATTCCTGCATACGCTACATCCCTTCGACCGTCGCCAACGCGATGGGGCCTTCGTGGGTGGACCCGGAGACGGGAGAAATCATAAACGCCTCCATCCTGGTCTATAACGACGTGGTCAGACTTGCGAACGGATGGAGGTTCTGCCAGACATCGCAGCTTGACTCCCGGGTCAGGGGACGCAGGATGCCTGCCGACGTGCTTGACGAGACTATGGAGTACATCGTCGCCCACGAGATGGGGCATTGCCTCGGGTTTATGCACAATATGGCCGCCTCTGCGGCGTTCCCGACGGATTCGCTGCGCAGCGCCTCCTTCACGCGGAAGTATGGAACGACCCCTTCGATTATGGACTATGCCCGCTTCAATTATGTCGCGCAGCCGCAGGACGAGGGTGTCAGGCTCACCCCGCCGTTTCTCGGAGACTATGACCGTTTTCTCGTGAAGTACGCCTACTGTCCCGTGCCGGAAGCCGCGACTTTCGCGGAAGATGCGGCGACGGTGGAGAAATGGGTGGACGGGAAGGCGGGAAATCCGTACTTCCGCTACGGCCGTCAGCAGCTGTCCGCCCGCTACGACCCGAGCGCGATTGAAGAGGATTTGGGTGACGACCCGATGAAATCATCTCGCTATGGCATTGACAATCTGAAATATATCCTCGCCCACTTCAATGAGTGGATGGATGATGCCACGGACAAGGACGCAAGCCTGCGGCAGAACCGCTACGGACAGCTTGTGAAGCAGTACTACCGCTACATCGGCAATGTCATAATGAATGTCGGAGGAATATACCTCCACCCTGCATCGGCGGATACGGATGCACCGAAGGCTGTTTCCGTACCTGCACAGGTCCAGAGGGAGTCTCTGAAATGGGTGATTGACGAAATCCGCAGCAGCGGCTGGGTATCGGACAGGACGGTGACGGAACAGTTCCCCCTTGCCATAGACAAGGGTAGGATTATCCAGTTCAACGCGGCGTCGGAGCTCTTTTCAACCTACAACAATGTGATGCTGTCCTCCCACATCGCTTCGCCTGGCGATGCCTACACTCTGGAGAACTGGCTTGACGACATCCGTGGCGAACTCTTCGGAAAGAAAATGAGAAAACCGTCGGAGGCGGAGATGACTATGCAGAAAGTCTATGTCGCCACTCTGATTTCCGGCTCAGGGAAAAAGGTCGGCACGGCAAAGCAGACACTTCTCGCCGATGAGGACGCTTTTCTTTCCGACGGAGACCGGCTTCTCTCCGATGATATTCCCTTCTGCGGCTGTCCGGAAGATGACTGCGGTTTCGGAAAGGCCGGCTACAGCTGGCAGTCAAAACTGAACATCAAGGCCATCAACAATTCGCGGGAACTTTTCTTCGCCGAGCTTCTCCGTCTGAAGCACATTCTCGGCCGGTATCGCGGCATGACTCCCGGGAATGAATATGAAAGCCACTATTGCGGACTTCTCCACCAGATTGAAGAGGCCGTCTCATAAGTATGGTTTCCAAAGAAGCAGTCGATATGGAACGAGAATGTGAAATACCCTCGATGACTGTGTCAGGAGTTGAGCACGTGGAAGACTACGCCGGTGACCATATCCTTCAGTTCGGCGATGAATGCCTGCGCCTCGTATTCGCCCCGCTCGATCTGGCGGAGTTTCCGCTCCCAGATTCCGGTGAGTTCCGCTGACTTGAGGAGTTCCTCGCGGATGGTGGCTATGAGTTCGCGCCCTGTCGGGGTCGGATAGAGGTTCTTGCGCTCCTTGCGGATGTAGTCGCGCTTGAAGAGGGTCTCGATGATGGCGGCGCGGGTGGACGGGCGGCCTATGCCGTTCTCCTTGAGCGCGTCGCGAAGTTCCTCGCTGTCAACGAATTTGCCTGCGGTCTCCATCGCACGGAGCAGAGTCGCCTCGGTGTAGGGCTTCGGCGGAGTGGTCCAGGTCTCCTTGAGCGTGGGGGTATGCGGGCCGGACTCCCCTTTCTTGAAGTTCGGCATAATCTTGAGTTCGGCGGCGTCCGTTGCGTTTCCGGAGGATGATGCGCCCTCCGGAGCCGTGTCCTGACCGGCTTCCGCGCCGCTCCCCTGCTGTCCTCCGTCCGTCCCGCCGCGCTGCTCGACCACACGCCATCCCGGACTCAGAATCTGCTTCCCCGACGCCTTGAAGCCGAGGTCCGCGACCTTGCCGAGAACCGTCGTGGTCGAAATCTCGCAGTCGGGATAGAATTGAGCTATGAAACGCCTCGCCACAAGGTCATAGACAGTCATCTCCGCCGGAGAAAGACTGGTCGCAGGGACTCCGGTGGGGATTATCGCGTGGTGGTCGGTGACTTTGGAATTGTCGAAGACACGCTTGGACTTCGGGAGTTTCCTCCCCTTCAGGCGGTCGGTAAATTCGCGGTAGGCCACGAGTCCCTCAAGGGTCTTGGGCACTTTCGGATAGATGTCGTCGCTGAGGAAAGTCGTATCGACTCGCGGATAGGTCGTGACCTTCTTCTCGTAAAGCGACTGTATGATTTTCAGGGTTTCGTCCGCGCTGAAACCGAAACGCCTGTTGCACTCGACCTGAAGCGAAGTGAGGTCGAATAGACGGGGCGCGAACTCTTTGCCTTTCTTCTCGGCTATATCGGTGATTGTGAAATTGTTGCCGCTGATTGCCTCAAGCAGTTTCTCGCCGTCCTCCCTGACCTTGAACCTGCCTTTTTCGGAATTGAAGACCGTGCCCCGGTAGGTCGTCTTGAGTTCCCAGTACGGCTCCGGCTTGAAATTGTCGATTTCGTTCTGGCGGTTCACGATGAGAGCAAGGGTCGGGGTCTGCACGCGCCCCACTGACAGCACCTTGCGGTCCCGGGAATATCCTCCGCCGTATTTGATGCTGTAGAGTCTCGTGGCGTTCATCCCGAGCAGCCAGTCCCCTATCGCGCGGCACAGTCCGGCCTCGTAGAGGCTTTGGAATCGGGATGAATCTTCAAGGTGGTTGAACCCTTCTCGGATCGCCTCTTCGGTGAGGGATGAAATCCAGAGACGCTTGACGGGACATTTCGCCCTCGCCTTCTGCATCACCCAGCGCTGGATGAGTTCGCCCTCCTGCCCGGCATCGCCGCAGTTCACAATCAGGTCGGCATTCTGCATAAGCCTCTCTATCACTTGAAACTGAGCCTTGTAGGTCTCGTTCTCTATGAGCTTTATGCCGAAGCGCGGAGGAATCATCGGAAGTGTGGAAAGCGCCCACGCACGCCAGCGGGGGTCGTAGTCGTGCGGCTCCTTGAGGGTGCAGAGGTGGCCGAATGTCCAGGTCACCTGGTAGCCGTTGCCCTCGAGGTAGCCGGTCTTCTTCAGTTTGGCCCCGAGCACATCGGCGATTTCCCTCGCCACGCTCGGCTTCTCCGCGATGCAGACTGTCATACCACACCCCTCCCGTCCCCTGCACAGGGGAAGTCGTGATATGATATATAATGAAAAATACCCTCGGCATCAGTGAAATCCGGAATCTGGAGGGAGCTGTACTCCCGGACAGTTTCCACGGGATTTGTGGTCGTGAGTCCGATGACCAGCGCTCCGGAGGCCTTGCCCGCCATAAGCCCGTTCACCGAGTCCTCGAACACGACGGAGTGTGCGGCATCAGCCCCGAAACGCGCCATCCCCTTGAGGAAACAGTCAGGATCCGGTTTCGACGCCGCGAAGTCCTCGCTCGTGAGGACCGCGTCGAACAATGACGGTATTTCCGGCCGCTTCGCATAGACGCTCCTCATCTTCGGAAGGTTTGAACTCGTGACGATGGCGGTCTTGAAACCGCGTCGGCGCGCCTCCAGGACAAATTCCGTGACACCGGGGATATAGTCATATTCCATCTCCTCCTCAAGCGCGTCAAGACCCCGGACGATGTCCTCCTCCGCCCCGGCAATCCCGGTAAAATATTTCCCCAGAATCATCTTCAGCGTGCTTCCCTTCACGACTTTCCCGAAATCCTCCGCGCCGAGCCACTTGCGGCCGATTCCGTCCCAGAACCCGGTGTAATGTTTCTCCGAATCAACGACCACGCCGTCGAAATCGAAGAGCAATGCTTTTGTTTCCATAAACTACACGTGCTTCAATTCCATATATGTTGCCCCCATCTGCGCCCCGAAGACTCCGCCGATGAAGCCGATGAGGTCTCCCTGGGCAATCTTGCCCTCACGGGTCAGCATCTCTATCGACTTGGCCGAGAACTCCTCCTTGTCGTTCACTTTCGAGAACGGATAGGCCTTGATGCCGAAGACGAGAGCCAACTCCCTGACCGTATAACTGTTATAACACATCGCATAAACCGGAACTTTAGGTCTGAAAGTGGAGAGGTAGCGTCCCACGCGACCGGTGTAGGTGTCGAAGACCAGAGCTTTCACAGGCAGTTCCTGGGTGGCCGCCACGAGCGCCCTTGCCAGCACTACAGCCACCGGTTTCACCGCCTTGCGCAGATTGAGTTCCAGATTGATGTCTATGGTCTTTTCGGTCTGCTGCGCGATTTTGGTCATCGTCAGTACCGCCTCCACCGGATATTTCCCGAATGCGCTTTCACCGCTGAGCATTATCGCGTCCGCGCTCTGAAAGATTGCATTCGCAACATCGGTCACCTCCGCCCGCGTCGGCCGGGGATTCTCGATCATGCTCTGCAGCATCTGGGTTGCGATGATTACTGGCTTCTTCCTGTCCCGGCACGCCTTTACGATATCTCTCTGTATCAAAGGGATGCGCTCGGCCGGAATTTCGACTCCGAGGTCTCCGCGCGCGACCATGATTCCGTAACTGTAGGTGAGAATCTCGTCAAGATTGTCTATGCCCTGCTGGTTCTCGATTTTGGCGATGATTTTCAGGTGGCTGCCACGGGAGTCCAGAATCTCCTGAATCTCGTGCAGATCCCGTGCGCTGCGGACAAAAGAATGCGCGATGAAATCGATGTCCGCGTCTATCGCCCATTCGATGAATTTCCTGTCCTTTTCCGTCACCGCAGGAAGGTTTATGTGCACGGCTGGAACGTTGACGCTCTTGTGCCCCTTGATTATCCCCTCATTCATCACCCGGCAGATGAGTTTACCGGGTTCTTTCCCGACAACGGAAAGATCCACCGAGCCGTCGTCGATGAGTATGTCCGAACCCACGGGAACGTCGTCCGCCATATGGGGATAGGTCGTGTACAGAGTCCCCTTGCGGCAGGCCTGCGAAGGGTCGTCGACAATTTCCAGAGTCTCCCCCGTCCTCGCGATGAAACCCACCGAATCGGCCATCTGCGTGAGCCGCACCTCCGGACCTTTCGTGTCTATGAGTATGGCTATCCTGTCCGAAACTTTCCGCACATTGTCCACGACCGTCTGCGCCCCCTCAAGAGACGCGTGCGCCGAATTGATGCGCACGACATTCATCCCGTTTTCATAGAGACTGCGGATGAAATCCACGTCGCAGCGGTTGTCGGCGACGGTGCATATTATTTTTGTCTTTTTCTCAATCATATATCCCCGAGTTCTGTATATCTGTCATATCCGATTTCGTATATATCAATCATATACTCACATTCCGAAAATATCCGGTTTCCGTATATGTCCCATAGAATCCGGTCATATCTCCGGGTTCCGTATATATCCCATCGGATATCGGGGCGCAAAATTAACTAAAATCGTGCAGAATAACTAAATTTGCGGGATATTTCGCTCCGTCCGCGAAGAACGGGATTTTTATATACCGGCAATATATTTATTTATGAATCATATATTTACAGACGACATAATCTGCGCCCCGGCGACAATTCCCGGAACCGGAGCCATCTCCGTGGTGAGAATCAGCGGGAAAGGGTGCCTCGGTCTCTGCGACAGGGTCGTCAGCCTGAAAAAGGGGAAGCTCTCGGACGCCGCCGGCTACACTCTGCACTATGGCACAGTGTTTTACCGTCCGGAAGGTGCAGTTGCAGCGGGCAGCCACTCCGGGGACGGGACTCGGGAAAGCCTGCATTCAGGGGAAGGGACGGGCTGCAGGGAAAACGGGGCGGAGGAAGTTCTGGACGATGTGGTGGTCAGCGTGTTCCGCGCCCCGCATTCCTACACGGGAGAGGATTCCGTGGAGATTTCCTGCCACTCGTCGAAATATATAGTCGAACAGCTGATTCAGCTGCTGGTCGGCAACGGCGCACGCGTGGCCACGCCGGGAGAGTTCACCCGGAGGGCGTTTCTGAACGGGAAGATGGACCTTGCACAGGCGGAAGCGGTAGCGGATGTGATTGCATCGAGTTCTGAGGCTTCTCACCGGGTGGCGATGTCGCAGATGAAGGGCGGTTTCTCGCAGGAACTCTCGCAGATGCGTTCCGAACTGCTGGAACTGGTGACTCTGATGGAACTTGAACTGGACTTCAGCGAGGAGGACGTGGAGTTCGCGGACCGTTCGCGACTGACCGCGCTCGTTGACCGGACATCGGGGCACGTCACCCGCCTTGCGGATTCATTCAGGCTCGGCAACGCCCTGCGCAATGGTGTTCCCGTGGCCATAGTCGGGGCGACGAACGCCGGAAAGAGCACACTGCTGAACTCGATTCTCGGCGAAGAACGAGCCATAGTCTCGGACATTGACGGCACTACCCGCGACACCATAGAGGAAACTCTCAACATCGACGGCATCCTCTTCCGCTTCATCGATACGGCCGGTCTCCGCGAATCCGACGACACAATCGAAAGGATAGGCATAGAGCGCTCCTACCGGAAGCTCTCCGAAGCCTCGCTTGTCATCGCTCTGCTCGATGCGACAAAACCCGACGAGGTTCTCTCCGCCGAACTGTCCCGCCTTCTGCCCCTGATTGACTTCAGGCAGCAGAGATTATTCATCGCGCTCAACAAAATCGACGCAATTTCCCCGAAAGAATTGAATAACAAGAATGTTTTTGTTCAAAACTTTATTGTTTCATCCTATAATTTTAAGGGCGATATAGCAAAAGATTCGGGGGCGGGGGCAGATGCAGATGCAGGCGCAAATCCGAGGTCTGGGGCAGATGCGGGTCCAGATTTCGACTCAGATTCTCGGGCGGTTTTAGGTTCAAGTTCGGGGGCAGATGCGGATCCAGATTCCGATTCAAATTCAGATGTGGGGGTGGGTTCAGATTCGGGGGCAGATGCGGGTCCAGATTCCGATTCAGATGCAAATCCCGGTCAGCCGGGACAAGATGCCGGCAAAACCGCGGTGCTGTCCATCTCCGCAAAGGCGGGTGCAGGCATTCCCGAATTGAAAACCGCCCTCGCAGATTCGCAGAAGAGCCTGAACGAGGCCTCGACGGAGCAGACGCTGGTGACCAATCTGAGACACTGGCAGGCTCTCACCGCAGCGAACAAGGCCCTCTCCCGCGTCCGCTCCGGACTCGACAGCGGCATCCCCGCCGATCTCCTCGCCCAAGACCTCCGCGAGGCCATAGACACCCTCGGCGAGATTGTCGGGGCCATCAGCAGCCAGGAGGTTCTCAATACTGTCTTCTCCCGGTTCTGCATCGGAAAATAGCCCCTAATCGGCATCTGAATAAATTCATCGGAATTTAACTGATTTCAGTAAGTTGAATTTTAACGACATTCAAACTTATTGTTAAATTTTGATGCAT
>CAVDEO010000100.1:0-8824 GCA_963607915.1 bacterium
GTTGCAGAGTCTTGAGTTGAATAGATGCACATCTTTGAACTATCTTAATTTGGGAGCCAACCCCTACCTTAAGGAATTGCAGATAAGTGATGGCGGTTCGAATTGTAATATTGAAGGGCTAAAGGTTGAGTATTTGTATTATTTTTCATACTCCTCTAATAATGAGAACTTGGATGTTTCTGGATTGCCGTCGTTGGTGGAACTCAATGTTAATCGGTGTAATATGACGACTCTTGATTTAAGCTGTAATCCGCACTTGAAGAAATTGACATTGTCCGGAACAGCAGTTGAAAAATTGGATTTGTCCAACAACACGGAGCTTGAGACAGTAATCTGCAATTATCTTAAAATGCAGTCCTTGAATGTGACGAACTGTCCGCTGCTCAAGACTCTGACCTGCAATAACAACTATTATGAGACTCTCGACATCAGCGGCAACCTGTTGCTGACAACTCTGAACTGCTCCGGCATGACGACGCTCAAGACCCTTTTTCTTGACCAGTCCCAGCGCATCCGCTACATCACCTACGACCGCAGCACCTCCTACATCCCGGAGCAGACAGTTCTTGAATACAAATAACCCCAACACTCTCCGTTGAATAACTCCAACGGTTCTCACAACGCCAAAGCACCGGTCCGGAACCCACCTTCCGCAACCGGTGCTTTTCGTGAAAATAAATTCGAATAATTGTCACAAAGAGGTTTTTAGGGAAGTTTACACCGTGCTTCCGCATATTCCCATAAAATGGCTATCTTTGCGGTAGTTAGTGAACGTCAGAAATCAGTCGGACTAAATTTGTGTCGGATTTATGAGTATGGATATGATGAAATCGCTGGCGGGACTTGTTGTCGCCGCGTCGCTTGCCTTTTCCTGCGGAAACGGGAACGGGGGTGCAGAGAATCCCGACGGGGGATTTGTCAATTACATAGAGGCATACACGGGAGGGCTGATTTCCGATGCCTCGTCGGTGAAAATCCAGTTTGCATCGACCCCGGACACCTCCGTGCCGGCCGACGGCCTGCTGACCTTTTCTCCGTCGCTCAAGGGTGAGGCCCGCTGGGTCGGCTCCGGGATGATTGAGTTCGTGCCTGCGGACGGACAGCTGAAACAGGGACGGGAGTACAGGGGGAAGTTCGCTCTCGACAAGGTTTTCGGGGTCGAGGCTCCCGAACTCAAGACCTTCAGCTTCACATTCAGGGTCGCTCCGAAGAAAGCCGCAATCTCAGTTGACAATGTGCGGATTCTGAAATCTTCGCCGTCAGAGGCCTCGATAAACGGCCGCCTGTCCCTGAGCGAGAACGTTCCGGAGGATGAAGCTGCCGGAATGCTCTATGCGGAAGGGGCGGGAACGGCGAAAGTCTCCGTAAGACCGACTTCGGACCCCGGGGTCTATGAATTCACCTGTGCTCCGGTCGTGCGTGGCGCGGCTGACGGCCGTGTCACCATGGTATTCGACGGACATTCCTCCGGATTCGGGAAGACGGTCTCGGCCGATGTCACGGTTCCTGGCTCAGAAGGCTTCCGGGTGCTGTCCGCAAAGAAGAAGGGCGGGGATGAACCTTGCGTGGAAGTCGTTCTCTCCCAGCCGCTTGATCCTCTGGCTGATGTCTCTGGAATGTTCATGCTTTCGGCTGAAGGGCGCAGCTACACATCGGTTGACGGCAACATTGTCCGCGTGTTCTTTGATCGGAAAATGGCCGGAGGAGACCTCTCCCTGACCGTTTCAGGCTCGCTCAAGGACTGTTCGGGCGCCCGCCTCGGCGAAGACTGGACAGCGGAATTCCGCAGTGACGCCCTCAAGCCTGCCGTCCGTCTGCCGTACCGGGGCAACATCCTTCCGGACGCTTCCGAACTCCGTCTCCCGTTTCAGGCAGTGAACCTCAAGGCGGTGGATTTGAGAGTCATAAAGATTTACCGCGACAATGTCCTGCAATTCCTTCAGGACAACAGCATTGACGGCGACAGCGAACTCAGGCGCTCCGGGCGGCTCGTCTATAGCCGCAGACTCCAGCTCGACTCGAATCCGGAGACTGACCTGCACCAGTGGCAGAATTTTTCGGCCGACCTGTCAGGCCTGATGAAACGCGAACCGGGGGCCATCTACCGCGTATCCCTTTCTTTCCGTCAGGAATATTCGGTCTATGGAAAAGACGGCGTCGCGGTTTCCGATGAAGACCGGACTCTCACGAAACTCGCTGCGGGGGAGATGAGTGCCGCGGACGAAGCGGAATGGGATATACCATATTCATATTATTACGACAATTATTACGATTGGGACAAATATGACTGGAACGAACGGGACAATCCTCTGAATCCGACATATTATATGCAGAGCGACCGTTTCCCGAGCGTCAATCTGATGAATTCAAACATAGGAATCGTCGCGAAATCGGGAGGAAACGGGACTGTCTGGGTGTATGTCAATGATATAATCTCCTCGTCACCGCTTTCCGGAGTTGAAATCACCGTCTACAATTACCAGCTCCGCAGACTCGCCACGGCAAAATCGGATGCGGAAGGGCGGGCTGAACTCTCTTTTGAAGGCAAGCCTTTCGTCATCTCCGCGAAATCAGGAGACGCCGTCTCGTACCTCCGCACCGTTGACGGACAGGAAAATTCGCTCAGCCGCTTCGATGTCGGCGGACAGAGCGTCGAGAAAGGTCTGCGCGGCTTTGTCTATGGCGAAAGAGGAGTCTGGAGACCGGGCGACACCATGCATCTCGTGCTGCTCGTTGAGTCTTCCGGGAAGAAGCTCCCGCAGGACCATCCGGCCGTTCTTGAAGTCTATGGGCCTCAGGGACAGTTCTTTTCGCGGCAGGTCTGCCCGAAGTCAGTTGACGGGTTCTACACCTTCGACGTGCCGACATCCGGAAACGACATGACAGGGACATACCATGCCTATGCGAAGGTCGGCGGTGCGACGTTCCACAAGTCCCTGCATGTCGAGACCATAAAGCCGAACCGTCTGAAGGTGACGACGACTCTTCCTTCTGATGTCCTTGACGCGGATTCGACGGCCACGTTCCGGGTAAGTTCCGCGTGGCTCACCGGGGCGGCGGCATCTTCGCTCAAGGCGAAGGCCACTCTCAGGATGACTCCGAGAAAGACGGCTTTCAAAGGCTTTGAAGGCTACATCTTCTCCAATCCGCTTTCCGAATTCCGTTCCATTGAAAAGGAACTGTTCAGCACCGTGCTCGATTCTCGGGGCAACGCGTCCGTCAGTGTCCGCGTGCCTGCCGCCCCGGATGCCCCCGGCATGCTGAACGCCACGGTCGTGACCAGGGTCGCGGAACCCGGCGGGAATGAAAGCACAGTCTCGCAGAACGCTCTCTGCTCGCCATTCGCGGCCTATGTCGGCGTGCTGATGCCGTCTTCGGAAAACGGCTTCCTCGAAACTGACCGTGACTGGGCCATAAAGCTGTGCGCCGTCGGCAAGGACGGACGCAGGATTGCGGGACACCGTCTCGAATACAGGATCTACCGTCTTGACAACAGCTGGTGGTGGGAGCGTGACGGAGCCGAACTGTCCTCGTTCGTGAGAAGTTCTTCCGCAAAGGTTCACGCTTCCGGGCAGATTGTCTCCGGGACTTCCGATTCTGAAATCCCTTTCCGTCTCGACTATCCTGACTGGGGGAGTTTCCTGCTCTATGTCACTGACCTTGACAGCGGGCACAGTTCCGGGGCGACATTCCTCTGCGACTGGCCTCAGTGGCGGGGACGAGGGGACAGGGAAGGGAGCACTTCCGCTTCAATGCTGTCATTCTCGCTTGACCGGAACTCCTGCCATGTCGGCGACGAGGCGACGGTGTATATCCCGGCTGCAAAGGGCGCGAGGGCGCTCGTGGCGTTCGAGAACGACAGCCGCGTGATTTCTTCTTCGTGGGTTGAGACCTCCGCCGATTCCGAAACGGCGTTCCGCTTCCGGGTGACCGGCGAAATGGCTCCGTCCTGCTATGTGCATGTAACCCTTCTCAATCCGTACTCGAGAACGGCTGAGGGACAGCCTCTGCGTCTCTACGGAGTCAAACCTCTCACCGTCAGCGCACCGGACTCGCGGCTTGAACCGATGCTCTCGCTTCCGGAGACCGTGCGCCCTCAGGAAGAATTTGTCATCCGCGTCAGTGAAAAGTCAGGCCGTCCGATGTCCTACACCATAGCCGTTGTCGACGAGGGGCTTCTTGACCTCACGGGATTCAAGACTCCGGACCCTTGGGCGGAGATGAACCGCAGGAGCGCCCTCGGGGTCAAGACCTGGGACATGTACGATGACGTGATGGGAGCCTGCGGAACAGCGTTCGCATCGATGTTCAGCATCGGAGGCGACGAGGATGTCAGGATTGACGGGACCGTACGCGACAACCGTTTCGAACCTGTGGTCAAGTTCATGGGCCCGTTCACTCTCAAGCGCGGCGAAAATGCCCACAGTCTCACGCTCCCGATGTATGTCGGTTCTGTCCGCGTGATGCTGGTCGCAGCCCGTGACGGAGCCTTCGGCTCTGCGGAGAAAAAACTTCCGGTACGCTCCCCGCTCATGGTTCTGCCTACGCTTCCGCGTGAACTCGGCATGGGCGAGAAGGTGACGATGCCGGTGAATGTTTTCGCGATGGAGGATTCCGTCCGTGATGTCGAACTTACAGTTTCTTCATCCGGTCCTCTCCGCCTGAGCGGTTCCGCATCCGAGTCTCTCTCTTTCAGCGCACCGGGCGACAAGATGAGCTTCTTCGAATTCCGGACCGGCGGAGGAGAAGGCGTCGCCCGCGTGAAGGTGACGGCCAAATCCGGAGATTTTGTGGCGGAGGAGACCGTGGACATCGCCGTCCGCAACATGAATCCGCCGATTCTCTCCCTGCAGCGTGCGCTCATGCTTCCGGGCGAATCCTGCGGCTTCGACTGTCCCGAGGGAAGCAATCTTCTCGAAGTCAGCGCATTCCCTTCCATTGACATCAACGGGGTATGGCTCTATATGAAGAATTATCCGCACCGGTGCACGGAGCAGCTCTGTGCCAAGGGGATAACTCTCCTGTCGATAATGCCGCTGCTCGACAGTCAGCGCAGAACCGAGGCGGAAGCTGTTGTCACGGAAATCCTCGCCGAACTCTACTCTCGTCAGCTCCCGGACGGAAACTTCGTTTATTGGCCGGGAGGAACGCTTGTGAACATGTGGGCGGACGCGATGGCCGGGCATTTCATGACCCTCGCCTCCGGGGCGGGATTCTCAGTGAACGGGGGAGTCTTCGGTGCGTGGAGGAACAAGGTGAAGAAATATGTGAACGCCTTCCGTGTGACCGGCGACGAATATGATGAACTCGCCGCATATGACCTCTATGTGCTCGCGCTCTCCGGCAATGCGCAGGACGGCCCGATGAACCGGATGAAAGAGGCGCAGTCACTTTCCCCGACCGCGAAGGCTCTGCTGTCTTCCGCCTATGCGGTTTCCGGGAGGAAGGCTGTGGCGGAAAACATTCTTTCTTCGGAAGTTTCCGGCAAATCGGCTCTTTCTTCCCGAAACGGCAACTCCTCTGCTGTACGCCCGGCACCGCTTTTCTTCGGTTCGGCCTTGCGTGACGATGCCATAGCCCTTGAAGCTCAGGTGCTTGCAGGAAATCTCGGGACTGCCATGGAACTGGCCGGGCGTGTCGCTGACGGTTTCGCGAAGGAAAATTACACCACTCAGACCACGGCATTCGCATCATCCGCGCTGGCGAAACTCTACTCCCTCTCGGACAAGTCATCCGTCTCATTCAGGTACGAGTGCTCGTTCGGCGACGGAGGCAATTCCGAGAATGTCAAGACTGCCAACTCGCTGTGGACGAGGAATGTCGTGGACGGAGCATCTTCGATAAAGTTGACCAACACCTCTCAGGGGGTGCTCTATGCGAGCCTTGCGTCAAGGACTCCCGCCCCTTCCGGCGGGGCTGTCGCGCCGGCATCGTCGGGAATTTCGATTGCTGTCGCGTACAGAGATATGGACGGGCTGCGCATCAGTCCGGACAGGCTGGCGCAGGGGACGGATTTCGTTGCGGAGGTCACGGTCGCCAATATTTCAGTTTCCGCCCTGCGAAATCTCGCCCTGTCCATGAAGGTACCTTCCGGATGGGAGATTTACAACGGCCGTCTGTACGGAGCGGGGGACGATGACTCAGGGGCTGGTTCTGCGGCATATTCCGGCTGTGACATCCGCGACGGCGAGGTTCTCTGTTACTTCGACCTTCCGAAGTCTTCATCAAGGAAATTCACCCTGCGCCTCTCCGCTGCCTATCTCGGAGAGTTCGTGCTCCCGGCTGCCACCTGCGAGGCCATGTATGACAATTCGGTCTTCGCCCGCACCGCCTCCGGCACAGTCAGGGTCGTCCCGTCGCTTTGAACATGTCATCCTGGCGGGCGAGAAATCTGCTTTCTGAAATCGGAGCAGAACTGCGGCTTGTCGGGAGTGACCGCCGCAGGCAGGCGGCGGTCGCCTTGCTCTTGTGCATGGCCGTCCTCCTGAGCGTATGGCTGTGTTCCCTGCCACGCGACCTGTTTTCCGGCGTCCCGTACTCCACGGTCGTCGAGGCATCGGACGGAGAGATTCTCGGCGCACGTGTAGCTAATGACGGGCAGTGGCGTTTCCCGCCTTCCGACACCGTCCCCCGGCGCTACGCCGTGTGCCTCATTCAGTTCGAGGACAGGCATTTCCATGTCCACCACGGAGTCAACCCCGCCGCCATCCTCAGGGCCGCCCTCCAGAACATCCGTGCAGGGCACACCGTCAGCGGTGGAAGCACAATCACTATGCAGGTCATCCGGCTCAGCCGCGCCGCCCGTGAACGCACGCTCAAGGAGAAGATGATTGAGGCCTTTCTTGCAACCCGTCTCGAACTCCGCTGCTCCAAAGAGGAAATTCTGGCTCTGTATGCATCCCACGCCCCGTTCGGGGGCAATGTAGTCGGTCTCGAAGCAGCATCCCGGCGCTACTTCGGCCGCCCCGCTTCCGAACTCTCGTGGGCTGAGGCCGCCATGCTTGCGATTCTTCCCAACTCTCCGTCGCTCATCCATCCGGGGCGCAACCGCTACGCGCTCGAAAGGAAGCGCAACCGCCTGCTGACCCGTCTCCATGACATCGGGGTGATTGACTCGATGACTCTGTCCCTCGCCTGTTCCGAACCCTTGCCGGACGAACCGCGTCCTTTTCCAGATCTTGCGCACCATCTCGTCGAACGGTGCTGCAGGACGAACAGGGGTGAAACGGTGCACACCGACATAGACATAACCCTTCAGCAGCGTCTCGAAGCCCTCACGGACCGATGGAACGACGAATTTGCACGCATCGGAATCCGTGACCTCGCGACTGTGATTATAGATGTCCGCACCGGCGCGACGCTCGCATACTGTGGAAACGCCAACCATTCCGACCGGCGTGACGGCGCACTCGTCGACATCGCCGACTCACCGAGAAGCACTGGCAGCGTCCTGAAGCCGTTTCTCTACGGAGCGATGCTCCAGTCGGGCGACATACTCCCGCATACCCTCATCCCCGACACGCCGCTGAACGTGAACGGCTTCAGCCCGCAGAATTTCGACCTCCGCTTTTCCGGTGCAGTTTCCGCCTCCGAGGCGCTTGCCCGGTCTCTCAATGTTCCGTATGTCAGGATGTTGAGAACTTACGGCATAGCTAATTTCCAGGATTTTCTGAAAAAGTCGGGGATGACGACCCTGACCCGTCCGTCCTCAGTCTACGGTCTCTCGCTGATTCTTGGCGGCGCAGAGGGGAAACTTTTCGAGATGACTCGGATGTATGCTGCTATGTCGGCATACTATCAGCATCAGACCGGATGGATTCCGTCCGAATGGCCGCTTGTCTCGCGCTGTGCGCTCCATTGGATTTTCGACACGCTCAAGGAAGTGAACCGTCCGGACGAGATGGACTGGAGAATGGTGCCGTCACTCCGGAAAGTGGCGTGGAAAACGGGCACGAGCTACGGATTCCGAGATGCCTGGGCGATTGGCGTGACCCGGGACTGGGCCGTGGGGGTCTGGGCGGGGAACGCGAACGGAGAATCCGCCTCCGGACTTGTCGGCGCTCGTACCGCAGGGCCGGTTCTCTTTGACATATATAATATGCTGCCTCCGTCCGAGTGGTTCGATGAACCGGACAGGGAGGAATATGTCTATGCGGAAACATGTCGCAAATCCGGTCATCTGCGCGGCAGGTTCTGCGAGGAATGCGATTCTCTGATTGTCCCTCCGGCCGGGCTGAAAAGTTCCGTCTGTCCCTATCACCGGAGCGTCCTCCTGACCTCCGACGGCACGCACCGTCTCTCATCTCCGGTTCCGGGCAGCCGCATCAAGAATTTCTTCGTGCTGCCTCCTGCGATGGAATGGTATTACCGCCGTTCCCATTCCGACTATGTCCCGCTTCCTCCGCCGCTTCCTGATTCATCCGCGCCCGACTCTTCCTCACCGCTGGCATTCATTTATCCGGAGCCTGGCAGTTCCATCTTCATTCCGGAGGCTCTTGACGGTTCGGACGGTGAAGTCGTGTTCACCATCGCCCATCTCAATCCCGAGACGGAGGTCTTCTGGCATCTTGATTCCGGCTATATGGGCAGGACACGCTTCATCCATCGTCTCTCCCTCCGCCCGTCACGCGGTCCTCATATCCTCACGGCCGTCGATGCCTTCGGCAATACGGCTTCAGTGCGCTTCACAGTGGAGAATTAACGGAATGTCCTCCAGTTCCTTAGCCGTGGGGCAGCTTTATGGCCGCGAAAAAACTTCAAAAAAATCTGAAAAAAGTTTGCGAAAAATTTGCAGGTTCAGAAAAAAGGCGTACCTTTGCAATCC
>CAVDEO010000101.1:0-8822 GCA_963607915.1 bacterium
AGGTTCAGATCCAGCGGCTCGTCGGGGTTCACCTGCACGACGGTCGCTACGCTCCCGGCGGTCTCCTTTGCCGCGGCTGACGCAACTTCCGGCGTCTCGGCAGTGTCCTCGATGCCTTCTGCGTCATCCGTCTCCGCAGGTTCGTCCTCCGGCTTCACGAGCGGCTCGATGAAGCGGACTTTCTTCACATCCATTGCGCTGACTTTCTTCCCCTTGGCAGCCAGACCCTTCTTGGCGATGAACTCTTCGGCATCCACCTTCTCGCTCTCGCGGTGCGCGTGCTTCCCTCCGAATATAATCTCGAACTGCGGATGCCTGTCTCCGCTCAGGGCGACGAGATAGGATCCCTTGCTGTCGGCGATGAAAGGAACCGGGTTGTTGTCACTTACATCGAACGAGAACCTTTTGACATAGAACGACTTCGCCGCCTTGTCATAGTAGAGGGCCGTGAAAGTCCTGCCGGCATCGTATTTCTCGATGAGCAGGAGTTCGCCCTGATAGCGGCTGCTCAGGTCGAAACCTGTCGTGTAGTAGGTCCCGTCCTTGAACACCGCGAGGATGTGGTCTCCCGTATTGAACTGGCCGAGATGCTGTCCGCGTCCCTCGTCATTGAGCTTCTGGATGTCCGAATCGAACCAGATGTCCTTGCCTCCGATGGTGGATACCCCCTTCGACTTGAGCGCGATTTTCTGTACGGCGTTCTTTCTCGCCACGACATTTCCCCGAGAACTCCGTCCCTTGATTTCGAGCTGCGAGAAATCGTATTCGTCGATGAGTTTCTTCAGCTTCGGCCTTGCCTTGAGATAGACCTTCACCGTCTCGGCCTCGCCGTTCGGATTGACCGTAAGCCATTGAATCACAGAACCTGGCGTACCCTGCGTAATGTCATAGTCCTTGTCGCGTGTGATTGAAGTCAGCGCGAACCTCTTCGCGTAGCTTACCGGACCCTTGCCGTCGCGGTAAATCACATTGTAGATTGTCCGCGAGTCGCCCCGGTTGAACAGCCCGACATAGAGGAAATCCTTCCCCACATAGACCTTCTCCCCGACCTTCATCACCTTGTACTTGCCGTCCTTCATAATCACGACAAATTCTGACATGTCCGAGCAGTCGCAGACAAATTCCGTATTCTCGTCCTTCTTCAGCCCGATTCCCACGAATCCCTCAGAGCGGTTCGCATAGAGTTTCGCGTTGTTGTTCACGACCTTCGTCGCCGCGATGCTCTCGAATCCCGTGATTTCCGTCAGCCGGGGCCAGCTCTTTCCATATTTCTTCTTGAGATTGCCGAACCACCTTATCGTGTATTCCGTGAGGTGCTCAAGATTGTTCCGGACCTCGTCCATCTCGTCTTCGATGCCCTGAATTCTCTCGTCAACCGCCTTCGTGTCGAACTTTGAAATCTTGCGCACAGGCTTTTCGACAAGTTTCAGAATGTCGTCCATGAGAATCTCCCGTTTGAGGAGGCTCTGATATTCCTTCATCTTCGCGAAGACTTCCCCGAGCTGGATTTCCCAGGTCTTCGCATCGTCCTTTTCGAGAATCTTATAGACCCTCTGCTCGAAGAATATGCGTTCGAGGGAATAGTAGTGCCAGTCGTTCTCAAGTTCGCCGAGGCGGATTTCAAGTTCCTGACGGAGAAGGTCTTTCGTATGGAGAGTGTCGTAACGCAGGACATCATCGACTCCGAGGAACTGAGGTTTCTTGTCCACTATGACGCAGGTGTTCGGGGATATGGAAACCTCGCAGTCCGTGAATGCGTAGAGCGCGTCTATCGTCTTGTCCGGCGAGACGTCGTTAGGAAGATGAATCAATATCTCCGCCTTCTCGGTGGTGAGGTCTTCGATTTTGCGTATTTTTATCTTCCCCTTGTCCTTCGCCTTGAGAATCGAGTCTATCAGCAGGTGCGTCGTCTTGCCGTAGGGGATTTCCGTGATGGCGACCGTGTTCTTGTCAATTTTCTCGATTTTCGCGCGGACCTTTATCGAACCGCCTCTCTTTCCGTTGTTGTACTTTGAACAGTCCGCATAGCCCCCGGTGGGGAAGTCCGGGAGAATCTCGAACGGCTTGTCCTCCAGTATGGCTATCGATGCATCAATCAGTTCGTTGAAGTTGTGCGGAAGAATCTTCGAGGCAAGACCCGCCGCGATTCCCTCCGTGCCCTGCGCGAGCAGCAGCGGGAATTTCACAGGCAGTTCCACCGGCTCCTGGTTGCGGCCGTCGTAGGAGGTCATCCACGGGGTCGTCTTCGGATTGAAGACCACCTCCTTGGCGAATTTGCTCAGACGCGCCTCGATATATCGGGGAGCCGCGTTCGCGTCACCGGTGATTATGCTTCCCCAGTTTCCCTGACAGTCAATCAGCAGGCCTTTCTGACCGAGCTGCACGAGTGCGCCTCCGATTGAAGCGTCACCGTGGGGATGGTACTGCATCGCCTGTCCTATGATGTTGGCGACCTTGGTGTAGGCTCCGTCGTCAATCTTGTACATCGCGTGCAGGACGCGCCTCTGGACAGGTTTCAGACCGTCCACTATATGCGGCACGGCGCGGTAGAGTATGGTGTAGGACGCATAGTCCAGATACCATTCCCTGAACATTCCGGACAGTTTGAAATGCCGGCTGTCCTCCCCGAGAAGCTTCTCAAACTTCCCGGAAGGCTCGGCCTCCTCCGCAAGTTCCCCCTCCTCCGCAAGCTCACCGTCCCCGCTCAGCTCCCCATCTCCCGTCAGGTCTGCGGCGGATTCAACTTCCTCTTTCTCAATGGCTTCCTCTCCTCCTTCCGTCACCTCTCCCGGCAAATCCTCAAACTCATCCATATCCAAGTCAATTAAATTTCTATTCTATTTTTTCTCGCACTGACTCACCATTCGTAGCCGAAACGCTTCAGCTCCTTTTTGCTCTCCCTCCACCCGTCATCGACCTTGACGAACAGGTTGAGGAAAACCTTCTTCTGGAAGAAATCCTCCATGTCGATGCGCGCCTGAGTGCCGATTTTCTTAAGCATCGCGCCTCCCTTTCCGATGATGATTCCTTTCTGGGAGTCCCTCATCACATAGATGACCGCGCTTATCTCATATCTCTCCGCCCCCTCCTTGAACTGCTCCACGACGACCTCGCAGCTGTAAGGGACCTCCTGCGAGCAGTTGAGGAAAATCTTCTCGCGGACAATCTCCGACGCGAAGAAACGCAGGTTCTTGTCGGTGAACACATCCTTGTCGTACCACGGCGGAGCGACCGGAAGTGCGGCGACAATCGCGTCGTAGATGTTGTCGAGATTGAACTTTTCCTGTGCCGAAGCCGGGAATATGACCGCTTTGGGCAGCCGCTCTTTCCACCACGCCATCAGTTCCAGAACCTTTTCCTGGGTGCTTATGTCTATCTTGTTGATGACCAGCACAATCGGGCATTCGATTTTCTGGAGTTTCGCAATCCACTCCTCGTTCTTGTCCGGCTTTTCCACGGTGTCGGTCACGTAGAGGATGATGTCCGCGTCGCCGATTGCCGTCTCCACGAAATTCATCATGCTCTCCTGCAGGCGGTAGTTGGGCTTGAGTATTCCCGGAGTGTCGGAATAGACAATCTGGTAGTCATCCCCGTTCACGATGCCCATGATTCTGTGCCGCGTGGTCTGTGCCTTCGCCGTCACAATCGACAGTTTCTCGCCGACAAGGGCGTTCATCAGAGTGGATTTGCCGACATTCGGATTACCGATGATGTTGACAAATCCCGCCCTGTGACGCGTTTGAGTCTTTTTTTCGTCCATATTATAAGCAGCGGTTAGCCTTTCCTGTCAAAGCATCTTGTTTAGCAGCAATTCGCCCCACCTGTCAGAGCTGCTTGTTTAAGTTGTTCAGAAAAGGATGAAGCGCAAGGCTTGTTTTGAAGATAAAACCGCAGCAACCTGATGGTTGTGAGGATTTTATCAAGAAACATAACGCCGCGATCCGCCTTTTCTGACACTCTAAATGTAGGCACCCATCTTGAGGATATTGACCTCCCCCTCAGTCAGATACCTCCACTCGCCCCTCTTGAGGTTCTTCTTGGTGAGCCCCGCGAAATAAACCCTGTCGAGAGCCTTCACATCGTAGCCGAGCGACTCGAAGATGCGGCGCACGATGCGGTTCTTGCCGGAGTGGATCTCGATGCCCATCTTGCGGTGGTCGTTCTCCTCGATGTAGTCGAGCGCATCAGCCGCAACCTCGCCGTCAGAGAGTGTCACGCCCGCGAGAATCTTGTCGTAGTCCTCCTGCGTGAGGTCCTTGTCGAGCGAAACCTGATAAATCTTCTTCTTGTCGTAGGCCGGATGAGTGAGCCTCTCCGCAATCTCCCCGTCGTTCGTGAACATCAGCACCCCGGTTGTGTTCTTGTCGAGACGGCCCACAGGGAACACCCTCGCCGTGCATTTTTTCAGGAGTTCCATCACGGTCTTCTCGGCGTGCGGATCCGAGGTCGTGGTCACGAAGCCCTTCGGCTTGTTCATCACGATATAGACCTTCTCCTCTCCGTGAAGTCTCTCCCCGTTGAAACGCACATCGTCCTTGGTGACATTGATTTTCGTTCCGAGTTCGGTCACCACGCTTCCGTTCACGGTCACGCAGCCGGCGAGGATGAAGTTGTCGGCCTCACGCCTTGAGCATATTCCCGAATTTGCGATATACTTGTTCAGGCGGCACTCCTCCTTGAACGGAATGGCGACATTGTCGTTGTCCGAGAGCCTCTCCTGCTCGAACTCCTTTCTTCTGTTGATCATCTGCCCGATTCCGCTCTCGTCCTCGGCGCGGAATATCGGCTTCGGTGCCTGGCGTTTCTTGCCTTTCTCGAATCCGGGTTTCGCGGTCTTCTTGAATCCGGGCTTCCTGTCCCCGTTGAAAGAAGGCTTCCTGTCCCCGAAAGAACGGCGCTCACCGTAAGGCCTCTCGCCTCCGGACGACGGTTTCCTGTCACCGCCGAAACTGCGGCGTTCACCGTAAGGCCTCTCCCCTCCGGACGACGGCTTCCTGTCCCCGAAAGAACGGCGCTCTCCGTAGCTGTTCTCACCCTCCGCCTGACGCGGCTGCCTGTGTTCGCCGTAAGGTCTCTCACCTCCGAAAGAAGGTTTCCTGTCCCCGTAAGGACGGCGCTCCCCGTAAGCTTTCCTCTCGCCGCCGAAGGACGGTTTCCTGTCACCGTAGGAACGGCGTTCTCCGTGGCTGTTTTCACCTTCCGCCGATGAACGGTATGGCCTTGACGGCCTGTCTCCGAAGTCTCTTCTCTCGCCTCCGTAAGATTTCCTTTCTCCATAAGGACGGCGTTCACCTTTGTCGGCGAATGTCTCTCTGCTGTCCGATGATGTGATGTACGGGCGGTCTTCTCTTTTGCCCGTGATGATGCGGCGGCGTCTTCCTCCATTTTCGGAATGCTGTGCCCTGTAAGGTCTCGATTCGTTGTCGCCGTACTCCCTACGGCTTTCGGTGCTGTGGTCGCTGCCACCTCTGTTGTTGTTTTCCATTTTTTGTACCCTCGCGGGCGTTTAAAATTAAATATTCCTGACTTCCCGTCAGTCTGTTGTATTTATTCTAATTCAGCTTGAATATATATGTAATCGTCCCGTATTGCGTCGTTTTCGTGACATCCGTCGTCTTCGAGAACCTCGCCTCCATGGCCACCTTCCTTGCGGCGTTCCAGAGCCCGGTGTCCGCCACAGTCGTTCCGTCGTAACCCGGGACGGCTTCCGTGACCATGCCGTTCTGATTGACCTTAATCCTCACGACCACGACACCCTCCCTCTGAATGTCGTATGCCGGCTTCTTGAGCGCGCCCACGGTCGTCCTGCCTTCAAGTCTCGCGTTCGGCTCGCCTGAAATCTTCCCCCGCTCCACATTGCCGCCTGCGTGTCCGGTCTCAAGCCGGTCGCTTGTCTCCCTCGCCGTCTGCGGGGCAAGCGTGTCCCTGGACTCCGGATTGTCCGCCGCATGGTACAGCGCCCTGCGGTCTATCTCCTTCTCCCGCTTCGGTTCGTTCACCTCCACGTCTCCGTCAGACCCCACAGTGGCTTCCATCGCGACATTCTCCTTCGTCCCCTCCATCTGCGCCTTCGACATCTTCACGATTTCGTCGGGTCTCGTCCTGTCCGGTTCCGGAGACTTCAAACGCGTCCGGCTCCATCGCCTCTCCGGCTTCGCCTGTGCGACTTCGACCTCGTCGAAATCAATCAGAATCTCCTCCCTCTCGGGCGGCGGCGGGTCGAGATAGGTCATCCCGGCAAGACACGCGCAGGACAGCGCCGCGGCATGAACCGCCACGGTCAGCCCGATTCCGGCCACCTTCGACAGCTTCTTCTGCTTTTTTCTGTCCTGCCTGTATTCTTCCATCTCTTATGACATTTCCCGTTCAATCCGGGCATAACGCGCCGCAGATTGCGTCTTTGTTCAATCCTACTCCGGTCTCGTGGCCATTATGACCTTGTAGTGATTCCGTTTCGCAATGTTCATCAGCTGAACGACTTCCCCCACATGCACGGTTTCGTCCGCGTAAATCGAGAAAGTCGGGTCTTCTTCGCCCTGCAGCAGGTCAATCAGGTCATCCTCCACCTCACCGAAGGGCACGGGATTCCTGTCCCCGTTTATGTGGTAGGTGTATTCTCCGTTTCCGTGGTCGGCAATCGAAACGCTCACCGTAGCCTTCGCGGACACCTGCCCCGTGCTCTTCGGGAGCAGCAGCTTCAGCGCATTCGGACTTATCAGCGTCGATGTGACCAGAAAGAATATGAGCAGCAGGAACACGATATCCGTCATCGACGACATCGAGAATCCGGACTCTATCTTTGTTGTTCTCCTTATAGCCATAGTCTCTAAAACAGCTTCTCTAAAACAGCTTTCCCAATGTTTCGCCGCCTACTCTTTTTTCCCGCTCTCGGCCGGCTCATGCAGCAGATCCATGAAATCGATTGTGACCGACTCCATCTTGAACACGAGGTTTGAAATCTGCGAAGTCAGGTAGTTGTAGGCGAAATATGCGAGGATTCCGACGACGAGACCGCCGACAGTGGTCACCATCGCCTCATAGATACCTCCGGAAAGAAGCGAGATGTCGATGTTGCTGCCTGCGGTGGACATGTTGAAGAATGCCCGTATCATGCCCGTCACCGTTCCGAGGAATCCGATCATCGGAGCGCCTCCGGCTATCGTCGCCAGCATCGGCAGACCCTTCTCAAGCCTTGCCACCTCGACGCTGCCCATGTTCTCGACCGCCGTCTGGATGTCCTGAAGCGGTCTTCCTATTCTTTCGATTCCCTTTTCCACAAGTCTTGCAGACGGAGTGTCGTACTTCTGGCAAAGCGAAACCGCCGACTTTATCTTTCCCTCGTGTATGAGATCCCTGATTTCGTTCATGAAGTTCTTTTCCACTTTTCCGGCCTTGTGGATCATCCACCATCTGCTTGCGAAGATATAGACCGCGATGATTGAGAGCAGGAGCAGCACAATCATCAGCCATCCGCCGGCCTTCGCCAGCTCAAAGTAAGACATCTTGACCTCCTGCTGCACAGGAGCCGCCACGACCTCCGAAACCGTCGCCGCCGTGTCCGCAATGCTCTGAAGTAAGCTTAATGACATGTCGTAAAATTTTTGATTTTCCCCATAATTTCCCGGTAATCCCCACCGGTAAGTCCAAATAACCCGCAAAGATACAAAAAATCTCTGAATCCTGGCGATGAAATTCGGGCGATATTGCTGTGTGGGCGTCGTAATCCCGTTTCTATGTGGAACTTTGTACCGCGCAATGCCCCGTAAAACGAAAAACATTTTCTATCTTTGCCCTGTCATCGGAAGGTGGCGGACATATTGATGAAAGTGTTTGGCTTTTATCCTTGGATAGGAATCTGGTAAATTTCAAAAGAACAGGGATTGGCTGCGACACTCATCACCTTGTATCACTGTAAATTATCGTCAGGTAATTGCATATACGGGTGTGGGGTATTGCGTCGTTTATCTGTTCTTGGGCTTACCAGAGCCTCTATCCGGATGAATCGAAGACTCCACACTTTCTTTTTGTTTGAACATGGCCGGTTCCGGAGTCTGTGGCCTATAAAACTATTTTTTACTATGTGTAATTTTACTGAAACAGTGACAATCACTGACATCTTGTCTGGTCTTGTTGCGCAGAACGGTCAGCAGATATTGACGGTCAAAGTCACGGATGGCCTCCGTTCATTCGTGCTTCGTCTCGTCAGTGCAGGGCAAAAAGTGGCGGCTCACTATGGGACAAATGGTATGTGTGCGGTTTTTTGCGACCCGGATCTTTCGAAGTTGAAGGTCGGCGATACAATTGTATTGGGCGTGGCTGTACCAATGGATAACTATAACGGTTGATACGATGAAAAACAAGCATACAATTATTGGGGCATTGTCGGCGTTGTTGATGCTCCTGCTTCCATCTTGTTCCGGGTATGATGATGCTGGTCTCAGGTCAGACCTTCGCGACCTTGAGGCAAGGGTTACAAAACTGGAGATACTTTGTGACCAGATGAATTCTAACATCAGTGCGTTGTCGGCGGTGGTTGTCGCACTTCAGAACAAAGAGTATATCGAAAGCGTCAAACCGCTTCCGGACAATCAGGGATATACTTTTTCATTCTCGTCCGGACGAATTGTGACGGTGTATAATGGTAAGGATGGCAAGAATGGTGCTGACGGCAAAGACGGAGAGAATGGCTGCGATGGAAAGGATGGGAAAGACGGTGCTGACGGCAAAGACGGAGAGAATGGCCGCGATGGAGTGGATGGTAAGGACGGCGTGACCCCTGCGATTGGAGTGCGGCAAGATGCTGACGGAGTTTGGTACTGGAC
>CAVDEO010000102.1:0-8686 GCA_963607915.1 bacterium
CGTTCTCTATGCGGAGTTTCATTATCTCACGCTTATAGCCGTCTACGGACCTGTCAGGGCCGTCCGGGAGGACATCCTTGAACTCGATGTCCTGACGTGCCAGACCTTCCAGGCCCTGCGCGTCATACAGATTGAGCCATTTGCGGAATGCGGACTCGGACACATCGTTCGCAATGCAGAAGTCAGACAGTTTCACTCGCGGATTCCCTTTGAATCTGCGAATCAGAAGCTCTTTCTCAAGAGGATTCAAATGCTTTCCCATAATCGTTTCTCCTTTGAGGTGAAGTATGACTGGGGTGTCTCCGGGCCGCCGGAAGTTGCTCGTTCCGGTCGGGGCTATACCCCTCCCTCCACGAGCAACTTCCACGACTTCCACAAATGTACAACTTTCAATCTTTTTTCACCTCTCCGTGTCTACTTTTGCGAGAGCAGCACATAGGGAAGTTTACACGGACAATGGTTGCTGTTTTGAGACGGGTTTGTGACGATGGGGTGCGGAAAATATTTGGCGTGAAAGGAAAAAAGTCGTAAATTTGCAGTCCTGTTGGCGGAAGACCGCTGACAGGATTTTTTATTTTATATACGGGGAAGAGAAGCTTTTTTCTAAGGGAAAGAGAAGCTCTTTCCAAAACGGTTTCCAATGAACACAAAGTACGTCTTCGTCACAGGCGGTGTCGCATCCTCCCTCGGAAAGGGAATCATTTCCGCATCTCTCGCAAAACTTCTTCAGGCGCGGGGTCTGAAGGTCACAATCCAGAAATTCGACCCCTACATCAACATCGACCCGGGCACGCTCAACCCTTACGAGCACGGCGAGTGCTATGTCACTGAGGACGGCGCGGAGACAGACCTCGACCTCGGGCACTACGAGCGCTTTCTCGGAGTCTATACTTCCAAGGCGAACAATGTCACCACGGGCAAGATTTACAACACCGTGATAAGCAAGGAACGCGAGGGCGCGTATCTGGGCAAGACAGTGCAGATTGTCCCTCACATCACGGACGAAATCAAGCGCAGGATGATGCTGCTCGCGAAGACCCGCGACTACGATGTCATCATCACCGAAATCGGCGGAACGGTCGGAGACATGGAGTCTCATCCTTTCGTCGAGGCCGTGCGTCAGCTTCAGTGGGAACTCCCTGAGGAAGACTGCGTTACGATACACCTCACCCTCGTGCCTTATCTCAAGGCCGCCAAGGAGCTCAAGACCAAGCCGACCCAGCACAGCGTGCAGATGCTTCAGCAGAGCGGCGTGCAGCCGGACATCATCGTCTGCCGCACCGAGTACGACCTCTCTCCGGAACTCCGCAAGAAAGTCGCGCTCTTCTGCAATGTGAAGCCGGGGCATGTCATCCAGTCCATCGACGCAGACTCCATCTACAAGGTGCCGCTCAAGATGCAGGAAGAGGGACTCGACAAACTGGTGCTCAACCATTTCGCGATTGAGGCTCCCGAACCCAACCTCGTCAAATGGAAGGACTTCATCCGCAGGCTCGACAATCCGAAGCACACTGTGGACATCGCGCTTGTCGGGAAATATGACCTTCAGGATGCCTACAAGTCAATTCTCGAGGCTTTCGTGCATGCTGCCGCCGCGAACGAGTGCAAGGTGAAGGTGCAGTATCTCCACAGCGAAAACCTGAACGAAGGCAATGCGGAGGAGCTGCTCGGGAAGAAGAACGGCATCCTTGTCGCTCCGGGATTCGGAGAGAGGGGGCTTGAAGGCAAGGTCGCCGCGATAAAATATGCCCGCGAACATGGCATTCCTTTCTTCGGAATCTGCCTCGGGATGCAGATGTGCGTGGTGGAATTCGCCCGCAATGTGCTCGGGATGGACGGCGCCTGCTCCACGGAGGTGAATCCGGCCACGACTTTCCCCGTCATCAACCTCATGGAAGACCAGAAGAGCACCACCTCGAAGGGCGGGACTATGCGTCTGGGCGCATACGAATGCGAAATCAAGCCTGGCTCGCTTGCGGAGAAGATTTACGGCACGACAAAGATTTCCGAACGTCACCGCCACCGCTACGAACTCAACAGCGACTTCCTCGGACTCTTCGAGAAAGCCGGTCTCATCGCGACGGGACGCAATCCTGACACCCATCTTGTCGAAATCGTCGAACTTCCGGCCCATCCGTTCTTCATCGGAGTGCAGTTCCATCCGGAATACAAGAGCACCCCGGAGAACCCTCAGCCGATATTCGTGGCTTTCGTGAAGGCCGCGATGGAGAATGCCGGGCTTCACAAGACCGCGGACCCAAAAGAGTCCAAGACAGGCGTCAGGCAGAAATAATCGCCATGCGGAAATGATTGTCAGGCAGAAATACTCGCCAAGCAGAAATGAAAATGTTCAAATTGATTCTTCTCGTTCTTCCGCTGCTTCTCGGCACGGGCTGCCGGGACAGGCAGAAAAAGTCCGCTCCTGCGGGCGAGGCCGTGCGCTGCACCGTCGAAGTCGTGAACGAATATCCCCACTCCACTGAATCCTACACTCAGGGACTGTTTTTCCACGACGGGAAACTCTGCGAGAGCACCGGTCAGTATGGGCGTTCCTTTTTTTGTGAAGTGGACATCCCGACGGGGGAGCGCAGCTGCGGAATCAGTCTCGACCGCAAATATTTCGGCGAAGGCTCCGTAATCTTCGACGGAAAGCTCTATTATCTGACCTGGCGGAACTATGTTGTCCTTGTCTATGATGCCGGAAGTCGGAAATTCGAGCGGAGCATCGTCAATCCACGCGAAGGCTGGGGGCTTACGACAGACGGCAAGTCGCTGATTATGAGCGACGGAAGTTCGAACATATATTTCCTTGACAAGAATTTCTCCGTCCGGAGGCGCATCGTCGTGAAGAACGGGCGTAAAGCTGTGGGGATGCTGAATGAACTGGAATGGATAGACGGAAAAATATGGGCGAATGTCTATCTTAGCGATGAAATCGTGGTCATAAACCCGGAAAACGGAGCCGTCGAGAAAATCATCGACTGCGGCGGACTGCTCCGCGAAGATTTGAGGACTCCGGAGACCGACGTGCTCAACGGCATCGCCTATAATCCGGCCGACGGGAGGATTTATCTGACCGGTAAGCTTTGGCCCAGACTTTTTGAGGTAAGGGTAAAAGACATATAAAAGCGGATTGTTGCGTTATGCGTCTTGTCAAAATCCTCACAACCATCAGGTTGCTGCGGTTTTGACTTCACCGCAAGCCTTGCACTCCATCTTTTATCCGCCCTTATCGCCCGGGAGGTTTCCCGGCAACCGTAAATAACAGGGGGTACTTGAAGAAGTAAACGACTTCAGGTTGAGATCATACCCATTGAACCTGACGCGGTCAATACCGCCGTAGGGAATGTACATAATCTCATCGCGGACAGGGCGGGGAATGGATGATACCTAATCCATAATCCATAATCCCGAAGCCCATAGTCCGACCCCTCGTATAGTATTAATAATTAACTAATTAATTGCTTTATGCGAGGTTTTTTCGTTATTATGGCGCTCTGCGCCTTCTGCCCGGCGGGGGAATCATCCGCCGCATCGTTCCGGGGTTCGGACACTCCGGGGACAGTTTTCACCGATGTCTCATCCTCATCGCTCCGGAGTCCGGACACTCCGGGGACAGTTTTCACCGATGTCTCACCCTCATCGCTCCGGAGTCCGGAAATTCCGGAAAAGACGCTCTCCGTGGACGAAGACGGAAACAGGATTGAAAAAATTGACAGCGTGGTGGTCGTGGCCTCACGTGCCGGCGAGAACACTCCTGTGACCTACACTATGATCGGCAGGGACGAACTCATCCGCACCAACCCCGTCAACTCCCTTCCTATGAACCTCGGCCTCCAGCCTTCCGTGATTTCCACGAACGAGGGCGGAACGGGACTCGGCTACTCCAAGATGACGGTTCGGGGCAGCAAGGGTTCGCAGATAAATGTCACGCTTAATGGCATCACCCTCAACGACTCCGAGTCCCAGGAAGTCTTCTGGGTGAATATCCCCTCATTGTCCACGCTTCTCTCCTCGGTGCAGCTACAGAGGGGGCTCGGAACTTCCGCAAACGGCGCGGGGGCATTCGGAGCGAGCGTGAACATGAGCACGGCGTCGGTCGGTTCCCGTCCTTTCGCGACGGCTGATTTCGGCTTCGGCTCATATGGAACTTTCACCTCCGCCGTTGCTGCAGGCACCGGTCTGACGAAATCCGGGGTGTATTTCAACGCCGCATATTCCCGGAACTTCACTGACGGATACATCCGCAACGCTAAGGCGGACGTGCAGTCGGCGATGGCGGTTCTCGGCTGGATGAACGGAAGCAACTCCCTGAAACTCACCTGGCTGATGGGAAAGCAGTGCACCGGCATCACCTGGAACGGCATAGACCTCGCCACCTACGCCCGTGACCGCCGCTACAACAGCGCCGGCGAACACTATGACTACGCCCGCAATCCGGACGGAAGCTATGTCCTTGACTCCGAAGGCAAAAGGATTGTCAATTCAACGCTTTACTACGACAACGAGACCGACAACTACACCCAGCACCATCTCCAGCTGAACTACACTCACCAGTTCGCGAACGCCCTAAGCTGGAGCACTACTTTCAACTTCACGAAGGGCGACGGATGGTACGACCAGTACAAGACGGACAAGAAATTCAAGAAATACGGTCTCGCCGCCTATGCTCCGGCAGGTTTCGCGACTTCGGATTTCATCATCAACAAGTGCATGGACAACAGCTACTATGTGCTCAGGAGCGACCTGAAGTGGAAGTCCGATCTGCTTGACATCGTCGGCGGGCTGAGCTGGTCGCGCTACGACGGAGGGCACTTCGGGAAGGTGCTCTGGAGCGACGTGCTCGGAACGGACTGGCAGGCCGCCGACGGGATGACCTACGAAAAATTCAACGCGAACAGGCTCTGGTATCTCAACAGCGCGCTCAAACAAGAGTACAATGCCTACATCCGCGGCGAGTACAGCCCTCTCGACTGGTTCACGGCCTATGTCGACCTTCAGCTGCGTAACGTGAACCTGAAGATGTGGGGCGCGGGTGACGAGGCCGGCGTCGATATGGCCTACGGCAACAACTGGCTGTTCTTCAATCCCCGTGCGGGAGTGACCTTCCATCGTAACGGGCATCGTGCCTACATTTCCGCCGCACAGGGGCATCGGGAGCCTGGCCGTCCGGACATCAAGGAAAACATCGAGGCCGGCAGCAACAGGGGCGTGCGTCCGGAGGAAATGGTCGACGTGGAGTTCGGATATGAGTGGGCCTCGCCGGTATTCACCGCAGGAGCGAATTTCTATTTTATGAAATATTGGGATATGCTGCTCGAGACCGGCCGTCTTTCCGACACCGGCTATCCAATCAAGGACAATGTCGGCCGTGCATTCCGCCGGGGAGTGGAGATTTCCGCCGCATACGACGGTCTCAAATGGTTCTCCGTTTCCGGGAATATGACTTTGAGCCTGAACCGTGTTCTGGACTACAGTGAGTCGTTCCAGCTTTATGACGACAAAGGTGAGGCGGTGTATGACGCGGCCTCGAAGCCTGTCCAGAAGGTCGTCGAGTTCGGAAATACGACTATGCTGATGTCCCCCTCCGTCATCGGGATGCTCCGTCTGGGCTTCCGTCCGTTTGCGACGATAAGCCGCAGTTCCCTGAAAACCACGACACTTTCGATTGACGGGAAATATGTCGGCAAGCAGTATGTGGACAACACGAAGAACGACAGCCGTTCCGTTCCGGGCTGGTTTGTCACGAATCTCGCGCTCACCCACGAGTTCACCCTCGGCGGACGGCACGGTTCGGCGTTCGCGCACGGCGGCTCAATCCGACTCGGGCTTTATGTGAACAATATGCTGAACAATCTCTACTATGTCGACGGAACTGTCTGGTACAAGGGGATAAAGGCGGACGGTACGCAGTTGGGCGGCATCGGCATCTTTCCGCAGGCTCCGGCGAACTTTGTGGGCAAGGTATCATTCAGTTTCTAAGGATTTTTTGCTTAAATTTGCAGTTCCGTCTTTCAGGCGGGACTGCTTTTTTGTATTTCGGAGAAATCTGAATGAAAAAATCACATATTATGGCGGAAAAATATCTCGAAATCGCGTCGAAATTTGACTTGAAGGGGCAGATTCGTGAAATCAAGCCTCTCGGAGAGGGATTCATCAATGACACGCTCATCGTCCGGACTTCCGGAGACGAAACTGACTACATCCTTCAGCGGAAAAACAAATCCGTGTTTCCCGATGTTCCGGGGATGATGGAGAACATCCGGAAAGTCACGGAGCACATCAAGAAGAAAGTATCCGACCCGATGCGCGAGACACTCACCATCGTGCCCGCGAAAGACGGAAAACTCTATTACAAGGATGGGGACGGAGAGTTCTGGGCCGTGTGCGTGTTCATCGGCGACACACTCTCCTACACTCAGGCGGACACTCCCGAGCTCGCCTATCAGGGCGGCAAGGGGATAGGGCGCTTCCAGGCTCTGCTCGCAGACTTCCGTGAACCGCTCGTCGAGGTCATCAAGGGATTCCACAACATGCGCTGGCGTTTCCGTCAGTGGGATGAGTCAGTGACCCGGGATGTAGCGGGAAGAGTCGCGCAGTGCAGGGAGGAGATTGAGTGGATTGAGTCCCGCCGCAAGGAGATGCTCGACTTCGCCGAACTTGTTGAAAACGGGACAATCCCATGCCGCGTGACGCATAACGATACGAAAATCAGTAATATACTCTTCGATGCCAAGACCCGCGAGGTTCTCTGCGCCATCGACCTCGACACGGTGATGTCCGCCACGGTTCTCAACGACGTGGGCGACGCGCTGCGCTGCTACACCAACACAGGGGCTGAAGACGCGCAGGATCTTTCGACCGTTTCGATGTCCATCGAGATGTTCACGGCCTACATCCGGGGCTATCTTTCGGAGATGGGCGCGTCCCTCTGCCCGGCGGAACTTGACAACCTCGCCTTCTCCGGCCGCTTCATCACCTTCGAGCAGGTTCTCCGTTTCCTGATGGACTACCTCGACGGCGACACCTATTACAAGACGAAGTATCCGGAGCACAACCTCGTCCGCGCCCGCGCCCAATACAGGTTGCTCCAGTCGATGGAGGCGCAGTTTCCGCAGATGTGCGAAATCGTCGCATCGCTCCGTTAGGGACAGGTTTCAGGATATATGCAATCGGAAATATGAGTGAGTGTACCTGCAATCATCGGAGCGCCGGGGAGCCGGAGCTTCCGGAAACGGGCGAATCGGCCCTGACAAATGCGAAGGGGCTTCTCGCCCTCTCTCCCGTGATGGTGCTGGTCGCCGTCTATCTGACATCGGCGCTTCTGGCGGGGGATTTCTACCGCATCCCGATAGGCGTCTCCTTTGTCGTCGCCTCTGTCTATTCCATACTCATATGCAGGGAACGTCCGTTTGCCCGACGGGTTAACATTTTTTCGTCAGGCGCGGCGGATTCCAACATAATGTATATGATATGGATATTCGTCCTTGCCGGAATCTTCGCGTCTTCGGCCAAGGCTGTCGGAGCGGTTGACGCCACCGTGGCTCTGACGATGAAGCTCATCCCGCCGGCGTATCTCCCGGCCGGAATATTCCTCGCCGCTTGTTTCATATCCATGTCCATAGGGACATCCGTCGGCACCATAGTCGCGCTCGCTCCGGTCGCGGTCGGCCTTTCCGGAGAGATGGGGGCGGGACTCGCGTTCATGGTGTCGATTGTCGTGGGAGGAGCGTTCTTCGGCGACAATCTCTCATTTATTTCGGACACCACGATCGCTTCCACGCAGAGTCAGGGATGCAGCATGGGGGACAAGTTCAGGACTAACTTCCTCATCGTGCTTCCGGCCGCGCTCGTCACGCTCGGGATTTACATTTTCAGCGGTTTTTCGACGGTTTATGTCTCCAATGTCCCGGACGCTCCGTGGTATCTGGCGATTCCATATATGGTGGTGATTGTGAGTGCGCTATGCGGAGTCAATGTGCTCAAGGTGCTTGTCCTCGGGATTCTTCTGACGGATGTCATAGGCCTGTGCAGCGGCACTTCGGGGCTTGTGCTGTTCGAGTCGGCGGGTTCGGGTCTCCAGTCCATGTGTGAACTGATTCTCGTGACTCTGCTTGCCGGCGGAATCATGAATATGGTGAAGTCTGCCGGCGGATTCGACTGGCTCATCCGCGTGATGACGCGGAGAATCGGCAACCGCAGGGGAGGGGAGGCGATAATCTCGCTGCTGACCGCGTTCACGAATGTCTGCACGGCGAACAACACCATCGCCATAATCACTGTGGGCGGCATTGCGAAGGACATCTCGAGCCGTTTCGGCATCTCTCCGAGGCGCTCTGCGAGCCTCATGGACACGACTTCCTGTTTTGTCCAGGGGATACTGCCCTATGGCGCGCAGCTGCTCATGGCCGCCGGCCTGTCCGGACTTTCTCCTCTGGAAATCATCCCGAGTCTATACTATCCGATGCTCATAGGGCTGATGGTCGTTCTGGCCATAGTCTTCCAGCTGCCTAAAGCGCGGGACTGAAACACCTGAAGAGTGCGGGACTGAAACACCTGAAGAGCGCGGAACTGAAACACCTGAAGAGTGCGGAACTGAAACACCGGAAGAGTGCGGAACTGAAACACCGGAAGAGGGTCTGACAACGAAAAACGGGAATCCGGACTTTCCGGACTCCCGTCTCGA
>CAVDEO010000103.1:0-8668 GCA_963607915.1 bacterium
TGCTGCGTTGCAGGTTTTGCCAAAATTTTGCAATCAAATGGAAATTGATGAGTTATATGAGCTGTTCCGGGACTGCGGGGGCAGGGTCGCCACCGACAGCCGGAAAATCGGCGGGGGAGAGCTGTTCTTTGCGCTGAAAGGGGAGAACTTCGACGGCAATGAGTATGCTCTTGCTGCGCTTGAGAGCGGGGCGGCATATGCCGTCATCAACGAGGATTCTGCGGCGGCTCGGGAAAACCGGGGGAATGACCGTCTGATTCCTGTGCCTGACACGCTCCGTGCGCTTTGGGTTTTGGCCAGGAAGCACCGCGACAGTTTCAACATCCCCGTGCTCGGGCTGACCGGAACGAACGGCAAGACCACGACTAAGGAACTCATCAATGCCGTGCTCTCGACGACATACCGCACGCACGCGACCTGCGGCAATCTGAACAACAACATAGGCGTACCGCTCACCATTCTCGGGATGCCGTCCGACACGGAAATCGCAATCATCGAGATGGGCGCGAGCCATCCGGGGGACATCCGCGAACTGGTGGAAATCGCAGCTCCAGACTATGGGCTGATTACCAATGTCGGTAAGGCGCATATACTCGGATTCGGCTCGTTCGAGGGAGTCAAGGCGACGAAAGGGGAGCTGTATGATTTCATCGCATCCAATGAAAGCGGAGCGAAGACAGTTTTCTTCAATCAGGACAATCCGCTGCTGACCGGTATGGCCGGGTCGAGGGGGTTCAGACAGGCTGCTGAGAATTGTCGCTTTGATCTTGACGCTTTTCGTGCGTGCCGCCGCATGAAGACTGTTTCAGCCGGTTTGACGGCAGTCCCGTACGGTCTGCATTTTTCCGGAGCGGAGATTATGCCTCCGGATGCCGGACATCCTTTCCTCAGTCTGAAACTTCCCGACGGAACGATGGTTTCGACTCATCTTGTCGGAGCCTACAACGCGGACAATGTGCTTGCCGCGCTCTGCATCGGACGCTTTTTCGGAGTGCCGCAGGCTCGGGCGGTCGCCGCTGTCGAGGCATATCTCCCGTCTAACAACCGCTCTCAGATGCAGCGCACGGGGCGCAATGTGCTGATTGTGGATGCCTACAACGCCAATCCGTCGAGTATGAAGGCCGCGCTTGACAATTTCGCTGATTTTGACGCGCAGAAAAAGATTGTGCTGCTCGGCGATATGCTCGAACTCGGCACGGAGTCGCGACAGGAGCACCGGAATGTGCTGGATGCCGTTGCCGGGTATGGTTTCGAGGGGTATTATGTGGGAGAAGAGTTCCGCAAGGCCGGTGCAGAGCCCTGTTTCGGGACTTCGGATGAACTCGCGGCCTACATCGGTTCGCATAAGCCGGAATTCACTTCCGCTACTGTTCTCGTAAAGGGTTCGCGGGGAACGCGCATGGAACGAGTGATTCCTGTGCTGTAATCGTTGCACCACATATAATCCTGTGCACCGTCTTGATGCGGCGCTGTATGCTTGATGCGGCGCTGTATGCTTGATGCGGCGCTGTATGTCCGGAATTATGCGTTGACCCGGATTGACTCCCGCAGCACCCTGATATGGCGTACCGCGACGATTGCTGCGACAGCCAGCAGGCTGCCGGTCACGAGTCCGGAGAGCGCCCCCACTGTGATGTCACCGATGAAATGTTTACCGCAATAGACCCGGCTGATGCTGACCGTGACGGCCCACAGGAATATCACGAATCCGTATATCCCGAGAAAAATCTGCCTGCGGGTTCTGTTCTCCCTTCCCATCGCCCCCTTGCGGCTGCGGATGAAGGACAGGCAGAGTGTCGAGCATATGGCGAACGAGAACACATTTGCGGCGTGTCCGGAGTAGAATCCGCATCCTCCTCCGCCTTCAAGCACCCTTACCCCGTGCGCCGTCATCCACGGATCCACGCAGGGACGCAGTCTCGCAGCCGCGTTCTTCGCGAGATTGGCAAGCTGATCTGCGAAGACCACATTCAGCAGCAGCGCGAGTGTCACGACGAGTCCGGCTTTCCAGCCCATGCGGTAAATCACTATCCCCAACACGATGAGATAGAGCGGAATCCAGACCTTCACCTGCGAGAACACCGGCATTACGGCGTCGGTGAACCATCCTCCGCTGGTGTTGAGCGCAAGCGTGGCTTCCTTGTCCAGCATCTCGAGCCGTTCAAGCATCGTCGTAAGCAAATGCGTCATCATAATCATATTCCCGTAATTGTTATTGATGCAGACTTTCCCACAGGAGGTCTTTCAGCCGTTGTATTCCTTATTGTTATTGATGCAGACTTTCCCACAGGAGGTCTTTCAGCCGTTGTATTCCTTCGCCGCTGAAGGATGAGATGAAAACGTGCGGCACGCCTTCCGGCAGCGTCGGCTCAATCTCCGCCTCAAGATGTTCGTCCAGCATGTCCGCCTTGGTGACTGCAAGCACGCGGCTCTTCACAAGCAGTTCGGGATTGTATTCCTTCAGCTCGTCGAGGAGTATCTCGTAACTCTTCCTGATGTCCTCCTCTTCGGCGGAAACCATGAAAAGCAGCACGGAATTGCGCTCTATGTGTCTGAGAAATCTGATTCCCAGACCTTTACCGTCGTGCGCGCCCTCGATGATTCCCGGGATGTCGGCCATCACGAATGACTGGTCGTCATAGTAGCGGACCACTCCGACGCTCGGCTCAAGGGTCGTGAACGCATAGTCGGCGACTTTCGGCTTCGCGGCGGATACGGTTGAAAGCAGAGTGGATTTCCCGGCATTCGGGAAGCCCACGAGTCCCACGTCCGCAAGCAGCTTGAGTTCAAGGATGAACCATCCTTCCGAGCCGAGTTCCCCCGGCTGCGCATATCTCGGAGTCTGGTTGGTGGGACTCTTGAAGTTGGCGTTGCCCAGACCTCCGCGTCCGCCCCTGACAAGCACATATTCCTCTCCGGCCTCCACCATCTCGTGCAGCACCTCTCCGGTTTCCGCGTCCTTCGCCACAGTCCCGAGCGGCACGTCCAGATAGACATCCTTTCCGGCCTTCCCGTTGCACAGCGCCCCGCTTCCGGCCTCGCCGTGTTCAGCCCGGATGTGCTTCTGGTATTTCAGGTGAATCAGAGTCCAGAACTGGGGATTCGCCCGCAGGATGACATTCCCTCCGCGTCCTCCGTCCCCGCCGTCAGGCCCGCCCTTGGGCACATATTTCTCCCGCCTCAGGTGCATTGAACCCGCACCCCCGTTCCCGGAAGCGCAGAAAATCTTGACGTAGTCTATAAAGTTGCTCTCTGCCATAGTTCTGACTGCTGACCGTAGGCCGCAGGCGGCTGATTGCAGACTGCTGACCTACGGCCGCGCAAAGATACGCATTATTTTCGGTAAGTCGAGAATAAAAATCTCCCCGGTCTTGGTGGCCTTTGCGGTCACGTCTCCGGCCGAACCGAGAAGTCGTTGAATGCAATTGATGGCAGAACTTTCATCTCTATCGTTAGTTGTAAAGTGACCTTGTTTTAGAGCATTATATACCTCGGTCAGAATTTTGTATGTAATCCCAGAATCGGGATTTCGTCTCGAAGTGGTAATCCGAATAGGTGTCACAGTGCCCACGGACGTAATTGGCGGTTTGGGTCTGGTTATATTCCTCCACCACAGTTTTCCTATTTCCGAGAAAGAGGTTGATTTGTGCCGCCGTTTCTTTGTCTCGGCAAATTTTGAGCGCTTCCGCATACAGTTTCTCCGCCCTGGCGAATCCCATGTCCTGAGCGGCAGAAAATACGGTCGGTCCCTCTTCGGTATATGTATCACCCCACGACAATCCATAGAAAGACAATGCCCAGCAATTCCCCAAGGAATTCTTGATTCCGGTGGCGAATTTTGTCAACAGAATAGCCTTCCTGTCCGGGTCGACAGCCCCGGATATGGCACTTTCCAGAGAGGCCATTTCCCGCGCGAAATTGTACTTGTAGTCAGCATTGTCTGCAATGCGGGTCTTCTCCGGCACGAATGGGTCATAACGGAAATACCCCTCCTTGAATGTGTTGAGTTGGGCTTGAAACGATGACGGGACTTTTGCAAACCATGCCTCGGCCTCGGAATACCGCATATCCCGGAGCAATCTTGTCCCGATGATTTCATAAAAGTAATTCTTGTTTATGTTCCCTTTCGCGTTCAGATAGCTTTGCATTTCATTTCCCGGATGTTCAAGACTTTTCACATACTGGATTATCGATTCAATCCTGACTTTGTCCAACAGGTAAAATGTATGATTGCAATAGTCAAGACTGTTGAAGACCCCTTCCGTCCTGTATTTGTCGATTGAGACCCGTCTCGGAGAATTCCAACCTGCATCCACTTCGCCGACCAAATTGAAAATGAGATTGTCCGCCATATTGGAGAAAGCAAGGGCAGTGGACTCTTTTCCCATGCCGCAGAGTTTCGGGGCTATCCCGGCATGAACTATTTTTCGCAGCATGTCATTCCAGTAGAAATAGCTGAAATTTATTCTGGTATAATACATCCCGTGCCGGATTGTCTCCTCCCGTCCCTCGTCAAGATGGGCGACAATTTTGCCTTCCAGCCATTTTACCCCATTGAACATCTCCTTTTCATACGAGCCGTCATAAGGTCCTCGGGCAATGAGATACAGTTTCAAGACATGTATCGACTCTTTGATAAAATCGCTGCCGCGGCTCTTCTCGGCCTTGCGTACGAGTCGCAACGCCTCGTTGTCATGCTCCAGAAGATGTTCCACAAAGGCAGCCGTATAATACCACAGGTCAGGGTCGCTGACTTTGCCTTCCTCCGCGATTTTCATGCTCAAATCGCGTACATACTTAAGGGTCTCAAAATCATATGATGTGCGCCATAAAGAATCACTGTCAAAGAGAATACTTTCCGCATGGATGATAATCCGTTCCACCTCCGCCCTGAGTGCCTGTGATTCGGGAGAATAATCGTACAGGGCTTCAAGATTTTTCTTGCCAGCCTTTTGAGCACAGAAGAGGAGCGAACTGATGTCGTCAACCTCGCCGTAAATCATCATGGCTTTTTCGATGTCACCTATGTTGTAGTATGCTCCGGCAACGTATCTAAGGATCAGTCGCCTCAGTATATTGTCCGGGACCGTCGCCTTTTTCCCGTTCCAATAGTTGATGCAGTCGTCGTATCTTCGCAGGGAGAACAGTGCCCTTTCCGCCTGAAGGACATATCTGGCGGAGAAACGCTTTCCGTCGTAAGCCTCCGCCTTGAGTGCAATCTCCTCCAGTCCCTTTTTCTGTGGGTCTCTTTTGGCCGGATAATACCAAGGGTCAGTCATTTGCCTCCTTATATCCTCGCACTCTTTGGCAAGAAGCAGAAACGCCGCCGCTTCGCTATCATCCCAAAGCCAATCGGCAAAGAGATTCCTGCCGAAAGAATATGTGGAACCGTCCGCCCCCTGATGGTTCAGAAGGTTCGCAATCCACTGGTCATTGGCCTTGTAAACGACTTTGTAGATATCCTCTACCGGAATGTCCTTTGATGTCTGTTCCTGCCACAACAGACAGTTCTCTTCCGAGCCGTAGTTGAACGCCGTGTTGTAGGTCTGACCTGTCATGTACCGTTCACTGATTCTGTACATATAGTATTCGCTCGGTGTATAATAGTACGGTCCGCAAGCCATCGATTTTAGACCACATGACAAGAGAATAAGGCTAACGGCTATATATTTTTGATATTTCATTGAAATCATATTTTGAAAGGGACTTGGAATCAAGATGGTAAAGGATTGTGCTGTGGGACGTTTCGCCGAAAGACTTCGACACCAAAGTGGCAACGCTATCGATGAGTTCCGCAGACGGTTGCTCAAGCCGGATCACATCTCCCCTCATAAGAGAGTGACCTTCAAGGATATGGTCCTCGCGAACAATGTAGCTGCCATCCTTTTGTTCCGGGTAAAGGTAAGAGCGTTCGTAATCCGTTTTGTGAAGAATCCCCATGTATTTTCCCTTGCGGAACAAGACTCCCCAACCGAAGGCGGGGTAGGCAAAATCAAGAGGAAGCGGATAGTGAATGGTTTTCCCTCCCAGATATGACACGACATCATCGTAGTCAAGGATTGAATTTCTCGTTTCCGGCGACCTAATGGCACCAGTGTTGTAAACCATCAGGACACCTCTGTCAACCGGAGGAGGAGCAATGGAGAGTTGATGAAGTCTTATGGTCGAACTGACGAGGATGCCGTCCTTTGCTGCCAACGCCTTAATCTCCTTGCACAATTCATAGAAAGCCTCCTGCGTGGATTTTGTCCAGTCGCAGTCAAGCTGTATCTCGCCGATATGTCCCAAATCATTGAAGTCTGACATGTTCCGAATCCGTGTATATATCTTCGATGCGAGATTTGCCGTACCGCCGACTTCCTCACCTGTGAATTTCATCGCCTTTGTGGTGATGAAAACCACAGGGACAGCTTCAATGCTGTCAGGTATCGCGCCTTTGAAGGAGGTTGTCCCGACAGGGATTGCGGAAGAATATTGGTCAAGCGGAGAAGTGTCCAAATCCACATCGAAAAGACGTATGTACATTCTTCGGACAGAATGCCGTTTCAGAAAGCGCAAATCATCTTCGTCGAGTTTGAATGTGGTCTTCCAATGGTATATGGAGTTGCAGTCAACTCTGGAGGATGTTTTTTTGCCTAATGAATCTTCCGTCACTTCGATTTCCGGAAGTCTAAGACATTGAGAATGCTTTCTTTTGTTGCCTGTTTTGCAGCACGATGTTACAATCAGCAGCAGGAATAATAATAAAATGGCTTGCCTTTTCATTAGATGTCACTTGATGATTTTCTGAAGACAAAGTTCCAGAAAAAGAGAGCTTTCTCAAACGGTCGGCAAGGTCGGATGTACGATACGGGCATGGGCTGTACGAACCTCAGAAGGAGGACTGATTTCGTACAGTATAACGCCATTTCGTACATTTCATTGCAGGTTTCAGGGCAAATGTCTAAATTTGTAGAGTTGTGAATCAAGTCATAGTAATATCAAAAGGGACGGAGCTGCTGCGGATTCCGGCGGAAAGGCTGGTCTATGTTTCCGCCGACGGCAACTATGCCAATGTCGTGACGCAGGACAACCGCAAACAGTTGGTCTCCTTTCAGCTTGGTCAGATTGAGGACTTGATTGGTGAACAACTTGGGGATAGCGGCGGCAACTTCATTCGGCTCGGACGCGGATTCATCATCAACACGGACTTCGTGTACTTAGTTGACACGGCAAAGCAAGAATTGATTCTATCCGACTGCAACGGGTGCTACCATAAACTGTCCGCCTCGAAAGAAGTTCTGACCAAGTTGAAGAATTATATAGATGCAGTTTTGAAAAATGGCTGAAAAAGAGAACGAAATAAGGGATGACGAGTTCCGCGTGATTGGCAAACCGCAGGAGCCGAAGAAAAACAGGACAATGATGATAGTGCTGGGATGCCTTGCGCTTGCCGTACTCTTCGGAGTTGTTGTCTTTATCGCGCTCCGAAAAACAACGCCGGCGGAAGACATCGATGCCGGGCTCTTTGAGGATGTGCCCGAGGCCATTACCCCAGAAACTGCCACCAAACCTTTCGGCATAGAGACGGATAAGGCCTTTACGGAGAAAATTGACACCGTGGTCAATGATGTCATCCTGTCCCTGTATATTCCCCACAACTCTACGCCCGAGCTTACTCTCGGCGTACCTGACCGCATGGACAAAAGTATCATCCTCGCCGCCCAGGCCGCTGACATACGCAAGGACAACCGGAAGATTCTCGGCGCTTTCGTGCTTAAAGGTCAACCTCTCGCTTGGGGACTTTCCAAGAAAGGATATTGTGCCATCATAGACGGTGCCGTGACGGTGGGTGTCAGCGAGAACTCTCCTCTGTTTGAGGAGGCCACGGAGAAAGGCGGCTATTTCTTCCGTCAATATCCATTGGTTGACAACGGCATTCTCGTAGAGAATGAGCCCAAGAATAAGACGATGCGTAAGGCCCTCTGCTCCCGTGCAGGGCAGATATTCGTGGCCGTGAGCGAGTCGGACGAGTCTTTCCACGACTTCACTCAAGCCTTGATTGACCTCGGTGTCGAGAACGCCATCTATTTGGTAGGCAGTCATTCTTCTTTCGGATGGTTCATCGATGGGGACGGTATGAAGACACTCTTCGCCCCCGATGTGCATCGCGGAACATATAAGAATGAGAATTATATCATCTGGGAAGCAGATACAAAGTGATGCCGATGTGTAAACTTCCCCTTTTTGTAAACTTCCCTAAAAATGTAAGCTTCCCTTTCGTAAACCGTGGAGCGGGACGGATGGTCAGGGTGGTAGGCTCGCAGCTGGTCAAGGTCCATCCAGCCGTCGGGCCTGGTGTTCCCGTCTTTGTCGATGGCCGCTTTCAGCATCTCCTTGATGCTGAGGATTTCGGCCATGATGTCAGACACCGCTTGGGGCATCTGGTCAATGTTTTGATTTGCACGTTGTCGTATGATGCGACCCCAATGGGATTTTGCACGGATTCAAAAGCATATTGCACCTCTGTCTCGTCTTTGTTGCTGCATATGAGCAGTCCAATGGTTGAGTTATCATCTGATTCTCGCTTCGTCTGCCGCCCCGTTCCTTTCAGGAAGCCATTCAGACTGCTGACTGAGGTATCTGTCTGAAATGCGTGAAGAGAATTTCTTGCAGAAGTCATCCAGTG
>CAVDEO010000104.1:0-8487 GCA_963607915.1 bacterium
TTCTATGAGTTTGGTTGCAATTGTAGGAAGGCCGAATGTCGGCAAATCGACGCTCTTCAACCGTCTGGTGGGGATGCGTCAGGCGATTGTCGATGAGACCGCCGGAGTCACGAGGGATCGTCACTACGGGAAATGCGAATGGTGCGGGACGGAGTTCTCGATTGTCGACACGGGGGGATATACTTCCAATTCAGACGACATCTTCGAGGAGGAGATACGCAAACAGGTGGTGCTCGCCGTGGAAGAGTCCGACCTCGTGCTCTTCATGGTCGAAGCGGCTTCGGGAGTGACCGACTATGACGCGGAAATCGCCGATATGCTCCGGCGCAGCGGGAAACCGGTCGTGCTCACTGTCAACAAGGTCGATTCCGGAGAGAAAGTCTATGACACATTCCAGTTCTACTCTCTCGGACTCGGGGAAGTCTGGAGCATATCCTCGGCCAACGGAGGCGGTACGGGAGACCTTCTGGACGAAATCGTGCGCAGGCTGCCGGACGATGCCACCGCCGACAATGACGACCATCCGGAACTGCCGCATTTCACTATAGTGGGCCGCCCGAACGTCGGCAAATCCTCGCTCACGAACGCTCTGCTCGGAAAGGAAAGGAACATCGTCACGCCGATTGCCGGAACCACCCGCGACTCTATCGCCACGCTCTACAACAAGTTCGGGCACGAGTTCATGCTGGTGGACACCGCCGGGATGCGCCGCAAGAGCAAGGTTCACGAAGACCTTGAGTTCTACTCGGTGATGCGCTCAATCCGTGCCATCGAACACTCTGATGTCTGCATACTTATGGTCGATGCGGCTCTGGGGATAGAGGCGCAGGACATGAGCATATTCAACCTCATCCAGCGCAACCGCAAGGGCTGCGTGCTTGTGGTGAACAAATGGGACACGGTCGAAAAAGACAGCAACACGATGAAGCAGTACATCGAGGCCATCAGAAGCCGCATAGCCCCGAACAACGACATCCCGATTGTCTTCACCTCCGTCCTCAACAGACAGAGAATAATGGATGTGCTCGACGCGGCCGAGAAAGTTTATGCGAACTACTCGAAGAAGATTCCGACATCGCGGCTGAACGAAGTGATGTTGCCGGAAATCGAGAATTATCCGCCGCCGGCATGGAAGGGCAAATATATAAAAATCAAATATATAACCCAGCTCCCGACCCGCAGCCCGTCCTTCGCGTTCTTCTGCAACCTCCCGCAGTACATCAAGGAGCCCTACAGGCGTTTCCTCGAAAACCGGCTGCGCGCCAACTTCGACTTCAACGGCTGTCCCCTCCAGATTTTCATCCGTCAGAAGTAGGATTATAAATAGCCGCATCGGATTGAATGCGGCAGAAATGTTCAGAATATGATAAGGAATATCGCACTTGTAGCGCACGACGCGCGTAAAACCGAGCTTGTTGACTGGGTAAGATTCAATGCCGGCTCGCTCAAGGACAGCCATCTGTTCTGCACCGGAACGACCGGAAGACTGGTCGGAGAAGCTTTGAAAGCGGAACTCGGGGAAGAATGCCCGGAAATCACCTGCCTGCTCTCCGGACCGCTCGGAGGAGACGCGCAAATCGGGTCGATGATTGCGGAAGGCCGGGTGGACATGCTCGTGTTCTTCTGCGACAACCTGATAATGCAGGGACACCAGAACGATGTAATGGGACTCGTGAGACTCGCGTCGCTCTACAACATCCCTTTCGCCACGAACCGCAGCACGGCCGATTTCATAATCTCGTCGGAACTCTTCAAATCAGAGACATACCGCCCGATCATCCCCGCCTGCATCGAAAACTACAAGAACCGCAAGCTCCAGTAGTTCGACGGCGGCACAACCAAGCAAGACAAAACCCGGAAAATCCGAGGGAACAAGTCCCAAAAGATTTCCCGGGTTTATTGTAATTTTCACCCTATGCCACGCGGCCGCCGTATGACCTGTCCTCCGTATTCACGCGAATCTTCTCCCCCTGATTGATGAAGAGCGGAACCATAATCAGTGCGCCCGTCTCAAGCGTGCACTCTTTGAGAGCCGAAGTCGAAGCTGTGTCGCCCTTGACGGCAGGCTCGGTGTAGGTCACCTCAAGCTCGACATAGGTCGGAAGTTCGCAGGTGAGGCAGCGCTCGTCATTGTCCTCGGCGAGGAACATCATCTCGACGTGCTGACCCTCCTTCATGAGGTCGGCGTTCTCCACGAGATCCGTGTCGAGGTGAATCTGCTCGTAAGTCTCCTCATGCATGAAGTTGAATCCGTCCTCGTCCTTGTAGAGGAACTGGTACGGACGGCGCTCCACGTTGATTGTGTCAATCTTCACGCCCGCCGTGAAAGTGTTCTCAAGTATGCGTCCGTTCTCGAGATTGCGGAGCTTCGCCTTCACGAAAGCGGGACCCTTGCCCGGTTTCACATGCTGAAACCATACGATGGAACAAGGCTTTCCGTTGAACATGAGGTAAAGCCCGTTCTTGAAATCTGCTGTTGTTGCCATATAAATAAAGTTAAATTCAGAATCTGTTCCGAAAAACAAGCCCTGGGAGTCCGCAGGAGGGAGTCAGGCGTTTTCGCCGCGCAAAGGTAGCATTTTATTGTCTTTCCGCAAAATGTCACGGATTCTCGCCGCAGTTTCCTCAAGCAGCCATTTCGGCGTTGAAGCCGCCCCGCAGACACCGATCCTGTCATCCTCGCGGAACCAGGCCCCGTTGATTTCCTCAACCGAGCTGATGTGGTATGTTCTAATATTCAGTGATTTGCAGAAATCGCAGAGCACTTTGCCGTTAGAACTCGACTTCCCGCAGACAAAGACAAGCACGTCGTGGCTGCGCGCAAAGGCGGCAAGTTTGTCGTGACGGGTGGCCACCTGCCGGCAAATCGTGTCGTGAACCTTGAGCCGCATCCCGCTCAGTTCGGCGAGTCTGGAGCAGACCTTGCCGTACTCGCAGGGACTCTTGGTGGTCTGGCTGAAGATCTCGGTCGGAACACCAGGGAGGATTCTTCCGTCGGCGACGGACTCTTCCAGCATCTGCATGTTCTCCACCACTATCGCCGTCCCGTCCGTCTGCCCGACAAGTCCGAGAACCTCGGCATGCCCCACCTTCCCGAAAATCACAATCTGTCCCTCCCCGGCCTTCTTCTGCTGAAGATAGGCGGTACGAATCCGCTTCTGAAGCCGGAGCACCACCGGACAGGTGCAGTCAACCACATCGAAACCGAGCGCGCCGGCGCGTTCATAGGTCGCGGGCGGCTCGCCGTGGGCGCGGATAATCAGGTCGGCATTCTCCACGGACTGCATTTCGTCAAGGTCGTCCCGGTCAATCGTCACAAGCCCCGCCTTTTCAAGACCCGAGAGCACGGCCTCGTTGTGCACGATGGCCCCGAGGGAAAAAATCCTTTTGCCGCCCCCGTGCCCGAGTTTCTCCTCCGCGATGTTGACCGCACGGATGACCCCGGCACAGAAACCTGAATTCTTGTCAATGTCGACTGTCGCTCCCCGGCCCATTCCCTAATCTCCAAATCTTTCCCCGATGACCTTCCTCACCCATTCCATCTGCTCCTCCATCGTCATCTCCGAGTTGTCCAGTTCAATCGCGTCCGCGGCCTTTCTCAATGGAGAGACCTCCCTGTGCGAGTCGATGTAGTCACGTTCCTTCAGGTTCGCGAGCACATCCTCAAGGTTCACGCTCTCCCCTTTCGCCTCCATTTCAGCAGCACGCCGGCGCGCCCGCACCACGGGGTCGGCAGTCATGAAAATCTTGAGTTCCGCATCGGGGAACACCGTCGTCCCTATGTCCCTGCCGTCCATCACAATCCTCCCGCCGCGTCCGAACTCGCGAAGTTTCGCGTTCACATATTCCCGCACCTCGGGCACTGCGGACACCGGACTGACCTTCCCCGAAACTTTCAGACTGCGGATTTTCTGTTCCACGCAGCGGTCGCCGATATAGGTCCTGCTCCCCCGTCCGTGATTCTCAAAATGCACGTCGAGTTTTTTCAGCCCGTCGACGAGAGCCGGCACATCGACCGCGTTGTCCTCCGAAATGAGTCCGTTCTCAATCGCATACAGCGTCACCGCGCGGTAGAGCGCCCCCGAATCGAGGTAGAGGAACGAGAGTTCCGAGGCGATGAGCTTCGCGAACGAACTCTTCCCCGTCGAGGAATATCCGTCAATCGCGATTGTTATGTCGGGTATATCGTGTCCTTTTTTCATCTTTCATCGTGTCAGTCATATAGAGGCTGACTGAAAAGTCATCCCAATTTTAATTTCTCACCCCCCAGTCACTTCGTGACAGCCTCAATATAAATATTTCCGTTGCAACCGACAAAATTAAGAATCTGTATGATTTATTCAAAACAAAATTTCCGATATTTGTGTCTTAAATCATGGGAATATGAAGATATTGGTAATCGACGACGAACGTTCAATCCGAAACCTGATGCAGGAAATACTTGAAGACGAGGGGCATTCGGTGGATGTGGCGGAAGACGGAGCGAAAGGCGTGGAAATGGCCGACAAGGAAAGATATGACATCATTTTCTGCGACATAAAGATGCCCGGACTTTCCGGTGAGGAAGTGCTCTCCACCTTGCATGGAAAGGGCATAGAGACCCCTGTAATCATGATTTCGGGACACGGAGACATCGACACGGCGGTCAGCTGCATCAAGAAGGGGGCGTTCGACTTCCTTTCCAAGCCGCTGGACCTCAACCGCATTCTGATTACCATAAAGAACGCCACGGAGCGCAGCAACCTCATCCAGGACAACAAGGTGCTGAAAAAGAAGGTCTACGGGCAGGAGATGGTCGGGGAGTCGGAGGCCATAATGAAGGTCAAGGACATGATTGAGAAGGTGGCTCCGACCGACGCGAGGGTGCTCATCCAGGGCGGCAACGGAACGGGAAAGGAGCTTGTGGCAAGGTCGCTGCACCAGAAGAGCCTGCGCTCGCAGATGCCCTACATCGAGGTGAACTGTGCGGCGATTCCCTCCGAACTGATTGAGAGCGAACTTTTCGGACACGAGAAGGGTTCGTTCACCTCCGCCATCAAACAGCACAAGGGCAAGTTCGAACAGGCTGACGGAGGCACGCTCTTCCTCGACGAAATCGGAGACATGTCCCTCTCGGCCCAGGCCAAGGTGCTCCGCGTTCTTCAGGAGCGGAAACTTTCAAGGGTCGGTTCGGACAAGGATATCACCGTGGACGTGCGCGTGATTGCGGCGACGAACAAGAACCTCCGCGAGGAGATTGCCAAGGGGACTTTCCGCGAGGACCTCTACCACCGCCTCAGCGTGATTGTCATCACTGTTCCCGCCCTCGATGAGCGCAAGAGCGACATTCCGCTGCTTGTAGATTATTTCATCAACCAGATCTGCGCCGAGAGCGGCAAGAGCACACGGCCGATTGCGCCGGATGCGATGGAACTTCTGGTCGGCCGCAGCTGGACCGGAAACATCCGCGAACTCCGCAATGTCGTGGAGCGTCTGCTGATTCTCTCCGGCCCGACCATCACGGCCGACGATGTCCGCGCCTACGCGCTGCTGTAAGACAAATTGTTTCCGCAGAGTTTCAAAACTCCGGCTACCTTCCGGCTGAGATTTCAATGTTGTCGATTGTCGCCGTCCCTCTTACGACAGTTACGCGAAGTTCGGACGCGTCTGTCGCCGGGAATGAGATTTCGCGGCCGCCTCCTCCGCATCCGTCCGCACGGGCGGCCGTGAGGAACTGGCCTCCGCCGCTCGTTGTCTGCACCAGGATGTCGGCATCGGTGCCGGAGCCGAAGATGATGAAGACTCCTTTTACGTCGCCTTCCACCGGAACGGTGAGGAAGTCGCCCTTACCCAGATTGGCGGGATAGAGAGCCTCGCTTCCGGATGCCGTGGCTGACGCATCCTGCTGAGCTTCAGACGCAGCTGAAGGATCGAGAACAGTGAGACGCGCTTTCAGGCGGATGTCGGTCGAGGAAGCTCCGGCCATGACGGTGAAATCTCCCGGTTCGACGACACGGTTCATGTTCATGTTCTTGTCCAGCAGCGACAGGTCTTTCGGAGTGAGGAGAAATTCGACAGTCTCCGTTTCGCCCGGTTCGAGCGAAATTCTCCCGAAACCGCGCAGAACCTTCTCGTAGGCAGTCAGAGATGTGAGACAATCCTCGACATAGAGCTGCACGACCTCGTCGCCGCGTCTCTTTCCTGTGTTCGTCACCTTGAACGAAACTCTGACGGAGTCGGTCGGAGAAATCGAGGCCGATGAAAGACTGATGTCCGAATATTCGAAGGTCGTGTATGAAAGTCCGTGGCCGAAGTCGTAGAGAGAACCGTTGACGCGGCTTGCCCAGCCTCCGGGTCCGAGTTCCTTGCGTCCATCGACCTGAGAGGCCCGCTTGCACGGGAAGTTGAACGGAATCTGCCCCACAGTGCGCGGAAAAGTCACAGTGAGCTTGCCGCCCGGATTATAATCGCCGAGCAGAGCCATCGCCACTGCCGTACCGCCGTGCGCGCCGGGATACCACGCCTCCAGAATCGCGTCCGCAACTTTGTCGGCATAGTTCACCGAAAGCGGACGACCGTTTATGAGCACGACAATCACAGGCTTTCCGGTCTTCTTCACCTCCTTGAGCAGCAGGTTCTGTCTGCCGGGAAGTTCGAGCGAAGTGCGGCTCTTGTTCTCGCCGCAGGTTCTCGGCCCGCCGCCGAGCACGAGCACCGTCACATCTGACGACTCGGCAAGCCTCACCGCCTCCGCAATCCCGGCAAGTTCCTCCTCGTCCGGGTCGGTCGGAAGAATCTCCGACTCAGGCCAGGTCCTGTCAACAAGCTCGCAGCCCTTGGCGTAGGCCACCTCCGCCTTGCCCTCAAGGGCTGTGCGCAAGCCCTTAAGGACGGAGACATTGTCCGTTCCGAGAGGCCCGTAGTGAAGGCTGGCATAGCCCGTGTCATCCGCGTTCGGGCCTATCACGGCCACTTTCTTCAAAGCCGGCACGTTCAGAGGGAGAGCCTTCCCGTCAGTCCCGAACGGGGAGTCGGATTCGGCGTTCTTCAGCAGCACGAGCGACTCGAGCGAGGCGCGCAGCGCGACCCTGTTGTTGCGCTCGCCGTCAACCTCTTCGTCAGCCGCCTTATAGTCAGTCTGGTAGGGATTGTCGAAGAGCCCCACGAGGAACTTCACGCGCAGGATGTCGCGCACCCGCTCGTCAATCACGGACATCGGCATGGTGCCCTCCTTCACGAGTTCCCTCAGCGGAAGCACATAGCTGTCCGGAGAGCGGAAGGTGCAGCGCACGTTCAGACCGGCCATGACGCTCTGGCGCACGGCCTCCTTCATGTCGGCGGCCACATTGTGCTTCGAGTAGAGATATTCCACGGCATCGCTGTCGCTGACGACATAGCCCCGGAAACCGAATTCCCCGCGAAGCCTCTCCGTCAGCCAGTAGTGACTGCCCTCGATGGGTTCGCCGTCATAGTCGTTGTAGGAAGCCATCGCGCCGAGCAGACCGCCTCGGGAGATTACCTCGCGCCAAGGCCACACGTGAATATTCTCAACCTCGTGCGGAGCCATCTGTGGGTCCACGCGGGCCATTCCCTCGCGTCCGCCCTTATTGTTCGAATAGGCGATGTAGTGTTTTGCAGTCGCCGCCACCTGAAAGTCCTGCTGAAGTCCGAGAGCCATCTCCACGCCGAGCTCACCCACAAGATAGGGTGACTCGCCGTAGACCTCCTCGTAGCGTCCCCACCTCTGGTCGCGTCCCACATCCAGAATCGGGGCATAGACATTGGTGTAGCCCAGAAGCCTGCCCTCGCGCCCGGTGATGCGCCCGACCTCGCGGATGAGTTCCCTGTCCCAGGTGTGCCCGAGTCCGAGCTGCGTCGGGAAATTGGTCGCACGGTAAGCCTCCACTCCCCTGATTCCCTCGTTCGTGAGATCCACCGGGATGCCGAGCCGCGTGTCCTCTATGAAGAAGCGCTGCACTTCGTTCAGAGCCGCAGCGTGAAGCGATGCCGGCCAGAGGTAGGGGCTGTACATCTCAATCGGCATACCCCACTGCCGGAAACCGTTCAGGTGCTCGTCAATCGCGCCCATCCCGTCCTTCCACAGCTTTTCTTCCCACTCCGGAGTCGGGAGCGGGTCCGCAAGCACGCGGCCGTAGCCATACAGTGTGACCATCTGGCAGGTCTTCTCGTCAGTCGTCATCCGCGAAAGCAGGTCCTCCACCCTCGCGTCGATGTCTGCCGAAGGGTCTTCGTAGAGATCCTTGACCCCGTTCTTGTTGAGGTCTATCCAGCCTTTATGATAAATCTTCCTGTTCTTCGTCCGGAATTTGAACGTCGTTTCGGCAGAGAATGACTCAATCGCAAGAAGAATAAAAGCCGCGCCGCACAGCGATGCCTTGACAAGAACATCATACTTCATCTTTCCGTTATAGTTTTATGTGTAATATTTATAGCAATACTTCGTTAAAAATTTAAAAACTATATAATTTTCAATACATTACATCAACA
>CAVDEO010000105.1:0-8476 GCA_963607915.1 bacterium
CGGGATGTAGCGCAGTTGGTAGCGCACTACGTTCGGGACGTAGGGGTCGGGCGTTCGAGTCGCCTCATCCCGACAAGAGCCAGACAAGCAAATTGTCCGGCTCTTTTTTTGCGTATTCGGCAAGGCGCACAAGCGCCGTGCGGAGAACAGCGAAGCGCAGGCCAGTGCGATGGTGCGCACGGAGCACGACTTCCCCTTCGAGGGGACGGGAGGGGTCAAAAAACAAGGCGCACAAGCGCAACTTCCCCCCCCCTTGTATTTTGAAAATATATTTGTAACTTCGCAGTCCCCTACGGGGTATTGCAGCGCTGCGGATGTGTTGTAATTGGTAGCCAAGCCAGACTTAGGATCTGGTGCCGGAAGGCGTATGGGTTCGAGTCCCTTCATCCGCACGAAAAAAGACAGCCTCTCAGCTGTCTTTTTTCGTGTAGTCGTATGGATCGCCGCCGTCACCGTCCCGTCGCCATCGTCGTCGTCGCCGTTCCGCCGCTGTCCCCAGTCTCACCCGGACATCTCCGCAGTGAGAAATCACTGATCAGCAGTTCCGGCATCCAGCTCCTTCTGCTCCTCTTCGGTGAGAGGAACGGTTTCCTCATCGACGGCGGCTACATAGCCGGTCTGCTCCTTCTGCCGGCGGATGGCCTCCTGACTCTCGCTGATGGCGACGGCCTGCTCCACTCCGGTGTCGAAAACGTTGCGGATGGAGTTCGAGAGGTTCAGCCTGGACTCGTCTATGGTCTTGGAAAAGACAGGTATATCCTTGGCGTTCCGGTACTTGGCCTTGCCGACGCGGAATTTCATATTGTCGAAATCGGACCCGTAGAAATCCACTCCGAACTTGAAGACGAGCGGCGACCGTATGACCGAGATGTGGTAGCGGAACGACATGTCGAGATTCTGCACTCCGCTCATCGCAAGCTCATATCTGTCTATATCCACAAGGAAGGGGAAAACTTCAAGCTCGTTGTCCGCAATCCGCCCCTCCACCGACATGGAATTGATTTTCAGGTCGCCGTCATTCTTGAATTTCAGCAGTTTTGTAATTTTGCGCAAATCCTTGTCCTGAGCCAGCGTGAGGTCCTTGCCTCCGATCCGCAGCACTCCGTTCATCGAAGGCATGATGAAATTCATGTTCGTGTCGAGAGCCGCCGTCCCCGCAATCTCGCAGTTCAGAAGCCCGTCGAACGAACTGAGCATGGGCACGAGTTCCCTGATCTGCGGCACCATGCCGAAAACCTCGCCTGCCGTGAGGTCAATCAGACTGAGGTTGAATCCCGTCTTTATGTTGGTCTTGCTCCTTGTCGCATAGAATCCTTCGAAGAAGAAATTCCCCATGTTCGCCGCCGCCATCGTGTTGTAAATCTGGACACAGCGTTCCTTCATCCTGATGTTGCTGTTCAGCCAGTCGATGTTCATGTCTGACCATGTGATGTCGTAGCCTTCCACCGCGACATCCGCGATTACATTCGCCGGCACCACCACAAGACCGCCCGAACTGCTGTCCGCCGCCTCGGTCTGCATCTGGGCCACCGCCGTTTCGAGGTATTCGCTGTCGCTCGCATCCGATGTCGCGCTCACGGTGTCCGCCACTTTCTGACCTGCCGCGTATGCCGCGAGCAGTTCGTTGCAGTCGAGCCTGTCAGTCTTCAGCTTGAGTTTCATCTGCACCGGCCCGCGTCCGAGCAGCGCGCGCCGTATCCCGGTGACATTCCCCTTGAGACTCAGCGACGACTCTCCGGACCGGAGCGTGAAACTGTCAAGGTTTATGTCGTTGTTCGTGAAACCGAGTCTGGCGTCCGAGATGACATTCTTGAGAGGCAGCAGCGCCGTCACGATGCGGGCCTTTCCGAGCGACAGGTCTCCGCTGAGCCCCCAGTCACGGAAATATCTCTTGAGCGTCCCGTCGAGCCTGAAGTCTATGTCCTGCTTGAGAAAGTCCTTCTCCCTGAGCCACTCCGGCAGTTCCCCGGCTGCCATCGCCGCCATCCTTTCCCGCCGTGCCACGCTCATCAGCGAGTCTCGCGGTACGTCAGGATATATCCTCGCGAGCGAATCAAGCCGCTTCTCTCGTCTTGTCTCCCGTTCCGAAGTCCTCATTCTGGCCGTCGCGTTCAGATTCACATCCGATGCGAACACACGCCCGTCCGTGCTCCTTGCCGACATCCTCCTGTTGCTGCTGTGGAAAGAAAGCACCGGGACGGAGGTCTTGCCGCCGCCCTCGCGGGTGATCCGGAAGCTGTTCTCCGTGTCGCGCAGTCCGAACGAGGTCTCGGCTCCGTCACTGAGCTTCAGCCTCTTCCCGCTGAAAAGACCTTTCATCGGGTAGAACACCGTCGAATCTTTCCTGTTGAGTATCCCCGCATCGTTGGTCATCGACAGTTTCAGCCCCCGTCCCTGAAAACTGATCTCCCCTCCGTAGGCGGCGCTGACCGTGTCGATGCCCGCGTTCAGTTCCAGCACACGCGATTTGCGCGTCAGCCCTTCATCCGCCTTCGCCCGTCTCGTGACGAGGCAGAGGTCAAGGGAATCAAGGTAGAGATTCACGCTGTCCGCAGGAGAACTGAAGTTGAGTTCCTGTGCCGTCAGATCCACGTCGAGATTTGCCTCGGGAAGACGGTAGAAATCCAGCTGCGACATCCTCACGCTCCCTTTGACCTTTCCTCCCAGCATCCCCGAGGCGGTCATCCCGAGGCTGTCCGGAAGTACGGCGGAAATCTCGTCGAGCCTTGAGCTGAAGGCCAGGTCCGGTTTGAGCAGGATGTCGTCCCCGAGCAGGTCGATTATTCCGAGCGAGCCGTCAAGCTGAGTCGTCCCGAGAGCGTTGAGACAGATGTCCGAGAGCTTGAGACACCACCTGTCCCGCTCGTCCGTGGAAACTTCACCCGCAAGTTCCACCTGCGCGGAAATCCCTGTGCCTTCAAGACCTATGTCCGCCTTTGGAATATCAAATTCTCCGTAAATCTTCGGCAGCCGCGACCCGGCATAGACATAATGCCCCTCCGCTCCGAGTTTTGCGGAAAACTTCGCGTCCGTGCGTATGATTCCCGCGTCCGCACTCACGATTTTTCCGTATTTCCCGACCAGCTTGGACACATCGACATCATCGAAATTCATCTCCGCATTCACATAGAGGCTGTCCTGCGGCATCCTCAACTCCCCCGAAAGCGAGAACGGGATGTAGGCCACCGACCCGTCCAGATGCTTGAAGTCAAACGCCGGAACCGTGTCCCTGACGAGGTCGAAATGTCCGCGAAGGCTCACGGGGACCTCAATCCGGCCGAAAGCCCTCGTCCCGAGGAAGGCCTTCGAGTCGAGTTCGAGCTGCACGTGCCGCCCGTTCCGTCCCTCGACGTGCAGCCTGTCAACTCCCGCGAGCACGGTGTCCCGTCCCATCCTTCCTGCCGCGAAGAGACTGTCAAGCTCAAGTTCAATCTTTCCCGTCCGGCTGAAATCTGAGCGCAGCCGCCCGGCGAATGCCATGTCTTTCAGAGTGATGAGCGCGCTGAGCGTGTCCACGGCGTCAGAATACACGACTGTGGGTCTCCCGCTCATCCTCACTTTCCCGAAGGCGATTCTCGGGAGTTCAAAATCCCCCTCCTCCGTGCCTTCCTCCGCCGCTCCGTCCGTTTCCTCTCCGGTCATTATGTCCCAGTTTGACGAACCGTCGCTGAATGTGTGGGCGAAAATCCTCGGTTTCACAAGTTCAATCAGGGGAATGTCAAGTTTCCACGCCAGCAGGCCGAACGGGCTGACCTTCACGTCGAGACGGTCGAATACGGCGAGCGTGTCACAGGCCTGCAGCCCGGTCAGACTGTCTGTCTTTCCGCGTCCAAGGAACTGGACCGGCATATTCCGGGTGATGAGGCTGTCGAATCTTTCGTGCGGATATGTCACCGTGCAGCTGTCCATCCGCAGCCCGACATTCGGGAATGCGCGGAACATGGATATCCCAATCTTCCTGAAGTTCAAATCCGCGCTGACATATTCGTTCGCGTATTTTTTTACGATTCCGGTCAGCACCGACGGCGACAGCACAATCTGGAGCACTCCGAGCACAGCGAACCATATCCCCAGAACCCACGCGCACGTCTTCAGGACGATTCTGCCCCGCTTATATTTCTGACTTTTCATATATTCTCGAATTTTTACGCAAATTTAGTAATCCTTAAAAAATAACTTGATAATCTTTGTTTGTCTTTTTAGTAAAACTGCCCCGTACAACATATTTGTTTTTATATTAAATTTGCCGTTCGGTAAGACAGATGTATTATGGACGAAATTTTTGAATTCGACAACTATGTGACGGGGCGTGCGTTCGTGGGGCGGCGTCCGGACAGCCTCGCGTTGGGGAATCTCATTGAAAATCATGAGAATGTGTGCATATATGACGCACCGAAGAGCGGGAAGACCTCGCTGGTGCATCAGGCTCTGATAAATCTCAGGACATCAGGATACAGCGTCGCCGTTCCTGTCTGCTGCCTTACGGGCGTGCGCACTGCGGAGGATTTCGCCGTGAGGATGGTCACGACATTCATGAAACAGTTCTGTGAAGGTCCGGCGGATTTTTCGGAGTTTGTCAGGAAGTGGCTTCCGGACACGGATTTCGGCTTCGACGGGGAACTGTACGAGGATTTCGGAAAAATGGTGCTTCTGACAGGGGAATTTTCCCCGGACGACCTGACAGCCGTGCTGACTCTCCCGTACAAGATCGCCTCTGAGACTTCGGGGAATATATGTCTTGTGTTTGAGGAGTTTCAGAATATCTTGGAAATCAAGGGATTTGAACGGATTCTGAAGGAAATGGAAAAAATCGCCTCTGAAAACAGGACTTCGTTCAGCTTCATTTTCAGCGGTTCGGCGACCAACGCGATGAAATGGATTTTCGACTACAGGAAATATTTCTTCCGCAACGTCGTGCATCTTCCGCTTTCCCTGGTGACCGAACAGGAGGTGATGGAACACATCGTCTCCGGCTTCCGTCCTACGGGCAAGGTCATCGAGAAAGACCTGATTCAGAAGCCTTACAGGGTCTTCCGGGGCAATATGTGGTATCTCAACACGATGGCCTTCCTCTGTAACGCGAGGGCAATCGGATATATCAATGAAAGGATTATCAACGACGCCATAGAAACGGTGATTTCCATGAATGTGCCGCGTTTCCGGATGATTGTCGATGATCTCACCGTGTTCCAGATCTCTTTCCTGAAGGCTGTGCTGCGCGGCGAGACCCGTTTCAGCGCGGCGGATGTCATCGCGAAATATGACCTGCATTCCTCGGCGAACGTGAAGAGGGTGAGGGACGCGCTGATGAAGAAGGAAATCCTTACTTTCACGGCCAAAGACGAGCCTGTGGTGATTGACCCGCTGTTTGAATACTGGTTCAGGCGGGAGATGCTCTGAAAAATGTTTTGAAATAAAAATAATATTCGTATCTTTGCACGCTCAAAAGCCGGAGGGGCTTCCGCCCTGCGGGGGAAACTGCGGCTCACTATAGAAAAAGGGGGTGATATAGAAATGATTATAGTACCTGTTAAGGAAGGCGAGAACATCGAGAAGGCGCTCAAGAAGTTCAAGAGGAAATTCGAGAAGACCGGAGCAATCCGCGAGCTGCGTGCCAGAAGAGAGTTCGTGAAACCGTCCGTGAAGGCGAGGAAGGCCAAGATGAAGGCCATCTATGTGCAGCATCTGCAGCTTCAGGACGAGCAGTAATTGCAAATTGATTTTTAATGGCTGACAAGCTCCTTGAAGAGCCGGTGGGATGAGTCCGGCCGCTTGCAGTTGAAACGGGGAGGCTGTCCGTGAGGGCGGTTCCCAAATATTACCAAAACAATATGTACGCAATCGTAGAAATTGCAGGTCAGCAGTTTAAGGTTGAAGCTGGCAAAGAAATTTTCGTGAACCGTCTCGCTGAGGCCACAGGCGCAGCGGTCGAGTTCAGCAAGGTGCTCCTTATCGACAATGACGGGGAAGTCAAGGTCGGCGCACCGTATGTGGAGGGTGCAGTGGTGAAGGCGACCGTCCTCGACGATTCCTGCAAGGGCAAGAAGGTTCTTGTCTTCAAGAAGAAACGTCGCAAGGGTTACCAGAAATGCAATGGTCACCGTCAGTATCTTTCTAAAATCCAGATTAACGAGATCGCTTAATTCAGAGGAGAATTTGTTATGGCACATAAAAAAGGCGTCGGTAGTTCAAAGAACGGTCGTGAGTCAGAAAGCAAACGGCTTGGCCTCAAGAAATTCGGTGATCAGGCTGTAAAGGCCGGCAACATCCTCGTCCGTCAGAGGGGAACGGTTCACAATCCGGGTCTCAATGTCGGCATGGGCAGGGATCACACCCTTTACGCGCTGATTGACGGCAGGGTCAAATTCTGCAAGAAGGCAGAGAACAAGTCATTCGTCTCGGTGGTTCCTTTTGAGAACTGACTCGGGGATAGTATGTAAAATTTGAGGATTGTGAACCCCGGGCGGGCTTGCAGTCCTCTTTTTTATTGAATTCTGCGAGAAAATGTAATGGTGGATAAATAATTAAAAATTCAGTAATATGCTTACACTTAAGTTGCTTCGTGAACAGCCGGATTTCGTGATTCGGAAGTTGGCTGTGAAAAACTTCGACGCGAAGGAAATCGTGGAGAAAATCAATGCTCTTGACGCTGACAGGCGTGCCCTTCAGACGGAACTTGACTCCTGCCTTGCGGAACAGAAGAAGATGGCCGCAATGATCGGCTCCCTGATGAAAGAAGGCAAAAAGGAGGAGGCCGAGGCGGTGAAGTCCGAGGTAGCGGCCCTCAAGTCCCGTTCTGGCGAGATTGACGCAAAAGCACAGAAAACTCAGGAAGAACTCCAGTCTCTGCTGGTTCTCCTTCCGAACATCCCCTGCGATGCCGTTCCGGAAGGCAAGACGGCGGCTGACAATGTGGTGGTGAAAATGGGCAACGAAATCCCGAATCTCGGACCGGATGCGCTTCCTCACTGGGAACTCGCGAAGAAGCTGGACATCATCGACTTCGATCTCGGAGTAAAGCTCACCGGAGCCGGATTCCCTGTCTATAAGGGCAAGGGCGCGCGCCTTCAGAGGGCGCTCATCAACTATTTCCTTGACATCAACACCCGCGCCGGCTACCTTGAGGTCGAGCCTCCCGTGATGGTGAACGAGGCGTCCGGTTTCGGCACAGGCCAGCTCCCGGACAAGGAGGGGCAGATGTACCACGCGAATCTTGACAATTTCTATCTCGTGCCTACCGCCGAGGTGCCTGTGACAAACATCTACCGTGACGTGATTCTCGGGAACAACGATTTCCCTGTGAAGATGACCGCCTACACCCCGTGCTTCCGCCGTGAGGCAGGTTCCTACGGAAAGGACGTGCGCGGACTTAACAGGCTTCACCAGTTTGACAAGGTGGAGATTGTCCGCATCGAGAAGCCGGAAAATTCCTACGCCGCTCTGGACGACATGATCGCCCACGTGGAGGGCATAGTGAACAGTCTCGGGCTTCCTTACAGGATTCTGCGTCTTTGCGGAGGCGACATGAGCTTCACCTCTGCAATCACCTATGATTTCGAGGTCTATTCCGCAGCCCAGGGCCGCTGGCTTGAGATTTCTTCAGTTTCCAACTTCGAGTCCTATCAGGCGAACCGTCTGAAACTCCGCTACAGGACCGAGGACGGCAAGACGGAGCTTGCGCACACCCTGAACGGGTCTTCACTGGCTCTTCCGAGAGTGGTTGCAGCCTTGTTGGAGAATAACCAGAAGGACGGAAAAATCATCATTCCGGAGGCTCTGCGGCCTTACACCGGATTCGATGTCATCGACTGACTTTTGCGAAATTTCCCGCTGGAGGGGCGAAAGGCACACCGATTGCAATGGGAGGCGTCCGTATGCAAGAATCAGATAGGATAATAATGGGAATTGACCCCGGAACCAACATTCTTGGCTTCGGGGTCATTTCTGTCGGGTCCAAGGGTCCGAAGTTCGTGGATATGGGGATTGTGGATTTGCGGAAGGAGACTGACCATTTCAGGAAACTTGCCGTGATTGCCTCCGAAGTGTCCTTGCTTATGGACCGGCATCACCCGGACGAACTCTCCATCGAGTCGGCGTTCTATGCCAAGGACGCGCAGGTGATTCAGAAACTGGGGCGTGCGCAGGGAATAGTGATAGCGGAGGCCATCAAGCGCTTCATCCCGGTGCACGAGTATGCGCCGAGGAAGGCGAAGATTGCGGTGACTGGGAACGGCGCCGCGTCCAAGGAGCAGGTGGCGCTGATGATCCAGAAGCAGTTGGGGCTGAAGGAGCTGCCCAGGCATCTCGATGCCACGGACGCTCTCGCAATAGCGCTCTGTCACCACTATGAGTCCCTCAGTCCGCTCGGCAGTCTTTCCGGCGGAGGCGACTGGAAGAAGTTCATCGCGGCGCATCCGGAGCGGGTCAAGTGATTCCATCAGATTCTGCGGTTTCACGCCGGAGGCTGTCTGTTGAA
>CAVDEO010000106.1:0-8438 GCA_963607915.1 bacterium
ATCCAGCGTGTTCTCGATGCCGAGTTCCCTGTCGCTCATCGATGAGTTGAACTTGCTGTCAGGGTCATAGCTCGGATTGCACGAGATTATCAGCAGCTCACCGTGGTAAAGGAAAGCGGCTCTATCCTCAGCCGTCAGTTTGACTTGTTTACTCATAATTGTTTTAATTTAGTAAGCGTTAAAAAATAAATTGGTGGAGATTTGTTAAGGATTTTTTAGGATAGATTTCTTTTGGAAGAGGGTGGGGGTACTGGAGGTACATGACCGATGAGAAAAGAGATATAGGCCAAAAAGACAAACAAAGATTACCAAGTTATTTTTAAGGATTACTTAACGAAATATTGAAATGTATAAAGCTACCTGTCTTTGGACGGTAGTCAGTCCTTCGTAAGTCAATCTTGTGTTTTGATGCAGAGACTTCCAACTGCAGAACTCCGCAGACCGGATGCTCAGTCAAGGGGCAAGATAGTTATTTTTTTGTCAAATTTCTGGAACTCATGATTCTTCAGGGCTATCTGATAATGCAGGGTCTATGGAAGACGGGAAATGGGCGCGAGTTATCACGAAGCCAAGTGCATCCCAATCAATCTTGTTGGCATATAGATCGTTATCCTGCAAATAAGCATCTCGCCGGTTCATCGGGATGTCATTCGGTTTGGCTATGCGGAAATGTTCCAATGTCTCCAGTTCACGCTTGATTTTGGATGTGTCCGGCAGTGAAATGGAACCTCCGAGAAATTCCGGAAACTTCCCGTCAAGCGCACGGCGCAACATATCCACATATTCCTTTCTGGCCATTTCAACTTTCACGGATTCCAACATATCCAAGACTCTTCTGGCCACGCCGGACTCTCCTTCCCGGGGACACAAGGCCAGAAAGTACCTGAAAATCCTATGGCTGATTCGCAACTCCCCGTTGCCTCTGATATTGATTTCGGCCAACTTGTCAAGAGACACCCACTCTTTCCCTTTCCGCTTCAAATGGTCTTTATTCAAGGTATCTGCAATCAGCACAAGATCCCCGTCGTCCTCGAGATGGCATGAACGGGCCAGCTTTTGTATATTGCTCTCTTTCTTTACATACTCGGATGGGAGGGCATACTCGTCCGTCACTGACGAATGCTCCATAAGTATGGATGCCCGGCCCTTCCTGAGCCGGTAGTGGAAGTAATCTATGCGTATCTTTTTCATATTGAAGGGGTTTTGCTTCTGTTCTCCGTCAAGTGTCTGAAACTTGATCTTGTGCTCAGACAAGAGGAGGATGGGATGAGATTGCGTTTTTTTTCTTGGACAATGATAAGAACTAATCCCTGAGCAAAAAAATCATTTCTGCCAAAAGGTGGCAAATGTTGGGGACTACGAACTCCGGGGCGTGGGATTCGAGGACACCGGATGACGCGAATACCGGAGATATGACAAGCCCGCTTCGCAAAAATGAAAAATTTGTAAATCTGCGAAGTGGAAACAGAGAGGCGATTATGAAACTTATAGAGAGAAGCGGATATCTTGACAGGATGCTTGGGGGGCGGGTACCCCGGACATCCGGCTTACTGGCGGGCTGCGGTGAGCAGGTCGCAGAGGACGCTGATGTCGGGGACCACGAAGTCCGGGGCGTGGGATTCGGCGGTGCCGGATGACGCGGGATGCTGCGCGGCGGCCTTGCTTTCGTCGGCGGTTCCGCTTGCCCTGGAGGTCGTGCTTTCGTCGGCGGCGACTTTGCGTGCGGTTTCGAGCGTGGTCTCGCCGGAGAGGACGAGGACTCCGACCGCTCCGGCGTTGCAGGCCATTGCAGTGTCGGTGTAGATGCGGTCTCCGGTCATCACAATTTCATCGGCTTTGAGACCGTTGCGCTGCATTATGCCCTTGAGCATATTCGGGTCGGGTTTGCCGAGGGTTATGTCCGGGCGGCGGCCGGTCGCGTGCTCTATGCAGGCGCAGAGTGAGCCGCAGTCGACGAGAACCGTGGGGCTGTCGGTCGGGCAGACGCGGTCCGGATTCGTGGCGATGTAGGGGAGACCCTGAGACGCCCACCACGCGGCGCGGCAGAGGCGGGAGTATTCCAGCGTCGGGTCGAACGCCACCACGAGCGCGTCGGGACGGTCGTCGGCGGAGTCTGCGCAGGACTCGAATCCGGCTTTCCTGAACTGTTCCGCCATGCTCGGAGTGCCGAGAAGGAACAGCCGGCGAGCCGACGGGTGGTGTGTCTTGATGTAGTCGATTGCGGCGAGCGAGGTCGTATAGACATTCTCTTCCGTGGCCGCGATGCCCAGACCTTCCAGCTTCCTGACATAGTCCGCCACCGATTTCGTCGGGTTGTTCGTGAGGAACGAATATCCGATTCCGTTTTCCCGAAGCCGCCTGAGCGTGTCGACGGTGTAGGGGAAAAGCCTCGAACCCATATATATGGTTCCGTCCATGTCGAAGGCGACATGCTTCACCTTCCTGAGTTTCGCCCTGTCCGATTCGGAGAGGGGGTCATTGTTACGCAGATATTCAGTCATGCTCCTTGGCTTCCTCCCAGATTGCGTCCATTTCCGCGAGCGTCATGTCGTGAAGGTCGCGGCCTTCGCGGATGGTGTGCTCTTCAAGGTAGGTGAAACGGCGGCGGAACTTGGCGCAGGCGCGTTCCAGAGCCGTGTCCGGATTGAGTTTGTAGAGGCGGCCTGCGTTCACGAGCGCGAAAATCATGTCTCCGAACTCTTCTTCGGCGCGGTCTTTCGCCGCCGCCTTGTCTTCATCGGAAACGGCCGAGCCAATAGCCTTCAGCTCCGTTTCAAGCTCGCCTTCCTCCTCCTTGACCTTCTCCCAGACGTCCTCTTTCTTCTCCCAGTCGAAGCCTACTCCCCGAGCCTTGTCCTGAATCCTGTACGCCTTAATCATTGACGGCAGTGACTCCGGAACTCCGCTCAGAACCCGCTTGTTGCCGTCTTTTTCCTTTGTCTTCAGCATCTCCCAATTGCGCATGACATCCTCCGCCGATGCCGCCTCTGTTTCCCCGAAGACATGGGGATGACGGTATATCAGCTTGTCGCACAGGTGATTGCATACATCTGCGATGTCGAACTCACCCTTTTCATCGCCCATCTTCGCATAGAATACGACATGAAGCAGCAGGTCGCCGAGTTCCTTGCATATCTCCCCGTGCTCGTCTTTGAGAATGGCGTCGCTCAGTTCGTAAACCTCCTCAATAGTCTGCGGTCGCAGGCTGCCGTTGGTCTGTTTCCTGTCCCAAGGGCATTTGACCCTCAACTCATCCAGAATGTCGAGCAGCCGCCCGAACGCCTCAAGTTTCTGTTCTCTTGTATTCATCGTATGTTCCTTTTCTTCAATGTGTCAAGTGATATGTTCCTGTTTTCATCGATATATTGTCCTTTCCGGGTCCAGTGGACATATCCGTAAATCGCGGAGAGTGCGTATATTACATAAAGGAGTGACATCGCGGTCATTCCCTGCGTGAGACAAATCCAGGCGGAGACGGCGTCGGCGACAATCCAGAGGAGCCATTGCTGGGGATATGATTTCGCGAGCCACCATGTCGCTATGGCGCTCAGAACCGTCGCTCCTGCATCGGCCACGGACTTGGGGTCGTCAAGAAAGCGGAGCAGGAAAAACAGCACGGCGGTTCCGGCGAGCAGAAGGGCGAGGCTCACGAGCGCGGTTTTCAGCGGAAGGTGCCGCAGGTGTATCTCCACTGAGGTCTGCTTCTGACTGTCATCGGTAATGTTGCTGCCACAGTCTGCCATTCCGGGCGCAGGCGAGACATCCTTCAGCCTGTCATCCCGCCTCCAATGGATGAAGCCGACGAACGCCATCACCACATAATAGAGGTTCAGCGCGGAAGAGGCGTAGAGTCCGCCGATGAAAAACGAGACCATGGCGGCGGCGGCCGAGAGCAGCTGGAACATCCACATCCAGTTGCTCTGCCTGATTTCGAGAATCAGGAACAGGATGCCCGTGACAAGCGTGAATATTCCGATGAAGTCAAGTTCCATAAAAAGTCGAAAACAACTTCAGAACTCCGTCGGCCCGAGACCGTCATGTCGAAACGGAGACTGTATCACTCTTCTCCGGCCGCCTTGAGACGCTCCGCATTCTCGGCAATCTGCAGCTGGTCAAGCAGTTCCTGAATGTCTCCGTCCATGAATACGGGCAGGTTGTACATCGTGTAGTTGATGCGGTGGTCGGTCACGCGGGACTGAGGGTAATTGTAGGTGCGGATTTTCGCCGAGCGGTCGCCCGTGGAGACCATGGTCTTCCTCTTGGCGGAAATCTCGTTGAGATATTTCTCGTACTCCATATTGTAGAGCCTCGTGCGGAGTTCGGCGAGAGCCTTGTCGAAATTCTTCAACTGGGACTTCTCGTCCTGGCACTGCACCACGATTCCCGACGGGATGTGGGTGAGGCGGATTGCGGAGTAGGTCGTGTTCACGGATTGTCCGCCAGGGCCTGAAGAACAGAAGGTGTCCTTGCGGATGTCGTTCATATTCAGCTCGATGTCGAACTCGTCGGCCTCCGGGAGCACTGCCACGGAAGCTGCCGATGTGTGCACCCTGCCCTGGGTCTCGGTCTGCGGCACGCGCTGCACGCGGTGCACTCCGGACTCGTATTTGAGTATTCCATAGACCCCCTCTCCGATGACCTTGACGACGATTTCCTTGAATCCGCCCGCTGCGCCTTCGGACTGGCTGTTGATTTCCATCTTCCAGCCCCTGCGCTCGAAATACTTGCTGTACATCCTGAACAGGTCTCCCGCGAAGATGGCGGCCTCGTCGCCGCCCGCGCCTCCGCGTATTTCCAGAATGGCGTTCTTGCTGTCCTGAGGGTCTGCCGGGATGAGCAGGAGCTTGATTTTCTGCTCCATTTCCGGAAGCTTCGGCTCAATCTCCGCCATCTCCTCCTTCGCCATCTCCCTCAGCTCCTCGTCTTTCTCCTCCGCGATGATTTCCTTCGCCATCTCATAGGCTTCGATGAGTTTCCTGTACTCCTCTCCGGCCTGTATGATGGGCGACAGCTCCTTGTACTCCTTGTTGAGCTGAACATATTTCTTCATGTCGGAAATCACGTCCGGATCCGCGAGCTGCGCCTGAAGCGATTCGTATTTGTCCCGGAGACCGGAGATTTTCTCGAGCAATGTGTTGTTTTCTGCCATCTGTTCCCAATATTTTCGGATATATTATATTTCGGATATATGTTTTCGCATATGAATATATGCCCCGTAAAATCCTGCAAATTTAGAATCTGTTTTCAGATTTTACAAAAAATATGTCCCCGTTGATGAAAATTTTACGAAATTCATATATTTTTGAAACATATACCCGAATAAATATTGCCGTTTTTGTTTTTGGATTGTAAATTCGCAGCCGCAAAAACTATCGAGAAACATTTATGAATTTCGGATTATTGGAAATTCTTACCCTTATAGGCTCCGTCGGGATGTTCCTATATGGGATGAAACTTATGAGCGAGGGTCTCCAGAAGGCCGCGGGAAACAAATTGCGTGACATTCTGGCCCTGATGACCAACAACAAGTTCATCGGAGCGCTGACCGGCATCTTCATCACGGCTCTCGTCCAGTCTTCTTCCGCGACGACGACGATGATTGTCTCTTTCGTGAACGCGGGACTGATTTCGCTTCAGCAGTCTATGGCCGTCATCTTCGGCGCGAATGTCGGCACGACCCTTACGGCATGGATAATCTCCATTTTCGGTTTCAAGGTGAACATTTCGGCATTCGCCATTCCTCTTTTCGCGTTCGGTGTGCCGCTTCTTTTCATGAAGAAGTCTGTCTATGCGAACTGGGGCGAGTTCCTGATAGGCTTTGCGCTGCTCTTCCTCGGACTGGACTATCTGAACAACTCCGTACCTGACCTGCAGGCGAATCCGGCCGTGTTCGACGCGCTGAGACGCTGGTCAGACATGGGCTTCGGCTCGGTGCTTGTGTTCGCGCTCGTGGGAATGGTTCTGACGATGATTGTTCAGGCTTCCAGCGCCACTTTCGCCATAGCGCTGATTATGTGCAGCAAAGGCTGGATTACTTTCGACCTCGCCGCGGCGCTCGTCCTCGGCGGAAACATCGGAACCTGCATCACGCCGATTCTCGCCTCCGTCTCGGGAAATGTGATGGCGAAGCGTGCGGCGGCGGGACACCTTATGTTCAACCTTCTCGGCTCGGTGTGGGCGCTCGCGCTCTACGGACCTTATATGAAGCTCATCTCCGCCATTACGACGGCTTGTACAGGCGACCCCAACGCGCTTTACGATTTCGCGGCGACTGCTGACCCTGCAACCGTGATGGCTCTGAACGACGGCCGTCTGGACACCTCCATCCCGGAGAACGCCGCTCTCGCAGCAAGTTTCGGGGCGATGCAGTATCATGTCTCTTTCGGGCTTTCGATGTTCCACACCGTCTTCAACCTCATCAACATCTGCGTAATGATATGGTTCACGAGGTTCTATGTCAATGCGGTCACTTTCCTCATCCCATCGAGGAAGAAGGAGACTCAGACCGAAGACGACGGACGGCCTCATCTGGAGTTCATCTCCGGCGGTCTGATGTCCACCTCAGAGCTTTCCATCCTTCAGGCCCACAAGGAGATAGTTCTGATGAGCGACCGGACTTACCGGATGCACGAGATGGTTCAGCAGATGTATTCGGAAACGGACAGGGACGAGTTCATGTCGCTGTTCCTCAGGGTGCAGAAATACGAGAACATCAGCGACAATATGGAGGTCGAGATTGCCGCCTACCTCAGCAGGGTGGCCGACGGCCGCCTGAGCGACGAGTCAAAGCATTCGATTCAGGCGAAACTCCGCGAGATTTCTGAAATAGAGAGCATAGGTGACAGCTACTACAACATGGCCCGCATACTCCAGCGCCGCAACGAAAACCATTTCGTGTTCACCCAGACGATGAACGAGAATTTCGCGGCGATGTTCGCTCTCGTCCGTACGGCGTTCGACCAGATGGCGACGATTCTCAAGGACAACGGCCAGCATATCAGCGACCTCAAGATGACGCTCAACACCGAGCAGGACATCAACTCCATGCGCAACGAGCTCAAGGAGCGGAACATCATCGACCTCAACGAGGGGAAATATGAGTATGCTACGGGTTCCGCCTATATGGATCTGATTGTAGAGTGCGAGAAGATTGGGGATTATATTGTGAATGTGGTGGAGGCGCTGGTTAATCTCAAGCCGGGCAAAGGCTTGTCCGGAATTGAATGAGAAGCAGTTCGGGAGTGATTCCTCTCGTTTCTCATATTGCCTTTCCGGCCATTTTCATCTTTTTCATCAGTCGTGTACATCCCAGTACACTCCTTCTTCCAAAAGATAAAACTGTCTCGGAAATTCAACATAATAAACTTCGGGAATCACTCCCGAACTGCTTCAAGTCGGTCTGCCGCGTTGCAGGTCTTGCATCCCATCCTCCTATTCAATTCCGGCATCCCGGTGTTTTTTTGGGGGGGGCGGTCTGCCGCGTTGTTTTTTTGCGTTTTTTTTGATAATAAAATGAGCTTGTGCAGTGGTTTTGCACAAGCTCATTCTATTTTTGCATCGTAATTCAGAAGCGGAGTTCTTCGGAGCGGCTCTGAAAGTCAATGTAGAAACGATGTAAAACCTTAAATTTCAAGCGATATGCGTACAGATTCAATCATCAGCCTCATGAATACCTTCATTTCATCTGACAACTCCTACGAATGCGTCAGCGCGATGGTCAGCGAACTCGGTCTTGAACTCCGTTCCGTGGAATTTGTTTAGATTCGCCCGGTTTGTGATTCGTTCAGAAACGGTTCGCGGTCAGTTCTGAAAATACTTCTTCCAGAGACCCTGAAATCCGGCTCCGTGACGGGCTTCATCACGTGCCATCTCGTGGACGGTGTCGTGGATTGCGTCAAGGTTCTGGGCTTTGGCAAGCTTTGCGATGCGGAACTTGTCCTCGCACGCCCCCTGCTCTGCCATCATCCTCTTCTGAACATTTGTCTTTGTGTCCCAGACGCACTCTCCGAGCAGTTCCGCGAATTTAGCCGCGTGCTCGGCCTCCTCGAACGCGTACCTCTTGAACGCGTCGGCAATCTCCGGATAGCCTTCCCGGTCGGCCTGACGGCTCATCGCGAGATACATCCCGACCTCGGAGCATTCCCCGGAGAAATGGGCGCGGAGTCCCTCGAGAATTTCCGGATCGACACCCTTGGCGACTCCGAGTTCGTGCTCGCAAGCCCAGTTCAAAGCTCCTTCCTCTTCCTTGAGTTCAACGAACTTGTCGGCCTTCGCGTGGCAAAGCGGGCATTCCGCAGGCGGTTCAGTCCCTTCGTGCACATAGCCGCACACCATACATCTGAATTTCTTAATCATAATTCTACTTTTTTAACCGTTTAACCTGTTGTTTCATATATGATTCAGAAAATTCAAGAATTGCGTAATTTTGAATTATTCTA
>CAVDEO010000107.1:0-1365 GCA_963607915.1 bacterium
TAATTTTATAACCTTATATATAATGGCAAAAGAATTGATTTCAAAGATTCCTGAGGGTCCTTTGGCCGAAAAATGGACAAAGCATAAGTCTCAGATTCGGGTTGTGTCGCCCGGCAACAAGCGAAAGATGGAAATCATTGTCATCGGCACGGGTCTGGGAGGAGCGTCTGCAGCCGCTTCGCTCGGTGAACTCGGCTACAATGTGAAGGTTTTCTGCATCAGTGATTCACCCCGCCGTGCACACTCCATCGCAGCGCAGGGAGGTATCAATGCCGCAAAGAACTATCAGAACGACAACGACTCCATCTACCGTCTGTTCTACGATACAATCAAAGGCGGTGACTACCGTAGCCGTGAGGCAAACGTCTATCGTCTTGCGGAGGTCAGCAACAACATCATCGACCAGTGTGTCGCGCAAGGTGTTCCTTTCGCGAGGGAATACGGCGGACTTCTCGCAAACCGCTCTTTCGGCGGGGCTCAGGTGAGCCGCACCTTCTACGCACGCGGCCAGACCGGACAGCAGCTTCTCCTCGGAGCCTATGCCGCCCTCAACCGTCAGATTGCGGCCGGCACGGTGAAATCTTATCCGCGCCATGAGATGCTTGACATAGTCCTCATAAACGGTGAGGCCAAGGGAATCATAGCCCGCAATCTCGTGACAGGCGAAATCGAGCGTTTCGGCGCGCACGCCGTCGTTCTTGCGTCAGGAGGTTACGGAAACACATATTTCCTTTCAACCAATGCAATGAACTCCAACGGTTCAGCGGCCTGGCAGTGCTACAAGAAGGGAGCTTTCTTCGCCAACCCTTGCTTCGCGCAGATTCACCCGACCTGCATCCCGGTTCACGGCGAGCAGCAGTCCAAACTTACCCTGATGTCGGAGTCTCTCAGAAACGACGGACGAATCTGGGTTCCTAAGAAGCTTGAGGATGTGGCCAGACTCCGCAAACACGAAATCAAACCTTCAGACATCGCAGAAGAGGACAGGGACTACTACCTTGAGCGCCGTTACCCGGCATTCGGAAACCTCGTTCCGCGTGACGTGGCTTCACGTGCGGCGAAAGAGCGCTGCGACGCCGGTTACGGAGTGAACGAGACCGGACTTGCCGTATTCCTCGACTTCAAGACAGCAATCGAGCGTCTCGGAAAGGATGTCATCAAGGCACGCTACGGCAACCTTTTCCAGATGTATGAGAAGATTACCGCATCAGACCCTTACAAGGAGCCTATGATGATTTATCCGGCAATCCACTACACTATGGGCGGTCTCTGGGTGGATTACAACCTCCAGACTACGATTCCGGGTCTCTACGCAATCGGCGAGGCCAACTTCTCCGACCACGGCGGAAACCGTCTCGGCGCGTC
>CAVDEO010000107.1:1756-8402 GCA_963607915.1 bacterium
ATGGCCATCGACGCTCTTCACAGGTGCGAGTCCTGCGGAGGCCATTTCCGCGAGGAGATGCAGACCGAAGACGGCGAGACAAGGCGTGATGACAAAAACTACATGTATGTCGCCGCTTGGGAGTACAAGGGTGACGGTGCGGAGCCTGAACTCCACAAGGAGCCTCTCAATTACGAGAATATTCACATAGCGACAAGAAACTATAAAGACTAAACGATACGATGGATTTGACTTTGAAAGTATGGCGTCAGAAAAACGCCAGGGAGAAAGGGCATTTCGAGACCTATCAGGTCAAGGGCATTTCGCCAGACAGCTCTTTCCTTGAGATGCTTGACATCCTCAATGAGCAGCTTATCACGGAGGGTATGGATCCTGTCGCTGTCGAGAAGGGATGCAAGTCATCCGGACCGGTTTCCTTCGACCACGACTGCCGTGAGGGAATCTGCGGTGCCTGCTCACTTTACATAAACGGACGCGCACACGGACCTGACGATGAGGTGACCACCTGCCAGCTCCATATGCGCAAGTTCAAGGACGGTGAAACAATCACCATCGAGCCTTGGCGCAGCCACGGTTTCCCTGTAATAAAGGACCTCGTGGTTGACCGTCAGGCATTTGACAAGATTCTTCAGGCCGGAGGATATGTTTCGGTGGGAACAGGCGGAGTGCCTGACGCAAACGCGATTCCGATTCCTCGCGAGAAGGCCGAGGAAAGCATGGACGGCGCCGCCTGCATCGGCTGCGGAGCCTGCGTGGCGACCTGCAAGAACGGTTCTGCTATGCTCTTCGTCGCCGCACGCGTAAGTTCCCTCGCGCTTCTGCCTCAGGGCAAGGTGGAGGGCGCAAAACGCGCCAAGGCCATGGTCGCGAAGATGGACGAGCTCGGCTTCGGAGCCTGCACCAACACCCGCGCCTGCGAGATGGAGTGCCCGAAGCACATCACCGTCTCACACATCGCACGCCTGAACCGCGAGTTCCTCTGCGCGAAGTTCAAGGACTAATACAGGAAATTGTTGAAAGGGTAGCGCCCTGCGTGAATTTCAGCAACCATCTTATAAAGGTCGGAACGGAGTTTTTCCATTCCGATCTTTTGTTTTGCGGAGATGAAGATGCACGGCGTGTTTTCCTTCGCTATCCACGAGTTCTTGTACTCCTCAAGCGTGTAGTTCCCGGGCTTTTTCGGCTCAAGGGAGAATTCGTCGTACTCCTCGTGACGGTATGCGTCGATTTTGTTGAAAACCACGAATATAGGTTTGTTTATCGCCCCTATATCCCTCAGGGTTTCGTTCACCACGCGTATGTGCTCTTCGTGGTTGGGGTGGGAGATGTCGACCACGTGCATCAGTATATCGGCTTCACGAACCTCGTCAAGCGTGCTTTTGAACGCCTCCACAAGCTGCGTGGGGAGTTTTCTTATGAATCCGACGGTGTCGCTCAGAAGGAACGGCACATTCTCAATCACGACTTTTCTGACCGTGGTGTCGAGCGTCGCGAACAGTTTGTTCTCCGCGAAGACATCGCTCTTGGCCAGCGTGTTCATCAGGGTGCTTTTCCCGACATTGGTATAGCCCACAAGCGCGATACGCACAAGTGAACCTCTGTTTCCGCGCTGCGAGGCCATCTGTTTGTCAATCTTCTTGAGCTGTTCCTTGAGCCTTGCAATCTTGTCCTGGATGATTCGTCTGTCCGTCTCAATCTGAGTCTCTCCCGGGCCTCTCATTCCGATACCTCCCTTCTGCCTTTCAAGGTGTGTCCACATTCTTGTCAGTCTCGGGAGAAGATATTGATACTGTGCGAGTTCCACCTGGGTTTTCGCGTAGGCTGTCTTGGCTCTCTGCGCGAATATGTCCAGAATCAGATTTGTCCTGTCGAGAATCTTGATGTTCAGTTCCCGCTCGATGTTGCGCAGCTGGGTGGGGGAGAGTTCGTCGTCGAAGATTGCCACATCGATTTCATTCTCCTCGATGTATGCCTTTATTTCTTCAAGTTTGCCGCTTCTGATGTAAGTTCTCGGGTCTGCCTTGTCCACCTTTTGGATAAAGCGTCCGCGCCCCTCTACGCCCGCCGTTTCGGCCAAAAATTCGAGTTCGTCGAGATATTCGTTCACCTGCGCCTCATTGTCTTCCTGTTTCAGCACTCCGATGAAAACCGCCTTCTCGACATATTTTTTTATAATTATCGGTTCAGAGTTGAGCATTGTTCAAGTATATCGCTGTTATTCAATTTTTTATGCTTATATGTTCCGGTTCTTTATGGTCATATACCCCGGCTTTCTCCCCGGAAATCTGATTAACCTTTAGGGAACGCTTCTTTGACTTTTAATAAAAATGGCGAAAGAATTACTTCAATCGCCATTTTTAAGGATTACTTAGCGCAGCCTTCAGCGCATATCTTTGTTGTTTCAGCTTGCAGAATTAAAGGCGAGCAAGCTGTCCGAGGAGGAAAAACCGCAGCAACCTGTCGGTTGTGAGGATTTTGACAACGAGCACAACGCAGCTGTCCGCTTATTTATGCGAGCGTACTAGCGCAGCTGGAAGAAAACAGGGAATGTATACGTCACAGGCACCGCCCGGTCACGCTGCTTTCCAGGATTCCACTTCGGAGACATCGAAACGACCCTCACTGCCTCCTTGTCAAGTGAAGGATCGACTCCTCTGAGCACTTTCACCTTGGTGACCGTCCCGTCTTTCTCTACAGTGAACTGGAGGGTGACACGACCCTGCACGCCGTTCTCCTTTGCAATTTCCGGATAGACAAGCTTCTTGTTAACCCATTTTGAGAACTCGTTGGCATCTCCGCCCATGAATGAAGGCTTCTCCTCGACGAGCTGGAAAGGAATGGCTTCCTCTTCGACAACCTCTTCCTGAACGTTCTCCACATAGTCCATGATTTCCACTCCGACGGTGTTGTCATCCTCAAGGGAGAGGAAGTCGTTGTCAATCTTGATTTCGTCGTCGACGATGTCAATCTGGTCGGAAAGGACAGGAATCTTCGGAGCTTCAGGTGGCGGTGGAGGGGTCTCCTGAGTGATAGGAATGATTTCCTCTTCCTGAACTACCTGATTTTCAGCCTCGAGCGTGCTCACTGTCGTTTCCTTTGACGTCCAGTTGAACGCGAAATAGACAGCCACGAGCGCGATGACAAGTCCGATTTCCACGAACAGCAGTCTCTTGTTCTCGAGACTTGCTTTTGGTGTCTTCTTAACTTCCATATTATTATAGAATCTGTTTTTTATTACTATGCCGCCTTCATGAACCATGAGGCCATAAAGTCGTGTAAAGTTAGAAATAATAATTTTTATAACAAACTTTTTGTTTATTAGTTGTAGATTTGCAGCGGATTTTGGAGGCTCCGTGACGGGTCTCGGCGATATTTTCAACATATGATTTCATATTATTTTCAGGACACGGATTTCGTTTTCCGCGACCGCAGGAAGACCGGTGAATGGCTCCGGATTGCGGCGGAGAGCGAGATATTCCGGATAGGGGACATCTCCATAATTTTCTGTTCGGACAATTATATTCTCGACATCAATCAGAAATTCCTCCAGCACGACTATTTCACTGACATAATAACTTTCGACTATTGCGAAGGCGACCGTCTTTCCGGCGACCTTTTCATCAGCGTCGATTCGGTGCGGGAGAATGCCGTCGAGTTCGGAACGGAATTCAAGGACGAATTGAACCGGGTCATCATTCACGGTCTTCTGCATCTCATCGGCTATGACGACCACACGGAGGAGGATATAAAGATGATGCGTTCAAAGGAGAATTATTATCTCTCGCTGCGCGAACTTCTGTAGTTTTATGGGATTCAATGATTACGACATAATCGTCGTCGGGGGAGGACACGCCGGATGCGAGGCGGCGATGGCTGCGGCACGTCTCGGCTCGCGGACTCTTCTGATTTCGATGGATATGAACAAATTCGGACAGATGTCCTGCAATCCTGCTGTCGGCGGAATTGCGAAGGGTCAGATTGTCCGGGAGATTGACGCGCTCGGCGGTTGCATGGGAATCGTGACAGACCTTTCGACCTTGCAGTTCAGGATGCTCAACCGCTCGAAAGGCCCGGCAATGTGGAGTCCGCGTGCGCAATGCGACAAAAACCGGTTCAGCGCAATATGGCGAAAATTGCTTGAAAGTAATTGTAAATTAAATATTTACCAAGATACTGTCACTGAATTTCTTTTTGAGAATTCAAAAATCGTGGGCTGCCGTACGACTACGGGAGCAATTTTCAAATCTCAAGCGGTTATTCTCACTGCCGGAACCTTTCTTTCGGGGCGGCTTTTCATCGGTCACAACGATTTCGTCGGAGGCAGGATTGGGGAGATGTCCTCCTTCGGCCTGACCGAACAACTCAAATCGATGGGGATACGCACCGGCCGGATGAAGACCGGCACTCCTCCTCGCATTGACATTTCATCCGTCAATGTTTCCGCCCTTCCGGTTCAGAAAGGCGATGCCGCTCCTGAAAAGTTTTCCTTTCTCCCTTTCCTTTCTTCAGTGCAGGGGAGAGCACCGCAGCACGACTGTTACATTGTCCACACGAATGGAGAGGTTCACGACATACTTCGTTCGGGTTTCAAGGACTCTCCACTTTTTTCAGGAAAGATTACAGGCATCGGTCCGCGCTATTGCCCGAGCATAGAGGACAAGCTGCGCACTTTTGCCGACAAGACCGAACATCAGCTTTTCCTTGAACCTGAGGGGAGGGACACTAATGAGTTCTATCTTCAGGGATTCTCCTCCTCGCTTCCTCTGGAGATTCAGCTTGAGGCGCTGCATCATATCCGCGGGCTTGAGAATGTGCGGATTTACCGCCCGGCTTATGCTGTCGAGTATGATTATTTCGACCCGACCCAGCTGAAGCCGTCTCTTGAACTCAAAGACATTGACGGGCTTTTCTTCGCCGGCCAGATCAACGGAACGACCGGTTATGAGGAAGCTGCCGCGCAGGGTCTCATGGCCGGAATCAACGCACATCTTAAACTTGCAGACAAGGATGCCTTTGTTCTGAAAAGGGACGAGGCTTACATCGGGGTTCTTATAGATGACCTCATCACCAAGGGTGTGGATGAACCATACAGGATGTTCACTTCCCGCGCTGAGTATCGGATTCTTCTTCGTCAGGACAACGCGGATTTCCGTCTTACGCCGCTTTCGCACAGGATTGGTCTTGCCGATGATTTCCGTTATGATTTCACAATGAGGAAATATGAGGAAGTTTCCAAGTTTGAGAATTTCTTCGGCGATTATTCCATCCGTCCCGAGGATGTGAACGAATATCTCCGCTCTAAGTCCACGGCGGAAATTCCGTCCAGGCGGAAACTGGCGGATCTTGTCTCACGCCCGCAGGTTTCAGTCCGCGAGATTTTGAATTATGTTCCACGTGGAACTTTTAAGCGATATGGGATAGGGGAGGATTCCCCTGAAGCTTGCCATGGTGACTCCTATTCTTATGGGATGAGTCTTGTTGCTGCCGCCGGGTCTGTGGGGATTTCTTCCGAAGTTTCCGAGCGGGAGTCAGACCAAAATATGAAGGAGATGTATCAGGATTCCTTGCTTGACATTGTCGATATACATATAAAATATAAAGGCTATATCGAGCGCGAGCGTCAGGCCGCCGACAAGATTCTCCGTCTTGAAAATCTCGTCATTCCCGATGATTTTGATTTTGACAGGGTGTCGTCTCTCTCGATAGAGTGTCGTCAGAAATTGAAAAAATATGCGCCTCGGACCATTGCGCAGGCTTCGCGTATTTCGGGCGTTTCTCCTGCTGACATCTCTGTTCTTCTTGTATATTTTGGCAGGTAGTTTTTTTTGAGGGCGACTTGTCGGTCTTTTAACGATACCCTTTCTTAGTAAGCGTTAAAAAATAAATTGGTGGAGATTTGCACGGGATTTTTTAGGAGATTTGTTCCACGTGGAACAAATATACTCTTTTACGAATCTTTCCTGCGAGGCGGTCTGCTGCGTTGTTTGTCTTATTTGAATCCTTGCAATCGAAAACTTAAAGCCTTTTCAGCGACATCTTAATCAGCTGTTCGAGTGTTGCATCCGGAGTTTCCTTGAGCACTGCGGCGATGGCTTTTGTGACATTCGGTTTCGTGAATCCGAGCATGACGAGGGCGGTGGTGGCTTCTTCGACGTTCGGATTGCCTCCGGTCTGGAAAATCGTGGTCTGCTCCGCTCCAGCGCCTTTCGTGATTTTGTCCTTGAGTTCGAGGATGAGGCGCTGCGCGGACTTCAGTCCGATGCCCTTGATGCTTTTTATCCGGTTTATGTCTTCCGAAAGAATGGCGTTGCGTAGTTCCTCCGAACTCATTGACGAAAGCATCATCCTCGCCGTCGCTGCTCCGACTCCGGACACGCCGATGAGAAGCCTGAACAGTTCCCGTTCATCCTTCGTGGCGAATCCGAAATACTGCTCATCGTCCTCGCGGAGGTAGTGGTGGATGTAGACGGTCGCGTCAGTCCTGGTTTTGAGTTCTTCAAATGACTGGAGGGAGATGAGTATTTTGTAGCCTATGCCGTGGCATTCCAGAGTCATCTCCGTGGGGAGGATTTCGGCGACTGTGCCCTTGATGTAATCTATCATATTGTCTTGTATAAACTCTGAGACTGAATTTAGTAATCCTTAA
>CAVDEO010000108.1:0-8284 GCA_963607915.1 bacterium
ATGGAGCTTAAGCCCGGGAACATCTACGGGCTGCTCGGAGAAAACGGAGTCGGGAAAACCACTCTGCTGACCCTGCTCTGCGGACTCAAGAAACCGCAGACGGGAACAATCGACATCGACGGACGCAGACCTTATGACAGGAAGCCGGGACTGCTCACGCAGGTGTACTACCTCAGCGACGAGGTGGCCGAGAACGCGATGAAACCGATGGAGTTCGCACTGAACTACGGCAAGTTCTGGGAGGGGTTCTCCATTGAGGCCTTTTCCGCGCTGACCGAGCTGTTTGAAGTGCCGATGGAGAACCGGATGGACAGGATGTCGGCCGGACAGCTCAAGAAAACCCACATTTCTTTCGCCCTCGCGAGCGGAAGCCGCTACATCCTCATGGACGAGCCGACCAACGGGCTTGACATCCCGTCAAAGGCACAGTTCCGCAAGGCTCTGATGCAGTACACCTCCGAGGAGGCCACCGTCGTGATTTCCACGCATCAGGTCAAGGACCTCGAGAATGTCATAGACCCGGTCATAATCCTCGACCGTCAGGATGTCCTGCTCGACGCCGGTCTCGCAGAGATTTCCTCGAAGCTGTTCTTCGACTACGGAACGGAGGTCAATCCGGACGCGCTCTACAGCGAGTTCATCCCGGGAGGATGCATCCAGGTCATCCCCAACCCAGACGGCCGCGAAAGCAAGGTCAACATTGAAGCCCTGTTCAACGCCGTCCACAGGAACAAGGACTGGTTCAAGGCGGTTTTCAATAAATAAAAGCACATGACTATGAACGACATATTCAATTTCAGGAGGTTCGGCAAGTACTATGTCAGCGACCTCCGCAACACATTCAACAACACCTGGCTCACGGTCCTGCTGACCGCGCTGTCCGGACTCATAGCCTACCTTTTCTGCGGCGCGATCCACCTTCTCGCCGACGGCAGCTGGAGCTCCTACGGGCTCATAGGCAGGGGGATATCCTTCTTCGTCCTGCTCTATATCCTCGTCATCGTCTTCCCGTCGAAGGCCTACGGTTTCTTCACTGACAAGCGCCGGGGCGGGTTCTACACATTGATCCCGGCATCCTCCCTCGAGAAATTCCTCGCGATGTTCATCAACGCGGCAATCCTCGCCCCTCTCGCCTACATCGCCATAGCCCTCGCCGCCGACGGGCTTCTCTGCCTCGCCGACCCTGAATGCGGGGAGACGCTCACAAGCGCCATAGCGAGCGGCGCACAGGATTTCAACGAGCTGTGCAGCGGGAGCATCGACGGCGATATGCAGACGTTCCAGTTCTTCTCCTTCGGTGAACTCATCTGGGGAGTGATTCTGAACCTGCTCGGATGGACACTCGTCTTTCTGCTCGGCGCGCTCTATTTCAAGAAGAACAAAATCGGGAAGACCATACTCGCGATGATTCTGTTCTCGATGGCGGTGAGCCTTGTCATCACGCCGATGACGCTGCAGCTCGGAGAAGGAATCTTCGGCTGGTTCGAGAGTTTCGAAGACCCGGAACACATTCTGAGCGTCTTCAAAGGGGGGACATATGGTCTGGCCATCGTCAACGTCGCCGCCCTCAGCATCTGGGCATACATCCGCGTACGGACCGTGAAACACTGAGCAACTGTTCTGTAAAAGGCTATGAATATGGAATTCAACGCGAACAAATCGATATATCTCCAGATTGCGGAGGCGGTCTGCGAGAAAATCCTCTCCGGAGCGCTGAATGGAGAGGACAGGATTCCGTCCGTCCGGGAATATGGGGCCGAAATCGGGGTGAACCCCAACACGGTGATGCGGAGCTACGAAAAACTCACGAGCGACGGGGTCATCTACAACAAACGGGGGATAGGCTATTTCGTCACCCCGGACGCGCACGGCAAGGTTCTCTCAAGCCTCAGGCGCGAATTTCTGGAGACCGAATGGCCCTCTGTCCTGCGGAAGATGAAACTGCTGGAAATCAATCTCTCCGACCTCCCGGCGGAGTGAGTTCTATCCGTAACAAGGAATTGACCGATTGAGAACCTGGGCTGAATCGAAGAAAAAATCATCGATTCAGCCCATGTTCTGCATATCTTGCAGAGATTGAAGATGCTAAGTGAAGTTGGTCTCAAGACGCAGATTCAGCCTACAAACCGATATTTCATTAGGAAGTATTTATGAAATCACGTCAAAAATAAGCTTCTTATCCTACATTATAACAGGCAAGCAAAGAATTTTGTTGTTAAAAGGAGAAAAGTTCTCAACAAGATAAAAACGCCTGAAACTTTTGCTCTTAACGGCTGTAAAAATCTTTAACCCTTCTGGAATAATCTGCCAAATTGAACTTTCTTTCGAGTCACTTGCTTCCTGACGCCTGACGGATAACAGATTACCAAATCCACATCCGCAGAGAATAAAGAAAGTTCCGGATGTGAGATTGTCTTGATTATTGTCTTAATCATTGTCAATGCTGGAACTTTCGGATTTTTAATGCATATCCCTTTGATAAAAATGTCATTATCGCCGCTGTCAAGATAGATATCACTGATACTCCATTCGACGAATAATTCGTCTTTCATATAAATCCTACCGCCAATACAGCTAAACGCAAGGGATGTTGTGTCATTCTTAATTTGAATATGGGCAGCAACCGAACAGGTTGACAAATTGACCAGAGATATATTGTCGACCCGGTATCCCCGTATAGCCAAATATCCCATCTGCGCAGACATCGGGCTGCATAGTAAACAAAGGAACAGGCACAACGATAACCTGCGATAAATACTTCTTCTAGTAGCCACCATATCAATTAGACAAGATGCGGCGAAGCATGTAGCCTCGCCGCATCATTATTTATAAAGGAGAACAAATTACAATGCTACGCTCGTATTGTTCATTACAACGGCTTGTACTTGTGCACCGGCAGGAATCTCTGCCTGGCTGCCGTGAATCAGGAACCCGAATAGCGTACACAGTCCACAAACGATGGCAAGACCTAACTTGCTATCTCCACTGTCAGAAATTTGCCCACCGGAAAGAGGCACCAACGTCCCATCTGAGGCGTTAACTGCATTGACGGCGATGCTCAGATCTCCACCTTTACCTAAGGCGGAGGCTTTATTTGCATGTGAGACCTGCCCTTTGGCAATGGTGCCGGCCGGAATAACCACCTTGCCGTCTGCAATCACATCGGATACCACCTTGAAATCCACAGTACTTCCGGCAATCACATTTTTTGACGTGAGGCTTGTCGTTGTGGTGAGGACGACCGGGGTGCCGGATTTTAATGTTACTACCTCCTTCTGAGCGAAAGCCGGCAGATGCGAAACGCTCGCTACCACGAGCGTGAGAACGACCGCAAAGGTCTTTGATGAAATAAATTTAAACATAAGTGATTAATTTATAAAAGGGTTAATAACCTGTAATCTCTCAAGGTACCTGCGCTCAATACTCTCATTATACTTTATCGCGCTGTTCCCGGCGCCGACGATATTCCCGATATAAAAAGATAGCCCCAACACGCCTAAAATAACACCGACGCCATAATTCTGGGATCTGAAGGATGTGTAGGATGCATAACCTAACACCCCATTCAGTATCAATGCCGTCAAGGCATTCTTGGGCTGCTTCGTATAGAAATAGCCTCCGCCGGGAACAATGCTCAACGCCATGGCAACGCCTTTTCTCTTACGGTTAAATTTCTCCAATTCTCGAACAATGCTTATGCTGGCGTTGTATGCGTCAAGATTTCCATCCACTGTCATTTTGTTTTGAAATGCCATTTTTGCGTTTTCGTACTGCTTATGTTTTGCGTAGGCCTTTCCGAGTTCACTGAATGGATGAGAGGACTGTTGATTCGGCGAATACAGGCGTGACGCTTTTTCGTAGTACGTTATTGATTTGTCCGTATCTCCGACTAAATCATACAGATGTGCGACATTGAACAGGGTGTTATAATCGTTTATTGCAGATTCCGGGAAAGACTGCTCGAATGCGAGGATTCCATCCCGACACAGTCCTAAACCCTCATAACATTTTAATTTATAGGAATATAAGTCTATTTTGCCTAAGCCCGCTGTTTTAAATAACGATTTGTCAATCTCACACAGAGCGCCTTGGTAGTTCTTCCGATTGATAAGGTAGGTGATGAAATCAAGTGACGATGCAAGCGTGTCTCCTGCAAAGCAGTTGCTGACACACACTTGGGATATGGAATGGTCTGCGATTATGCCATTGGGTATTGGTCTGTCAAATGGAAGGTCAACCGCAGCAGGAAATCCATAAATAAATGTAGTCTGATAAACATCCATATCGTGACTGCATCTTGTCAACCGGTCTGCTGCGAGTACCATTGCGACGGGAAAAGAATGGTCTTGAAAAACCATGTTTGCGTAATTTGAGCACGATGGGTACATACTGCATCTGGTATTCTTCAGACCACTCAGATATTTATGGTAGATATTCAGATAGTCATCGGCAGCTTTGTGAAGCCGATAATCTTGTGCAAAACATAAATTCCAACAGCCGAAATAGACTATGATGAGTATGGAGAACAATCTTTTATACATAGTTGTTCCTATCTTTTAAGATTATTCGTAAAGATTTCCAGAACAGACGAATGTAAAGACTCGGAGGCGAGCCATTCTTTTATTGATTGTTCGTTATAGTCAGTATTTCCCAACCTGTCAATTACAATTTTTGTAAGATATTCGGGCTCAATACCATCCTTATCCTCAAGTTCAGACAATGTTGCCAGAACATAGTATGCCAGTCCTTTTGCAATGTCAACAAAGTGTTTGCGGTCAACGTTTTCCATTATAATTATCATTCTCCTGAAGCCCAAGGAGTAATAACAATAATAAAAGAAAGCGTGGGCTTCCTTAAAACTTATCCATTTGACTTGGCTCTGGACTGCCGTGGATTGAATAAGAATGGGGATATGCTCACACTTTCTGCTATAGTGTGAGCATACGCCCGACATATAGCCAGTGCAAGCGCCTACACTCTTCCCAAATCCACTATGAATTGTCCAGATTCATCAAATTGGGATAAGCTAAACGCTCTCAGTATGTATCGTCATCCGAAAATGACAAGCAAATATATCACTTTTGTGGCTCAATACCAAACTTCGTGTATAGATTTTGTTCTAAATTTGTTGGTTTCAGAATTCAAGATGCTGATTCGCCCAAAAGAACCTGGGCTAAATCGACGATTTTTTCTTCGATTTAGCCCAACTTCTGCATTTTTGATGTATATTTGCAGAAAACAAAACAGGATGGAACTCATTGGAAGAAACGATGATGTCAGAATGCTGGACATGTATATGGAATCCGACAAGGCTGAATTCATCGCAGTATATGGACGAAGGCGTGTCGGAAAAACATTCCTGATAGACAAGTACTTCGACCGGGAATATGCATTCTCAGCGACAGGAATAATCGGGGGTACGAGAAAGGAGGAGATGGGTGCCTTTTACGAATCCCTGAAGCGTTATGGCTACAATGGGAACAAACCCAGGAGCTGGATGGAGCATTTCGGAGCACTCAGGGATTTGTTGGAAGAGGATAGGACAGAAAAGCGCAGAAAGGTCATTTTCCTCGATGAGCTGCCCTGCTTCGCAACTCAGAACGCCGGATTCATCAAAGCCCTCGACCATTTCTGGAATGACTGGGCGTCAAAACGTTCAGACATTTTTCTCATCGTTTGCGGAAGTGCGACATCCTGGATTGTCAGGAATCTCATCGATGACAAGGGAGGGCTCCACAACCGCATAACGCACGAGATGCATCTCGCCCCGTTCACTCTCGCCGACACGGCAGAATATCTTTCCGCCGCAGGATGCCATTGGGATGACATCTCCGTGCTCCAGACATATATGACATTGGGCGGGATACCCTACTATCTGAGTCTTCTGAGCCCGCAGGAAAGTCTGTCGCAGAACATTGACCGGCTGTTCTTTTCAAGGAATGCTGAACTTAAAAGGGAATACGGCAGACTGTATAAATCCCTTTTCAAGACTCCGGAACGGTATATGGACATCGTTCAACTGCTATCGGAAAGGAAAAATGGAATGACGAGAGCCGAAATCGCGGACAAATTGAGTTTCGCGAACAACGGACATCTGAGTCAACTGCTGGAAGACCTCGTGAACTGCGACTTCATCCGCCAATACAATGTCAAGCAGAAGAAAATAAGTTCAAAAAACGGAATCTATCAGTTGACAGACCTCTATTCCATTTTCTACCACGAATTTGGCAAAATCAAAACGACTGACGAGAGCTATTGGTCCAAGTTCATCAACTCGCAGAAACAGAGCACCTGGTGGGGACTTTCTTTTGAGCGTGTCTGCCAGGCTCACATTCCTCAGATTCTCACGGCGCTCGGAGTGCAGGCGGTTCATACGGAATACTATTCCTGGAGGGACAAAGGCTACGACAGCAAACGGGGAGCGCAGATTGACCTTGTGATAGAAAGGGATGACAGGATCATAAACGTATGTGAGATAAAGTATTGCTCAAACACCGACTATGAACTGACACTTGAAGAACGGAACCGGATGACGCAGCGGATTGAAAGTTTCAGACAGGAGACCGCCACAAGGTACGGCATCATACCGACCCTCATAACCACCCACGGGCTAAGGAAAAACAAACATTCCGATTTCTTCCGCGGAGTTGTCGTCAACATGCACGACTTGATGCGCCGCTAAGAATTTGGGCTAAATCGACGATTTTTTCTTCGATTTAGCCCAAGTTCTGCATATCTTGCAGAGATTGAAGATGCTAAGCGAGGCTGTCCTCAATCCGCAGGCTCAGGCCAAGGGCATCTGCAAGACGGATGAAAGAGAATTGAAAGTATACTTACATAAAATCGCGAAAAATTTGTAAGTATACTTTCAGATGACGGACATCATCTGCCTGCCCAATTTCTCACGGAAATCACTTCTATCGTGCGCCCGTTCTTTTCGACGGTTTCATCCTGATCCCAGGTAATTATAAGAAGATTATTTACTTTCAGTTCTTCAGCACATTCCAACAGTGAGTCCATTTCTCTCTTTCTGGTTTTCGGAGAACGGATGTCATAGCACACCTGTATGAGTTGTTGAACAGTCACGCCTTTCCTGCAGACAAAATCGACTTCCCTGTCATTGCGGGATCTGTAGTAGAACAGTTCGTGCCGTTTAAGGTCGTATCCCCTTTTCAGCAACTCCAGAAATACCATATTCTCCAGAAGCCGTCCGAGATTGGATGACAGTTCAAACGCCCGTGCGAGAATGTAGCCGTTATCCACCACATAACATTTCCTGTCCGCCTTGGCCATCAGTTTGAGTTTGTTGTTGAATCTCGGGAGGTAGTGGAAAAGACAGGTGTTCTGGAGATAGCGGCAATATTTCTGGACAGTCGTCACGCTTCCCATATCCAAATCTTCCGTAAGTGACGTGGCGCTGAATGTGTTCGTGAAGTTTGAAAGGAGCCAGTCCGCGACGCTGTACAGCTCATCCACTTTCCTCACCTTGTATCTTTTCACTATGTCCGTGAGGATGGTGGAATCATAAAGTCCGGAGAGATATCCCTCACAGACCTTGGGGGTCAGGGCTATTTCGGGATATCCGCCATATTTCAGAAAATCAGCATATAAGACATTCTCCGCAGCCGCATTCTGTCCGCTTCTCTGCCTGTACGCCTTGTATTCTTCAGCCGAGAACGGATATAGGCGGATTTCCAGATATCGTCCAGACAGAAGGGCGGCGATGTCGTCGGACAACATATTCGCATTCGACCCTGTGATTATCAGGTTCGCACCTCTTCTGTACAATTTCTCCACCCAGATGCTCCAACCGGTCAGATTCTGGACTTCGTCCAAAAGCAGGAACTTGTAGCCGCCGTACACCTCATCCAACAAATCTTCGACCTTGGATTCTTCAAAGCCGTCGAGAAGGGCGGAATCGTCAAAGTTCAGATATGCGAAGTTCTCCCCTCTGAGCATCTGAAGCGCCAATGAAGACTTGCCGGCTCTGCGCGGACCGGTGATGAGTTTGATCATCTTGCTGTCACGGTAAACAGCCGCCGTCTGCTGCGCGATTCTCTCCTGATAGTCGCAGGCAAGCAGTCTGTCCCTTTCTGCTTTTTGCTTAAGAATAGCCTCTTTCATTCAATAATTCATTTATAATGGACAAAAATAGCTTTTTTTATCCATTATGCAAATAATTTTGGATAAGACAAGAAATCTATTGACCGGATATGTATAATTCTATCGGAAGGTCGCATCGCGGAACTGTTTCCGCAGTTTTGGCTAAATCCGCGGAAATGAT
>CAVDEO010000109.1:0-8086 GCA_963607915.1 bacterium
AAAAGAAAGACTCCGTGGTGAGACTATAGTATTTGCTGTTGTTATTGAGGCCGTTGTTTTCCCGCCTGTTGTCCCATAATTACTGCCAGCCTTTGCCGTTATAGTGCCGGTCTGTTTTGAGGTCATATTGACGAATATCCAATCAGCATAACTGGAAGCATCTGACTCAAAATCAATCTCTGACTCCAGAATGGTCTCACCAGATGGATTCAGTTCTGTTTTCACAACAACTTCTATAGCTTGGGAATTCTTATATTTTTTAGAATCAGCAGGCTTTGCATATATTGAGACTGTATATTCAGTACTATAATTCAAGCCCGTGAATGTATGGGACAATTCATCTGTTTCAACACTTTGACCACCACAAGACAGGACATAAGAACCAGCATTATCTACGGTATCCCAAGTCACCAAGATGTTGTTCTCGGACGCAACGGCATCAAGGTTAGCGGGACTCGCAAGAGATTCAAGAGAAGAAATATTACCACAATAATACAAAACAATCTGACTATTCTTACCGTCAGTCCCAAAATTCGATGCAGTCAAAGACGTGTATGTCCGCCAGTCACTATTGTTATATACGCCCATATAGCGATTTTGGTCGTTCTTAAAAGAAAATGCAGATGCATTCTTTGTATGAGCAGTTAAAGTCCACTTCCCTGATGTTGCTCCAATACGAAGACCATTATTATTGTTTATACCATACAAATACTGTCCATCTGTAGTGGTTATTTCCCATGAGCCATCCGCATTCTTTTCGAAATGCCAACGCATTGATGCGGGCACCTCACTAACACTATAATCTTCAGATACGCCATCGAAAATGCTTTGTGACACATATGCAGGAGCCTCGCTCGTTGTTACAGTTGTTGGAAGATATCCATACGACGTAGCATTCACACTCTTGACTAATATTACATATTCCCCATCCACCATTTCCGACGTTGGAGAAACTTTTGTCCAAGTTTCCGCTTGCTTGTCATAATCAAAGTTCAGCGGCTTGATGTTGCCGGCGGTGAAGATGATGTCCTTGTCGAGAGTGACGGTCTTTTCGTAGCCGTTGACAGCGAGTTTGAGGGTTGAGCCGGACTTTGCTGTGAATGGTTTGATTGCCATATAGACAGTCGCCTTGCCATTCGAAGCAACCGTGACATCGGAAACAGTCAATGCAGCCGTTTGGCTGGCATAAGTTGCTGAAGTGTATGTTGGAGTCTCACCATTAAATGCGATGTAGAACTGACCGGAGATGTTCTCCTCTGCGGTGAACGAAACATTGTTAAGTGAAAGTTCTTCCTCTGTAGAGTTCGTGACAACAATCTTGATTACAGATGTGAGATGCTGCATCTGAATCGAAGGAACATCAGAGGCTTTAACTTCTTTTGCGATACCATAAAGGGGATAGTTCGAGCCACAGATATGGGACATATTGTTATCCCCTGTCTGAGTTTGAGATGCATCAGAACGAGAGCCTATATAGCAATAACCACCATCCGTATTATCCGGGGAAACAATTAGCGAAGTATATGGATAGAACGCATACCAGTCATAAGATTTGTCGGCATCAAGAGTCTTGACCGTTCCGTCGAACTTACCGGTCTCGGTGTCCTTGACGGAGAAAGAACCGTCGCTGACATATGCGGTGGCGCCGGCTTCGGCGTGGAAGACATTGATTGCATCCTTTGCAACCCACTTGGTGTCAAGACCGTCGTTTGCCGTCTTGGTTGTGACAGGACGGGCGAAAAGTTCGAAATTAGGCTCTGAAGCGGGAGTTGCCGGTTCTGCCTGTTCCTTCCGGCAGTTCGTGAGGGCGAGCGCAAGACACATCAAACCCGCAGCGTAAATAAATGACTTTCTCATAGCTTTAAGGATTTGATTGTTAGAAACTGAGGGAATTCTGGTCGTCTTCCTCGACCCACTGCTTGATTGAGCTGGACTCGACGCTGTCCGCGAAGCCGGATTCGGCGGAAATCTGATATGTGCATATCAGAGGTGCCTCGTAGTGACGAGGACTTGGATGTTTTGTGAACATAGTATTGAAATTATAAAGGTTGTTTGTTTTTATTTCGTTGTCCGGCGCTTCCCCGAACCGGAATGCCTCCCCAGTTCACGATGGAGACAAGCACTCATATACAAAAAAATCCGCCGGCACATTCCACAGTGCCAACGGGTTGCAAAGTTACGGACGATTCTCCGAATAAGCAAAAAACACAGCGACTTATACATATTCCAAAAAATCACGCCATTTTTGGGAATACAATTCCGAAAATCACGCCATTTCTTGGAATTGACAAATATTAGGCATATCTTTGCGAGAGTGAAAAACAGGACACGAACTCATGGGAAAGGCAAGACAGATATTCTCTGAAATAGAGAAGATTAAGGGCCGGAAATCAGGACGGATTATCGTTCTGACGGGAGCGAGACAGGTCGGGAAGACTTATTTGGTGAAGAAACTGCTCCCCGACTACAGATACATATCCATTGAAGACCCCGTGACGAGAAGCAGCTACACGGCACTCTCGGCGGCCCAATGGCATTCACTTTACCCGAAGGCGGCTCTTGACGAAGTGCAGAAAGAGCCGCAGGTAATTGAAAGCATAAAGTCCGTCTATGACCAGTTCGACGACACACGGTACATTCTGCTCGGTTCAAGCCAGCTTCTGCTTATGAACAAGGTCAAGGAAAGTCTGGCGGGAAGATGCATAATCTTCGATATGTATCCTCTGACTCTGCCGGAAATACGCACGAAAGACTGCAACGAAACCGTAGCCGAGAGTTTATGGCAAAGGATGCTGAACGGAGAGACAGGCGTGGAGGACATTCTTCCGTCGTTTCTCATGGACAGCAATCATTCATCGAAAGCCGAAGCCTGGGAGTATTTCCTCAAATTCGGAGGCTATCCCGCACTGACCGACGAAGAGATGAATGACGAGGAAAGGTACAGATGGCTTGCCGGATATGTGAGGACATACCTTGAGCGGGATGTGCGCGACCTGGCTTCTTTCCGCGACCTTGAGCCTTTCATCAGGCTGCAGCGTGAGGTGGCGGTACTCAACGGGCAGATTTACAATGCGTCTGCCGTTTCCAACAGCATAAGAGTTGATTCCAAGACGGCACAAAGATACCTGACCTATCTTGAGATGAGCTATCAGGAGATAATCCTTCCGGCATGGAGCAGGAATGCGGAGAAACGCCTCACAAAGGCGCCGAAGATTCACTTTATGGACTTCGGGGTGCAGCAGGCGGTGCTGAACAAAAGGGGCGGAATCACGGGACATGAATTTGAGAGCATAGTTATTTCCGAACTTTACAAGCAGGCTAAAAACATACTCTGCGAAGCGTCTTTCTACCATCTGCGGACGCAGGACGGGCGCGAGGTCGATCTTTTGGTCGAGACGGGCGACGGCTACTACGCCTTCGAGGTGAAGATGAGCGGGAATGTGACGGAAGGGGACGCGAGACATCTGCGCAAATTGGACGAATATCTCGACAAAAAGGTGAAAGGAGCATTTGTCATATCCAATGACCCGACAACCAAAGACCTGAGAGACGGGATAAAGGCCGTAAATGCGGCAATGTTCCTCGGATAGGTCGTTCCGCGACATTGAATCTGAAACCGGCACAAGGAAAACCAATGAACAAGATGAAACGATTCCACAGAATAATGATTGCCGTCACCGCCATGCTGCTCCTGCCGTTCGGTGCCCGGGCGCAGTTCTTCACGGCCGGTGACGACCCGGGCTTCAAAAGGTGGTACAGCATCGAGAGCGAGAACTACCGCATCATCTACCCGCGCGGGCTGGATTCGCTTGCACGGGTTTATGCACGCGAGATGGAGCGCTTCCGGAGGCCGGTGGGACTGACTTCCGGCTATCTGCCGGGGGAGTACACGAGGGGGAAGATGCCGGTCGTGCTGCATGCATACAACTCGGTGTCAAACGGTTCGGTGGCCTGGGCGCCGAAGAGGATGGACGCCTACACGCTTCCGCAGGTCTATGGCGCGGAGGCGACCCCTTGGGTTTCGCAGCTGGCGGTGCACGAATCCCGCCACATCAGTCAGATGCAGTTCGGACTGAGCCACGCGCTGAGACCGTTCAACTGGTTCTTCGGCGAGATGTGGAACGGGCTTACGGCGGGAATCTACACGGACATCTCCCTGCTTGAGGGGGATGCCGTCATCGCGGAGACAGAACTGACACGCGCCGGACGCGGGCGCAAGGCCGATTTCCTGAACTACTACATGGTCTGCTTCGACCAGGGCGACCTGCGCGACTACGACCAGTGGCGTTACGGCTCGCAGAGGAACTACACGCCGAATCACTACGCGCTGGGCTACCTCAGTTACGGCGGTCTGCGCTGGCTGTATGACAGAGACGACTACATGGCCGAATATCTCGACTACGCCTCCCGCCACCCGATACGCTTCGATGTCCGCGAGGTGATTGCCAGACACACGACGGGGAAGAATTTCGTGAACTCGTTCCCTGCGGTGAGGGACAGCCTGACGGCGGCGTGGAAGGCGAAGGCTGACCTGCGTGCGCCGTATATGCCGATGGAACAGGTGACGCGGACTCCGAAAATGCCGACGGACTACGAGGAGACGGTGATTGCCGGTAATGGACTTTATGCCGTAAAGCACGGATATGCTGACAATTATCAGCTGGTGCGCATCGGTCTTCCGGAAGACGGAGCGGAGACGCAGGAGGATGTTCGTGGAATATCTGCGGAAGACGGAGCGGAGACGCAGGAGGATGTTCACGGAATATCCGCGGAAGACGGAGGGGAAGACGGGACGGAATCGAGGAACATGTTCCCGGAAAAATTCATAACGCATTTCGGAAGTTATGCGGGGGCTCTGCAACATTCTCCGGTGACGGGGAGGATTTACTGGAGCGAGTCCGTGCCTGACGCGAGATGGACGCTGAAATACACATCAAGGATACGGAGCGTCGCGGAGAACGGACGGCAGCCGAAGAACCTGACTTACGGGAAATGGATGTACAACCCGGCGCCTTCGGAGGAATATGCCCACATCGCGGCCGTAGAGTCCCGTCCGGAAGGAGGTTCGCGGTTGACAATCATAAATGCCGTGAGCGGGAAGCCGGAGATTTCGTTCGAGGCCCCGGATTCTCTGCAAATCGTCGAGACGGTGTGGAGCGGAGAGGAAATATATGTTTCCGGGATATCGGACGGAGGTTTCGGGATATATCGTCTCGACATCGACGCCGACCACCTCCACAATCTCGCCGGCTCGTTCCGCAGCCCGAACAGTTTCCGTTACGAGGTGCCTGCCGGAGAGTTCCGGTGGACTCAAGTGCTTGAACCTCAGCCTGTCCAGATGAAGAACCTGCAGCGCGGGCGGGCTGGAGGCTGCGTGACGGACATCGACCCGGAGGACAGGCGGACGGAAGACATCCATGCCGGGAAGACCGAACTGCTCTTCACCTGCGACAGAACCGGAGTGAACGAACTCTACAGCCTCGACCCGGCATCGGGAGAACTGCGGCAGCTGACTTCCACGAGATACGGAGCATCTGACTATCATTTCGATGCGGACGGGCGATGGCTGTACTATTCTTCGCAGACGATTAAGGGGAAGATGATTTTCCGCACGCGGACGGACAGCCTTTTCAACAGGGAGGCCGACTGGAGGGAGCGCTGCGGATGGATTATCGCTGACAAACTCTCCGAACAGGCCGGCCGCAGAGCCGAAAAGATTTACGGAGACAGGGATTTCCTTGAAACGGAAGCCACCCGCGCCGACACCGTGACACTGTCGAAACCCAAGAGATACCACAAGATCCCGCAGATGTTCCGCGTCCACTCCTGGGCCCCGTTCTATGCGGACATCCCGGCGCTGATGAACGCCGACGACCTGGGGGACAATCTTTTCGACTATGTGAACCTCGGAGCCACGGCGGTGATTCAGAACCAGCTCGGGACATTCTCCGGCATCGTGGGCTACAAGGCGGCCAAGGACCCGTATGACAAGTCCCGCTGGCGGCACTCGGCCCATCTCAACCTCACCTACAGCGGGCTTTACCCGGTGTTCGAACTCAATCTAGACTTCAACGACAGGGCGGCACGGCAGAGCAGACTCTTTCTCAGGGAGACTGGCGGGGACTATTATTCAGTCGAACTTCTTTCGGAGGCATATCCGTCAGTTCCGAACATTTCGGGAAGCATAAGCGCCTACATCCCGTTCCGTTTTTCTTCCGGCGGATGGAGCAGGGGCTTCACCCCGCGCGTGACCTATTACATCAGCAACGACCGCAGGGATGCCAACGCATACATATTCTCGAAACCGGGGATTCCCGTCGACGGGGAGAAAATCACTCCGGAGGGGCTTGACTGGAAGCTGGCATATGACGGACAGGACTGGAAGACGGCATATATATACGAGCGCAAGATGAGTTCCTACGGCAACCGCCCATCACAGAACCTCACGGCTTCCGCGACTCTCTACGGGGTGCTCCCCGTAAACAACTCCGGAGTCTATCCGCGCTGGGGAGGCGGCGTGCAGGCCGGCCTGAGCTACCCCCTCGGCATGACCCACTGGTACTCCCCGGCCGCCTACGGCTACGCCTACGGCTACTTCCCGGGATTCACCCGTGAGCAGGGTCTGAAAGTCACGGGGCTGTTGCAGAGGCAGATTCCTTCCCGCGAGAAGGGCAGAATCTACACCGGCGCGCCTTTCAAGACCGCGGCCACGGGCATACTTCCGCGCGGCATCCAGACGGCCTCGCTCCGCTCCTCCCTCGTCCAGCGCACGAAGAACCTCGCAAAGTTTACGGCCGACTACGCCATCCCGATTTATGTCGGCGACCGCTCCCTCCTCTGGAGCTGCCTCTATGTCCGCCGCCTGCTGCTCACCCCGCACTTCGACTGCACCCTCTTCAACAACGCCACCCTCGGGCTTGGCAAGGGCGTGGGCGGCCTGATGACCTACGGCTTCGACTTCTCGTTCGACATCCAGTGCATACTCTGGCTAACGCTCCCCTGCACTCTCGGCATCAGCGTGAACTTCAACGGCGCTCCGGACTGGAACGGACTCGCCTCCGTCGGCAACGCCCTCGGCATCCCGGATGTCCCGAAGTTCTACATAGGCCCGGTCATCAGCATCAATATGTTCTGACGACGACAGAAATATGACCCGGGACAAACAAATATGACCAAAGACAAAAAAGGAATCAATAATATATGTCACTTACGGCAAAGGCAAACGGAGTCTGCTCCAAGTGCGGGCGGACAACAGCAATCACAGTCTATAAAAGCATAAACACGGCGGACGACCCGTCGCTCAGGGAAAAGGTGAAGAACGGGTCGCTGTTCCTCTGGGAATGCCCTCACTGCGGAACGGTCAATCTGGCCCGCTACGAGACGCTCTATCACGACCCTCAGAAGAAGCTGATGTTCTGGCTTGTCCCGGACGGAAAAATTTTCGAAACGCAGATGCAGGCCATCACGAACCACACCAAGGCGATGGGCGGCTACACTCTCCGGCTTGTCCGCGATATGGGAGAACTGATGGAGAAAGTTCTTATCTTTGAGGCCGGGCTTGACGATGTGGTTCTGGAATTGTGCAAGTGGGTTACAAAGAGGGAGATGACCTCCGACTCCGGCAAGGAGACGAAACTGGAGGACAGGCAGCGCAACGAGGAAATCAGCGCGGCGGCTTTCCATTTCTACCGTCTTGAGGGCGAAGGGGACAGCCGCAGCATCATTCTCAGTTATGCGTCGCGCGGACAGATGGTCGGGCTGAAAGTCGGCTGGAATGTCTATGAGGACTGCGCCGGAATCATCGAACGCAATCCGTCGGTGCGCCCTGGTGAGGGCTTCGTGCGGGTGGACGCCCAGTGGCTTGAGTCCGTCGTAAAATAATATGGCACAGAATGATATGTCGTAAAATAATATGTCGTAAAATAATATGGCATAGAATGATATGACATCAGATAACCCGGGCATATGGATGTGATATTGAAATATTGCATCGAAAAAATATGATATCGAAAAAATATGATATCGAAATATTGCATCGGAAAGTGAGTTTAGGCAGGAACTGCCGGTGGATGCCAGCTATAGCCAT